>JBQCJR010000663.1:0-7654 GCA_051952595.1 Kofleriaceae bacterium
GCCTTGATAGCGCGGCCGCGGCACGCCGCGATCCGTGTAGAGCTTCGCGATCTTCGCATCGACCTCGGCGAGCTTGCCGTTCTGCTTGATCCACTTCTCGCACTGCTGATCGATCGCGGCGTTGAGGAAGAAGCCGAGCAGCATCGGCGCGGGGCCGTTGATCGTCATCGACACCGACGTCATCGGCGACGCCAGATCGAACCCCGAGTACAGCTTCTTCGCGTCGTCGACGTTCGCGATCGAGACGCCGGAGTTGCCGACCTTGCCGTAGATGTCCGGGCGGTGGTCCGGGTCCTCGCCGTAGAGCGTCACCGAGTCGAACGCCGTCGAGAGCCGCTTCGCCGGCAGCCCGCGCGACACGTAGTGGAACCGCTTGTTCGTGCGCTCCGGGCCGCCCTCGCCGGCGAACATACGCGCCGGATCCTCGTTGTCGCGCTTGAGCGGGAACACGCCGGCCGTGAACGGGAACTGGCCCGGCGGCGCCTCGCGGAGCAGCCAGGTCAAGATGTCGCCCCAGTCCTCGTAGCGCGGCAGCGTCACCTTCGGGATCCGCAGGTGCGACAGCGTCTCGGTGGTCAGGTCGAGCTCGATCACCTTGTCGCGGACCTGGAACTGGTACTTCGCCGCCGCGTAGCGCCGCTTCATCGCCGGCCATTCGGCGAGCAGCTGCCGCGACTCGGCGGTCAGCCGCGCCTCGAGGTCGTGGTACAGCGCGACCAGCTCGGACAGGAACGCCGGCTCGCCCTCGACCGTCTGGGTCACCTGGACGATGTCGTCCGCGCCGCGCGGCTCGACGATCTCGATCCGGCGCTTGCCCACGTTGGCGCGCAGCGCCTCGATCGTGCCGTGGAGCTGGTACATCCGCCGCGCGATCGCCGCCTGCGCGCGCACGTGCGCGTCGTTGGCCTCGCACGCCTCGGAGATCTCCGCGAGGTACCGCGTGCGATCCGGCGGGATGATCCACTTCTTCTCGCTCATCGCGGCGGTGATCTCGAACGTCGAGTGCAGCGCCGCCCCGGTCCGCGCGGCGATCAGATCGATCAGCGCGCGGTACAGCGTGTTCATGCCCGGATCGTTGAACTGCGAGGCCATCGTGCCGTAGACCGGCAGCTCCTCGTCGGGCGTGGTGAACTTGTTGTGGTTGCGCTTGTACTGCTTGCGCACGTCGCGGAGCGCGTCGAGCGAGCCCCGCTTGTCGAACTTGTTGATCGCGATCGCGTCGGCGAAGTCGAGCATGTCGATCTTCTCGAGCTGGGTCGCCGCGCCGTACTCCGCCGTCATCACGTACAGCGAGACGTCGGCGTGCTCGGTGATCTCGGTGTCCGACTGCCCGATGCCCGAGGTCTCGACGATCACCAGGTCGAACCGCGCCGCGCGACAGATCTCGATCGACTCGCGCACGTGCTTGGACAGCGCGAGGTTCGACTGGCGCGTCGCGAGCGAGCGCATGTACACGCGTGGATCGTCGATCGCGTTCATCCGGATGCGATCGCCGAGCAGCGCCCCGCCCGACTTGCGCTTCGACGGATCCACCGAGATCACGGCGACCGTCTTGTCCGGGAAGTCGGCCAGGAACCGGCGCACGAGCTCGTCGACCAGGCTCGACTTTCCTGCACCACCCGTGCCGGTGACGCCGAGCACCGGGCTCCGCGGCCCCGCAGCCAGCAGCGGCTCGAGCGCCGCGCGCAGCTCGTCGCCCGCCGCCGGATCGTTCTCGGCGCTGGTGATCAGGCCGCCGAGCGTGGCCGGTGCGCGCGCCGGCAGCGCCGGCAGCGAGGTCTCGAGAGCGGGCGCCGGCTTCTCGAAATCGCACTGCCGCAGGAGATCGTTGATCATCCCTTGCAGCCCCATCGTGCGCCCGTCGTCCGGCGAGTAGATGCGCGACACGCCGTACGCGTGCAGCTCGGCGATCTCCGCCGGCAGGATTGTCCCGCCGCCGCCGCCGAACACCTTGATCATCGCGCCGCGCTCGCGGAGCAGGTCGAGCATGTACTTGAAGTACTCGACATGGCCGCCCTGGTAGGACGTGATCGCGATGCCCTGCACGTCCTCCTGGATCGCGCACTGGACGATCTCGGCGACCGAGCGGTTGTGCCCGAGGTGGATCACCTCGGCGCCCGCGGCCTGCATGATGCGGCGCATGACGTTGATCGCGGCATCGTGGCCATCGAACAGCGAGGCCGCGGTGACGATCCGGACGTGGTGTTTCGGGCGGTAGGAAGCGATCGCGTTCGGTCGGTTCACCACGGGGGCACACTAGCACCCGTGCGTCGAAGACGCGCGTGGCGCGGACGCGCATTGCGCGATGGAGCGGCGCGTTGACGAGCCCGCCGGCCGGTGGCTATTCTGCGAGGCTACGGCGACGGAGAGACCGCTCCCGGAACCGCGACGCGGCGCCGATCAAGGACAGGCCTTGATGTGCTTCGTGCCGCCCGCGCAGGTGAAGCACCCGTAGTTGAGCGGCGACACCGAGTAGACGCCGACGTACTCGATGCGCTCCAGCTCGATCTCGTCGGCGGTGGGACAGAACGAGTACTGGCAGGTCGTGCAAGCGCCCACCGCGACCGAACCGGTGCGCAGCACCTCGTCTCCAGCGACGAGGTCGACCACCAGCTCCCCGGCAGCCAGACCCTCTTCGTAGCTCGCGAACGTCCGGTGTAGCGTCACCGTGCCCAGGCCGTCTTGCTGTCGGAGCACGGGGACTCGCTCGTCGCCGAGCCACACAGCATCGACGACCGGGTCGAGCCCGTCGATGGCGACTTGGAGCTCGAATTCCGGCTCCGGCGCGTCGGTCCCGCAACCCGCCACGACCACGAGCAGCGACCACCAGCGCGCCTTGGAGCTCATGAAGACAGAGCATAGGCGAATCCGCGAGCCCGGTTCTCCGATTTCGCAGCGCGTGCGCGAGCCGGAGCTAGCGCTCGCGCTCGGTATCCGGCGCGTCGCTCGCGATCTCGATGGACAGCTCGACATCGCGATACGGCACGCCCTCCTCCGCGCCCGTCTGGGGAACGCCGTGCCGCCGCACGATGAGGTGCCCGCGTCCGGTCGTCGCGATCCGCGTGACCGGGCGGCGGTCGACGCGCAGCTCGCGCGCGCGCGCCGACCCCGAGATCTCGACGATGTCGTCGTGGTCTTGGTGGTCGTGGGTGCTCATCGCGCCAGCCTGCGATGGGAGTGGAGGAACCGCCGGGTCGCCGCCGCGCTGCGTCGTGGATAGCGGGCCGCGTGGCGCGCCGCGCGTGCGATCGGCCACCACCACAGCGGTCGCGTCGCGTCGTGTCGCGCTTCGTCGAGCTTCTCGGTCACCTGCTGCGCGCCAGTCGCGGCCTTGTCGATCGTGGTGTCGATCGTGGAGGTGACCCCGGGCACCGCTTGCGCCACCGTGGAGCGAACCGCCTTGCCGACCTCCGGCGCCGTCTTCTCGGCCGCGCCGCGCACCGCCTCGCCGACCTGCGGCACCGCCTTCTCGACGGTCTTCCCAAGCGACGGCACCGCCTTCTCGACCGTCTTGCCGAGCGATCCAACCGCCTCCCCGGCCGGTCCCAGCACCTTGGTCAGGATCTCCGGGTGGTGGTCGATGGTCGTCAGCGTCCGTGCGAGGATCGCGTACACCTTCTGGAGCCGGACCTTGAGCAGCGCCTTGGCCTCGACTCCCTTGAGCTTCAGGTTCAGCTTTCCGAGATACGCCTCGGCGCCGACGTCCAGCGCGACCAGGTTTCCCACGTGCGCCGTCAGCGAGACGCGCGCCTCGAGGTCATCCACCTCGAGCGAGATCTCCTCGACCTTGACGACCGGTACGTCGAGCAGCACGTCCGGCTCGCCCGTATCGCCCGGAAGCTCCATCGCCTGCTGATCGCCCGCCTGCTGATCGCCCGCCTGCTGATCATCGCCCTCGGCGCGCGGTTCTTGCTGCTCGTCGGCGTGCGGCCGGGGCGCTTCCGCACGCTGCTCGTCCTCGTTGCGTCCATCTCCCATGGTGCGCCTCGCGTCGCGCTAGCTAGGCAGCTCGCGCGCTCGCCACGAGCTTGCTCCGCTCGCGACGCGCTTGCCCATCCTGATCGAGAGCGAGCCGGGCCAGGGCGAGCGCCCCCAGGAACAGGCCGAAGTCGCGCAGCGCCACGTCGAGGTAGCCCCCGTGCATGATGAGATTCGCCATGATCCCGACGAGCCACACCGCGACCACGTACGCGCCGACGCGCGGCCGGAGCAGGACGATGATCGCTGCGATGATCTCGACCACGCCGACGAGCACCATGAAGGCGCGCGCGCTGATCGGGAGCGCCGAGGCGACCTGCGGCGCGAGATACTTGTCCCAGTTCGTGAGCAAGCGGAAGAACTTGTCGAGGCCGGCGATGAGCGGCGCGGCGACGAACGCGACGTGTAGCAACTCGTAGGCTTCGAGCGCGTGGCGCTTCAGCTTGATGTCGCTGCGCGCAATGGCGCCCTCGGTTCCACTGTACGGTACATTGATGCTGGCCATGGCGGTGTCCCCTCGATGCGTGGGAGTGCATCGAGCGAGCCAGCGGGCGCCACGAGGGACTCGCACCCTGATAGGCTGTTGCTCGTGAGCAAACCTGTGGCGGTGGTGCTGGCGATCGTCGGCTGGATCGGAGTGATCGTGGTGTCGAACTTCTCGAAGCTCGTGCCACACGCGAGCCCGGCCGAGGTCCGACCTTTCGTCGCGCCCATCTGGGTGCTGGCCATCCTGCTCACCGCGTTCGCCATCAAGGCGTTCGCGTCGAAGCCGTCGAAATAAGCGTGGCTCGCGGAATAGAATCTCGCATCGCCCCGGTACCCCTTTGATGCCCCGAGTCGCACGCGCCGCCGTCTTCATCGTCCTGTTCTTGCTCACGACCGGCTTCGACCAGGCCAGCAAGCAGTGGGCGCTGTCGCTGCCGGTCCCTGCCGGCTGCGACGTCCCGGCCGATCTCGTCGCGCATCGCTGCAGCGGCATCCCGCAGACGGTGATCGACGGCCACTGGGACTGGGAGCTCGCGATGAACACCGGCGCCGCGTTCTCCTCGCTCGACTTCGGCTCCGCGACCCAGGTCCTGCTCGCGATCCTCGCCTCCCTCGCGGTCATCGGCCTCGGCATCTACGCGTACCGGCTGAGCCCCGAGCAGCGGCTCGAGCGCGTCGCCCTCGCGCTGATCGCCGGGGGCGCGCTCGGCAACCTCATCGACCGCCTGCGCCACGGCGCCGTCACCGACTTCATCCGCTGGCGGTGGAACGAGCATCGCTGGCCGATCTTCAACATCGCCGATGCCGCGCTCGTCATCGGCGCGGGGTTGCTCATCATCGGCGGCGCGGTGGCTCAGCGACGAAGCACGCGGATGGCGCGGGCCGCGCAGAGCACTGCCAGCGCATAGCTCAGCGCTCGGTCGACAGCGGCGGCACGGGGGACGGCCTTCCGTGCGCGTCGAGCGCCACCATCGTGAGGCGGCCCCGAGTGCCGAGCTGGCGATCGCCGGTCATCGGGTCCTCGGCGTACAGCACGACCTCCACCGTCATCGACGTCCGGCCGGTGGCGATGACCGTCGCGATCAGCTCCACCAGCTGGCCCTGGCGCACCGGCACGTGGAAGTCCGTCTTCTCGCTGCTCGCGGTCACGACCATGCGCCGCGCGTACCGCGACGCCACGACAAACGCCGCCTTGTCCATGAGCGCGAGCGCCTGGCCGCCGAACAGCGTGCCGTAGTGGTTGGTCTGCTGCGGGAACACCACCTCGATCATGCGAGCCTCGGTCACCTGACCGGCGGGGATCCGCTCGATCTCGCTGTCAGCGCGCATCGCGTGCAACCTCCCCAGCGACGCGAGTGGACGTGGATGGCGAATCGAGCGGCGCGGTCTGCATCGGCGCCTCATCTAGCCTCGCGATCCTCGGCGCGGCAACTTCTCCGCGACGCGCTGCGCTTCGACGACGCCTCCGAGCGCGTGCTCGTCGAAGCGCGCGCGCGTGATCCGGGTCGCATGCCGCTGTCGTTCCTGGCGCTCCGCCCTGCGACCCGCTCTAGAATGGGCGCTCTCATGGTCAGTCGGACGTTGGTTGCACTGGTGGCGTTCTCGGGGCTGGTCGGGTGCCACGCCCCCGCCGCGCGGTCGAAGGTCTCGGTGGTCCCGCGAAGAGCGGACGTCGACATCGCTGGAGGTGCTCCTTCACCGCGCGCGCCGCTGCCCGTGACCGCGGCTGCGCCGACGACGCTCGCCGTGATGGACCAACTGGAGGACGTCCACGAGCTCGTGCTCGGTGCGTCGCTGATGGGCGAGCTCAGCCGGGGCGAGCAGCTGACCCTCGCGCTCTCTCGAGCACCCGACGCGATCGAAGCGTTCGACTGGCTGATCGCGAACGGCACACCTGTCTCGCGGATGTACGCCTACTGGGCGCTGCTCACGCTCGATCCGCCACGCGCTCGCGAGCACGAGCAGTGGCTGGCGAGCGACGATCGCACTGCGCTCGTGGCCCGAGGCTGCATCATGACGAGGCGTTCGGTACGCGACATCGCAGAGGAGCTGCGCATGCCGCTCTCCAACGGTGCGCGGAGGCACCCCATGCCGGAGCTCGCGAGCCCGGCGCCGCACGGATCGCCCGCCGGCACGTAGCAGCGCTCGGATCAGCGCGCGACCAACGCGTCGCCGAACCGCTCGCGCAGCTGGGCCAGGAGCTTGGCGTCGTTCTGCACGCCGATGTCGAGCACGGCGGGCTGGAGCCGCTCCGCGCCGACGAGCGCCCGGAGGCCCTCCGCCGTGATCCTGCGGTTGTTGCCGATGCGCAGGTGCGCGACGTGCTGCAACCCGGGCCAGCCGGCGAGCGCGGCGAGCGCGCGATCCGTGAGCTTGTTACTCGATAGATCGAGCGTGACCAGTCGATCGAGCGGCGAGGCGACGAGGGCCTCGACCGCGGCATCGGAGAGCGAGCAGCCATTCGCCTTCAGGCGGACGAGCCGCCGAGCACATCGGGACTCGACCAGCGCGGCCCACCGCTCGTCCCCGAGGCTGGTCGTGCCCGCGTCGAGCTCGACGAGCGCCTCGGCGAGCTCGAGCAGCACCGGCGAAGGTCCGAGCTGCTTCGCGCTCGCCAGCGTCAGCTCGCGCAGCGCCGGCGACGCCTCCGGGAACAGCGCCTCCGCCGCGGCGGCGGTCGTCGTCTGTGGCAGCGCGAGCGCGGTGAGCGCGGGCAAGGCCGGCCAGCCTCCGAGCCGTTGCAGGTGCTCGCCGAGCGCGTTGTTGCCGGTCAGCGACAACCGGCGAAGCTGGCGCATCGCGGGCGCGTCGCGCAGCGCCTCCAGCGTCTTCGGATCGACGATCTGGCAGCGCGCGAGGTCGAGGGTCGCGAGCCGCTCGAGGTGCGCGGCTGCGAACACCGTGTACGCGCCTTGGTCGCCGAGCTGGCAACCATCGAGGAGCAGCTCGGTGAGCTGGCCGTGGGGAAACGGCGGCGGCGCGACATGGTCGGAGAAGTGCGTCCCCAGATCGGTCGGCAGATTCGCGAGCAGCTGCGCACCATCGGCCCCGAGATCGCAGCCCGAGAGGTCGAGCGAACGCAGCCGCGGCATGCCCCACGCGAGCACGTTCGCGACGGAGCTCGCCGTGAACCAGCGCGACGGACTGACCTTCAACATCTCGAACTCTCGCGGCTCGCGCAGGCCGCGAT
>JBQCJR010000664.1:0-23175 GCA_051952595.1 Kofleriaceae bacterium
CGCGCCCGACCGGTTCGCGCTCGAGGTGCTGGTCGCGGTGCTCGGCGGCCAGAGCGGGCGCCTGTTCGCGGAGCTGCGCGACGCGCAGGCGCTCGTCTACCGCGTGTCGGCGCACTCGGTCGAGGGCGTCGATCCGGGGTTCGTCGCGATCTACCTGTCGTGCGCGCCCGACAAGGTCGACGCGGCGGTCGCGGCGGTGCACGACGTGCTCGAGCGCGTGCGCACGCAGCCGATCACCGCCGACGAGCTCGCGCGCGCGCAGAACTACCTCGTCGGCAGCCACCAGATCGCGATGCAGCGCCGCGCCGCGGTCGCGAACGCGATGGCCTACCACGAGGCGTACGGCCTCGGCTGGCAGACCTGGGCCGGGTACGACGACGCGATCCGCGCGGTGCGCCCGGCCGACGTCGCCGCCGCCGCGAGCCGCTACCTGCGCCCCGACGCGATGATCACCGCGACCGTGCGGCCACCCGCCGCGACGCCTGCCGCGATCAAGCGCTCGAAGGTGCGCACGCCGCCGCCGCGCCGCGAGCCCTCCAAGGTGCCGCCGCGCCGCGCGCCGTCGCGCCCGCGGGGGAACGTATGAAGCGCCGCGCCTCGGCGCAGCGCCGCCCGTGGTGGGGCCACGGCGAGCTGACCGCGAGCCTCGTGCTCGTGTTCCCGCTGCTGCTCGCCTACGAGATCGGCGTGCTGTTCGCCGGCACGGTCAACGGCGCCGACCTGGTCACCCGCGCGACCTACACCGCGCTCGGCCGGCCGGCGTACCTGCTGGTCCACGTCGCGATCGCTGCCGGGTTCCTGATCTGGGTCCGCCGCAACCACCACTGGGGCACGCTGCGGCTCGAGATCGCGGCGCCGGTGATCCTCGAGGCGGCGGTCTACGCGATGACCCTCGGCGCGGCGATCTCGCTGATCCTCGATCGCGTGCTCGGCCTCGGGATCACCGCCGGCTCGGTGGTCAACGCGCTCGGCGCCGGCGTGCACGAGGAGCTGGTGTTCCGGCTCGGCGTGCTCGGCGGCCTGGTCGCCCTGATCGATCACACCGCGCGGATCGATCGCCGGCTCGCCATCGCGCTCGCGATGGTCGCGTCCTCGATCGCGTTCGCCGCCGCGCACCACGTCGGCGCTCACGGCGAGCCGTGGACCGCTCACGCGTTTGCGTTCCGCTGCCTGGCCGGCCTCGCGTTCGGCCTGATCTTCTGGTTCCGCTCGCTCGCGCACGCGGTGTACGCGCACGCGCTCTACGATCTCGTCGTCTACTGGCGCGGCTGACCGCGCCGTCCGCCGGTCACTCCATGCCGAGCGCGCCGGCGCCGTCGAGATCCATGCGGCCGATGTAGAGCTCGAACTTGACCCGCTTGATGTCCGGCTGGTTCGCGACCACCGGCTGGATGAACGCGGTCTTGAGCCCGATCTCGTACAGGTTGATCTGGAAGATCGTGCGCTTCCGGTCGGGCGACAGGAACTCGATCGAGCCGGTCTTCTGCGCCTTCGCGTCCGACTCTCCCTTGACGACGTAGCTGTCGTACCAGGCGAGCAGGCGCTCGGCGTAGTGCAGCGAGATCGAGCCAACGAGGTTCGGGAACTCGATCTTGGTCGGCTCGATCTGCGGGAACCGATCCTCGCCGGTGTACAGCTTCTTGACGCCCTGCTTGATCGTGAAGCTCTCGATCTTGTTGCAGTACTTCATCTCGTCGAGGCCGTCGATGTTGAGCCGGAACGACGAGGCACTCCACAGCTTCTGCTTGGCGCCGTTGTTGGGCTGGAGCCGCTGCTCGCTCGCCTTCTTGACGCTCCGCACGTTCTCCGGCTGGATCTTGCACTTGAGATACGCCGGCTCCTTCGAGGCGCCGTCGAGCGCCGGGAACGTCGTCTCGATCAGCAGCGCGTCGTAGAACTCGTGCTCGTAGGTCTTGAAGTAGTCGAAGTTGGCGTGGGTGACGACGCCGTTGCGGCGGTTCCAGTTCTTGCGCCACGAGCTCTGGATCCACTTGAGGATGTCGTTCGCGCCCGACAGGCCGAACTCGACGGAGAACGGATCGATCTCGACGATCGAGCTGTGCTTGATGCGCAGGTTCTCCGGGCCGATCGGCTCGTCGATCGTCTGGGCCTTCGCGAACCCGCCCTCGATGCTCTTGAGGTACGCCGTCGAGGCGTGGCCATCGATCTGCAGCTCGAAGTGGCCTGCGGGGTAGGGGCGCTTCTGCGTCGTCATTGGGCGGTCCTCAGCTTAACGCACCTCATACGGCGGCCGGCCCCTCGATCCCCCCGGCTCTCTCCACCCGGCCGGCATACAGTTTCAAAGGCACGTGATCTCACCGATTCCTCGCCTTCGGCTCGGATCACCCCGGCAGGCGCTGTAGAATCGGCGGCTATGAGGGTGGCTCTGCTCGTCCTCCTGCTCGGCATCCTCGGCTCGCCCTCCGAGTCGCTGGCCGAGAAGGTGAAGACCAACCAGCCGACCAAGCTCTACAATCGCCCCGGAGAGCGCGGCAAGGTCCTGCTCGAGGTCGACGAGGGCAAGACCATGACCGTGATCGCCCAGCAGGGGCGGTGGCTCAAGGTCCGCGTCGGGGGGCGCACCGGCTTCGTGCCGCGCAGCAAGGTCGACATGCCGGAGGCGGAGGAGATCGTCCGCAACACCCGGCGGCGATCGTTCGTCGACGGCCGCGGCACCAAGCGCGGCTTCAACGGCGAGCAGGCTCCCGAGGACCGGATCGGCGCCGATGCGGTCGGCGACGCCGCGCTCGGCGAGGACGACACCGGCGAGGACGACGCCGGCGGCGACGAAGACGAGCCCACGGGATCCTCGGCGCGCTCCAAGCCCAGCCGCGGCGGCGACGGCGACGACGGTGGCGACGAGGACGAGGTGGCGGACGACCGGCAGACCGCGCGGGTCAAGCGCAAGGTTGTCGCGTTCAACGACCCGGACGAGGACAGCGACGAGTCCTTCAAGGCCAGCCCGAGCACGCTGCTGTTCCCGACCGGCAACACCAAGCGCGGGTTCTCCGAGGTCGAGAACGAGGAGGGCGACATCGGCTGGGTGGCGACCTCCGACCTCGAGCTCGAGGAGGCCGGCGGGGCCGGCAGCGGGGTGGGGGCGCGCCAGATCGACCTGCGGGCGCGGATCGGCGTCAGCTTCTTCCAGCAGGGGCTGCGCAGCGTGGGTGGCCCCAAGGGCGTGCCCGACAACTACAACCTGACCACGTCCGCGGCGACCATCGCGCTTGGTGGCTCGCTGCTCTACCCGTACAAGACCCGGTTCCTGGTCGGCGGCGAGCTCACCTACGACTACGCGATGGCGATCCCGGGGATCTCGGTCGAGGGCGGCGGGACGACCAGCGTCTCGCTGCACAACCTCCGGCTCCGCGCGCTCGGCGGCTACGACCTGAAGAAGAAGAGCGGGATGGTGCTCTTCGCGCGGCTCGGCTACCACTACCAGTCGTACCAGGTGGCCGACGTCGGCAACCTGGCGAAGAACACCGCGACGCTGCCCTCGGAGATCCTGCAGGCGCCGACGATCGGCGCGGCGCTCGCGATCCCGCGGCTGACCGACAAGATCGGCCTGCGGTTCAGCCTCGACGCGGTCCTGCTCGGCGCGAGCCTCGAGCAGACCAAGAACCTCGAGGACGGCCAGGACCCGAGCGCCCGCGCGGTGCAGGTCGGCGCCGGCATGGTCTACCGGTGGAAGAAGTCGTTCGACCTCCACGTGGTCTACGACCTCAACCTGGTCAAGGCGAGCTTCGGCGCGCCGCTCGCGACCTCGATGCGCAATCACATGGGCACCGACACCACGCGGACCGACTACTTCCACGCGGTGACGATCGGGATCGCGAAGGCGCTGTAGGCGCGATCAGCTCGGCGGCTGGAGCACCAGGTTCGCCGCGCGCTCGCGCAGCAGCCGGAGCACGAGGTCGTTGATCGTGTCGCCGCGATCGAGGCTGTCGTAATAGCGGTCCGAGATCTCGTGGTAGTCGAGGAACGCCGGGGTGAACTCCTCGAACGACAGCTTCTTGATCAGCCGCCCGCCGAACTTCGCGAACGCGCCGACCTTCACGTCGCCGAGCTCGGTCGCGAAGCGCTCGAGATATTCGTGATAGCGCGCGGGCAGGTCCTCGATCACGCGGCGCAGTATGACCTATTGGCGTGGCGTGGGGAGCTTGTCGAGATCGATCTGGCTGAGCGCGAGTCGGATCAGCTGCGACTTGTTGGCCTTGGTCCAGCCGCGCCGCTTCAGCTCGGCGACCTTCTCGTCGAGCTCCTCTAGATCTCGCGTGTACATCGAGATGCAGATCACCTTGTAGTGGGTCGGGCGGTTCGCCGCGGCGGCGGCGCGGCGGCGAGCGGGCGGCTCGGCCCGTCGCCCGTAGTACTGCTCGCTGAGGATCGCGTCGGCGTCGCTCAGCGGATCGTGGGCCATCGACTTTTCTTCCTTCATCGGGAACCTCAGGCGAGAACGGCGGGCTGGAGGGTGGATTGATCCGAGGACGCGTGTGCCGCGTGGTTGCGCGGTTGGGGCGCGGCCGCCAGGCCGGTCGACAGCACCCAGTCGCACACCCGGTTGTAGTCGGCCGCGCCGTGCGAGCCCGGCGCGTACTCGAAGATCGTCTTGCGGTGGCTCGGCGCCTCGGCGAGCCGGGTGTTGAGCCGGATCGGCTCGAGGCACTTGGTCTTGAAGTGGCCCTGCAGGGTCTCGAGCACCTCGCGCGCGAGCCGGGTGCGGCCGTCGTAGAACGTCGGCAGCACCGCCGAGATGCGCACCGCGTGACCGAGGTGGCGCTCGACGTCCTTGATCGTGCGCAGCACCTGCTTGACGCCGACCAGCGCGAGATAGTCGCAGGTCACCGGGATGATGACCTCGTCGACGTACGACAGCGCGTTCTGGTTGAGCAGGTTGAGCGAGGGCCCGCAGTCGATGATCACGTAGTCGTAGCGCCGAGACACCTGCATCAAGTTCAGGCGCTTGGTCAGCATCTTCGAGCGCGCGTCGGGGGCCTGGCGCGCGAGCCAGATCTCGGCGGCGGCGAGCGTGGAGTCGGACGTGATCACGTCGAGGTGCTGGCGCACCGGCACGGCGGCTTCGTCCGGCTCGAGGCCATCGACCAGCACGTGGTACAGCGATTTCTCACCGGCGACGCCGAGCGAAACTCCGACGTTGCCCTGCGCGTCGGTGTCGATCAGGAGGACGTCGCTCTCGCGCTCGGCGAGCCCCGCGGCGAGGTTGACCGCCGTGGTGGTCTTTCCGGTGCCGCCCTTCTGGTTCAGGATCGCGATCCGGCGCGCGCGCTTGGCGCGAAACGCCTCGTCGCCGAGGCCCTGCTTGCGGCAGTCGAGCGAGCAGAAGTGGTTGCGTTGGCCATCGGGCGTCACCGCGATCTGGAACACGAAGGCGGGCCTGAACGCCTGGCCGCACGCATTACACGTCTTCTCCATGCCCTTATCGAAGCGGCATCGTCGGAACCGGGGCAACTTTTCGGCGCTATAGTGGGCATCGTGGCGGACTCGATCGCGAGGCACGTGGCGGCGGTGGGGCTCGACGGCGAGCAGGTGGCGAACCAGATCGTCGAAGGCCTGCGGGGGCCGGGCCTGCGGCTCGCGCTGGTGTTCGCGGACTGGCGGATCGATGCCGGCCTGTTCGCGCGGGCCACGCAGCGCGGCCTGTCGCCGGCCCCGGTGGTCGGCGCCTCCACGCTGGGCGTGATCGCACACGGCGAGCAGCGCCCGGGCGTCACGGCGGTCGGCCTCGGGCTGTACGGCGACTGGCTGCGAGTCGGGATCGGCGTCGCGCCGGAGCTGTCCAAGTCGGCGCTGTCGCGCAGCCGCGACGCCGTGCAGCAGGCGGCGATCGCGCTCCGGACCACCGCGAGTGGGCTCGATCCCGCGCGCCACGTCGGGATCACGGTGTTCGACGGGCGCTCCGGGCAGGAGGAGGCGTTCTGCATCGGCTCGGCGGCCGCCGCGCCGCAGATCCGGATGGTCGGCGGGTGCGCCGCGACCGAGCTCGAGTCGAATCGCCGGCCGTTCATCTGGGTCCAGGGCGAGGTGATGAGCGACGCGGGCGTGGTGGTCGTGCTCGACAGCGAGCTGCCGTTCTACGCGGTCACCTCGGCGCACCTGGTGCCGACCGACGTCAAGACCGTGGTCACCGCGGCGTCGGGGCGCGTGATCGAGGAGCTCGACGGCCGGCCCGCGGTGCAGCGGCTCGAGGAGCTGGTCAGCCAGCTCGGCGATCAGCTCGATCGGCCGCGGCCGAGCCGGTTCTCGTTCGCGCGCTACGTGGGTGGCCTGCCGTACGTGCGCTCGATCACCCACCTGGTCGATGGCGATCTGATCCACGTGGCGAGCGCGGTCGAGACGGGTCACGTGTTGCGGTTGATGCGGCCGGGCGATCTGATCGCGACCACCAAGCGAGACCTCGCCGCGGCCTCCGAGCGGGTCGGCGGCACGATGTCGGCGCTGCTCGCGATGTCGTGCATCGGCCGGCACTGGGAGGCCGGCGCGATCGGCGTCGCCGACGAGCTCGCCGAGGTGTACGCGAAGTACCCCACGGTCGGGTACCAGAGCTTCGGCGAGCAATCCGGGATGCTGCTGGTCAACCACACCTTGACCGGGATCGCGATCGGAGCGCGTCGATGACCGATTCGGATCACGACGCGACCGCGCCGGTGCGGCGGCAGCCGCCCGATGGCGAGGAGCGGATCGCGGTGCTCGAGGCCGAGCTCGCGGCGGCGCAGCGGACGATCGACGTGCTGATCGCGCGGCTCGAGCGCGCCGGCACCGCATCGCCCACGCAGGCCGAGCTGTTCGACGCCGCGGTGCGCCTCGGTCACGTGCTCGAGGAGCGGACCCGCGAGGTCGAGGACGCGCGCGCCGAGTTCCGCGCGCTGCGCGCCAACCTGGATCAGATCGTGCGCCACCGCACCCGCGCGCTCACCGAGTCCGAGGCGCAGCTGCGGACCAAGAACGCCGAGCTCGAGCGCCAGGGCAAGTCCAAGGCGGAGTTCATCTCGATCGCGGCGCACGAGCTGCGCACGCCGCTGACCAGCATCGTGGGCTACCTCGACCTGTTCTCGGAGGGCAGGTTCGGCGAGCTGCCGCCGCTGATCGCGCGGCCGATGGCCTCGGTGCGCCGCAACGCCCACCGGCTCAAGCGGCTGGTCGACGACATGCTCGACGTCAGCCGGATCGAGTCGGGGCGCATGGTGCTGCGCCGCGAGCCCGTCGATCTCGGCGACGTGGTGCGCGACGTGGTGACCGAGCTGATCCCGCTCGCGAACGCGCGCAAGCAGCGCATCGTGATGCACATCGAGAAGATCGACGCGTTCGATGCCGATCGCGACAAGCTGCACCAGATCGGGGTGAACCTGGTCTCGAACGCGATCCGGTACACGCCGGAGCAGGGCGAGATCCACGTGTGCGTCGACGAGGCGCCCGGCGATCGCTATCCCGGCGGCTGGGCGCGGCTGCGCGTGCGCGACAACGGCGTCGGGATCGCCGAGTCGGACCGCCAGCGGATCTTCGATCCGTTCCTGCACGCCCAGCCGGCGAAGCACCACACCTCGGCGGGACCGGACTCGGCCGGCCTCGGGCTGTACATCGCCCGCGGGCTGATCGAGCTGCACGGCGGCCTGATCACCGTGGACTCGCAGCCCGACGTGTTCACCGAGTTCACGGTGCTGCTGCCGTTCAAGCTCCACATCCGGCAGTCCACCGACTCGGAGCCGCCGGCGCGTCTGACGCCGGATTCGGCGCGCTGAAGCGCGCTGCGCGACTACTTTTTCTTCGCCGGCTTCTTGGCCGGCTTGGCGGGCTTCTTGGCCGGCTTGGCAGCAGGCTTGGCCGGCTTGGCGGGCTTCTTGGCCGGCTTCGCAGCGGCCTTGGCCGGCTTCGCAGCGGCCTTGGCCGGCTTGGCCGCCGGCTTGGCGGGCTTGGCCGCAGCGGCCTTGGCGGGCTTGGCAGCCGCCTTTGGCGCGGGGCTGGCCTTGGCCGGCGCCTTCGAGGCCGACTTGGCGGCGGCCGGCGCGGGCTTGGCCGCGGGAGCAGCCTTCGCGGCGGGCGCGGGCGCAGCCTTGGCCTTGCTCGGCGCCTTCTTGCCGACCTCGGCCTTCAGCTTCTTGTTGCGCTCGTCGGCCGACTTGGCGGCCTCGTCCATCCGGTTCTGGGCGGCGTTGCGCGCGCGCAGGACGGCGGCCTCGACCTCGGCCTTGGTGCGCGCCGGCACCGGCGCGGCAGCGGCGTCCGGCTTCTTGGCGCGCTTCTTCTTCTTGACCTCGCGCGGCACGGGGGTCTCGCTGATATCCGGCATCCGCGCGGTCAGGTCGCTGCGGTTGTGGATCAGGATGCGAGAGCCGCCGTCGCGGAAGATCACCTCGACCTTGTTGTCCGGCAGCAGCTCGATGACGAAGCCGACGTCGAACACCGGGTGGAGGACGACATCGCCCTCCTCGTAGGCATCGCGGATCGAGTACGGGCGGCAGTTCGAGAGATCGCCGTCGGTCGCCCGCGCCATCGCGTCGTCCCAGGTCATCCGCTTCTGGGACGCCTTCTTGGACGCGCCATCGCCGGCCTCGTCGGCACCATCGCCACGTGGCTTGCGGTAGGCGTGCACCTCACCGCAGACCACGCACTGCACCCTGCGCACCTCGTCCTCGTACATCGAGATGATCGTGTGCGTCGTATCGGCCTTGCAGCGAGGCGACGGGCAGTACGCCTCGATCTCGCCACCCACTTCATCGGCGTCTTCTTCGAAGATGGAATCCATCTGTGCCCCTCTGGGTGCCTCGTCGTGCCTGGTACAGCCGGGTAACTACCTGGAACCACATCCAATCCATGGTTCCGGATTGGAAGGGCCTTACGTACGCCGTCTAACACATGTTCCTGTGGGCTAGCAACCTTGGGGACTTACAAGTGATGCCGGACGTGGCAGGATGGCCCCGCGGTGCGTCGTCTCCTGCTCGTGAACGCCTTGATCTTCGCGGTGTTGGCCGCAGCTGCGGCACTTGCCTACTATGGCTACATCGCGACCAGCGCGGATACCTCGCGGGACCGCGAGCTCGCGCTGATGCAGGACCTGGCGGAAGAGAAGGTCCTCAACATCGAATTTCTGATCGTCGCGGCCGACACCAAGCTGCTCCAGGCCATCGAGCTGGACGAGGTGGCGCGGCTCCGGGAGCAGGACTGGCAGAAGAAGTTCGAGGCCTCCGGCGCCGGGGTGCGCAGCGTGTTCGTGCTCGACGAGAATCTCGAGCTGGTGGTCGGCGGAGCCCGGTCGAGCCGCAGCGAGAAGCTGCGCGACTGGTTCATGACCAACGTGCTCCCACAGCTGCCGCTCCGGGACGCCGCGGTGAACCAGCGCGGGTTCTTCTACGACAACAGCGACCAGCCGTACCTGTTCTCGTACATGCGGCGCGTCTCGGGTGGCCGGACCTTCTACGTCGTGATCGAGGACGACCTGGTCCACCTGCTGGGCCGGGTGCTGCCGCAGTTCCTGTACTTCACCGAGGAGAGCAAGCGGCTGTACCAGGTGGTCGACGACCGCGGCGTGCTGCGCTACGGCCCGGACTTCGCGAAGCGCCCCGACGACCTGGTCGTCGAGCGTCGGTTCACCGACACCTGGGACGGCTTCGTGCTGCGGGTCGCCCAGAAGGACACCGGCGATCCCGACGCGCTGCGCCGCAGCCAGCTCGTCAACTCGGTGCTGATCGGCGGCGCGGTGTTCGTGATCCTCGGCGGCCTGCTGGTGCTCGGGTTCGCGATCCGCCGCGAGCGCCGGCTCAACGATCTCAAGAGCGAGTTCATCTCGAACGTCTCCCACGAGCTCAAGACGCCGCTCTCGATCATCTCGATGTTCGGCGAGATGCTCGCCGAGGGGCGGACCAAGAGCCCGGAGCAGGCCCACGAGTACGCCGAGATCATCTGGCGCGAGAGCGTGCGGCTCGGGCGGCTGATCGACAACGTGCTCGACTTCGCGAAGATCGAGCGCGGGATGGGCGTCTACGAGTTCGCCGAGACCGATGTGCTCGAGGTCGTCGAGCGCGCGGCGGAGCTCTCGCAGCGCCGGGTCGCCGCCGCCGAGATGACGCTCGAGGTGGAGCTGCCCGACGAGCTCCCGGTCGTGCAGCTCGATGCGAACGCGTTCACGCTCGCGGTGCTCAACCTGATCGACAACGCGATCAAGTACGCCGCCGACGGCAAGAAGATCTCGCTCGCCGTGCGGCGCGATGGCGAGCGCATCGTGCTCGCGGTGCGCGACTGGGGCCAGGGGATCGACCCCGAGGAGCACGAGCGGATCTTCGATCGGTTCTACCGGGCGCGCGCCGTGCGGCTCAAGCCGATCCGCGGCTCGGGGATCGGGCTCGCGCTGGTCCAGCACATCGCGCGCGCCCACGGCGGCGTGGTCACGGTCGAAAGCGCCCCCGGCAAGGGGTCCACGTTCAGCATCTCGCTTCCGATCGATGGTAAGAGATGAGCGACGTGACTGTGACCGCCGACGCCGAGGCGACGAAGAAGCGCATCCTCGTCATCGAGGACGAGCCGGATATCGTGCGCGGCCTGCGCGACGCGCTCGAGTTCGAGGGCTTCGAGGTGCAGGCCCGCGGCACCGGTGCCGAGGGCCTCGCCGCCGCGATGGACTGGGCGCCCGATTGCGTGCTGCTCGATCTGATGCTGCCCGACGACAACGGGTACCGGGTGTGCGAGACGCTGCGCCAGCGCGACGAGACCGTGCCGATCATCATCCTGACCGCCAAGGCGCAGGAGACCGACAAGATCCGCGGGCTGGCCGCCGGCGCAGATGACTACGTCACCAAGCCGTTCTCGGTCGCCGAGCTGATCGCGCGGATCAACGCGATCTTCCGGCGCCAGGCGCGGATGTCGTCGCACGCCGACGAGACGTTCACGATCGGCACCTGGACGATCAACGCGCGCAAGCACACGATGAGCAAGGGCCGTACGAGCAAGCGGCTGACCTTCTACGAGCTCGAGGTGCTCAAGCTGCTGCGCGAGCGCTCCGACGAGACGGTGTCGCGCGACGAGCTGCTCGAGAAGGTGTGGGGGATCCAGGCGTCGCCGACCAGCCGCACCGTCGACAACTTCATCGTCAAGCTACGCCGCAAGCTCGAGGAAGACCAGAAGAGCCCGCGCCACATCCTCACGGTCTACGGGCTCGGCTACAAGCTGGTCCCGTAGCGGCTCCGTCGCGGTTCCGTCGCGGCCCGGGCGGCTACTCGACCGGCTCGACCACCTTGGTCGTCCACTGCGCGATGTGGTTCGACGTCGCGAGGTCCTGGAACGGCAGCGCGAACGCCGCGGCGCTCGGATCGGTGCCGGCCGGCGCGTCGAGATCGACCGCGACCATCCACAGCAGCGTGCCGGCGCCGGGCGGCGAGCGCAGGCCGTACTGGCGGGTCGACGAGAACGTCAGCCACGCGAGCCGGCCGCCGCCGAGGTCGCGCTGCCACACCGTGGGGTTCCACTTCGGGAACGAGTTGGTGAGATCGGTCCGCCCGCCATCGGCCACGCCCGGGCCGTTCGCGCGATCGAGCGCGGTGATCGCGCCGCCGGCCACGCCGTCGATGACGTACAGCTTGGCGCTTGGATCGGTGTCGGCGTTGCACTCGCCGCCGACGTTGCCGCTGTTGCACGTCGACTCGTCGAACACCAGCATCGTGCCGTCGGGCGCGAACGCCGGGTAGTAGCGGTTCTTGCCCGGCGCGCGTGGCACCAGCACCTGCGGCGGGCCCCACGCACCGCCGGACTTGGCGACGGTGCGGATCTCGCCGTTGTAGAACATCTGGAGCGTGTTCTTGACCCCGACATTGACGAACGCGATCCGGTCGCCGGCCGGCGACCAGTCCGGGTGATCCGTCGGGTTGGTGGAGCTGCCGCCGGCGGCGATCGTCTCGGTCACCGCGCCGGTGGTGCCGTCGAACACCATGAGATCGAAGTTGGTCGCGCCGGTGTCGCCGTACACGCCGACGAACGCGCTGCCGTCGTGGTTCCAGCTCTCGAAGATGCTCTTGGTGGTCGAGCCGAACGGCACCATCGGCGTCTTGGTCGCGACGTCGAGCAGCAGCAGCCGGCCATCGTTCTGGCCGCCGGACTCGGCGACCAGCTTGGTGCCGTCGCGCGACAACGCGTGGCAGCCGACGCACGTGCCGCCGGTCATCTCGGAGCCGAAGAACGTCTCGGCGGTGGTCTGGGTCGCCGAGGCGAAGTCGAACCGCATGATCGCCTGCGACGTGGTGGTCCAGTAGTAGATGCCGCCGGTGACGTCCTCGGGCGAGAACCGCAGGTCCATCTCGGTCGACGTGCCGACGCCGGTGCCGGCGTCGTCGGTGCCACGCACGGTCCAGTTGACCGGCGCGCTGCCGCGGTTGGTCTCGGCGAGCCACCGCCACACCTGGGCATCGGGCTGGTAGATGCAGCCGCCGCCGAGCGGCTGGGTGCAGCGCAGGTAGACCTTCAGATCGAGGACCGCGTTGTAGAACCGCACCTCGAACAGGGTGTTGCCGGCGCCGGGCCGGAAGTGCAGCTCGAGCTGGCCGAGGTTGGGCGGCAGCACCACGCCGTCGTTCGGGTAGACCAGCCCGGGCGCGCGGCTCGGATCCGCGGGGCCTCCGAACGCGCCGGCCGGATCGCTCGGCAGGTTGGACGCCGGATCGTTCCACTGCTGCTCGAGCCGCAGCGTGATGCCGGTCTCGCCCTGGACGCCGTTGCCAAACGCCAGCACGCGGGTCGCGCCGCCGCGCCACGTCGACGACGTGAAGTCCGCGGCGGCGAACGTGCCGAGCGTCGCGTCGGCGAGCGAGAACTGGACGTGCGCCGAGACGTCCTCGACGCGACCGTCGGCGAACGTGCCGAGCGCGGTGTAGGTGCTCGTCGCCGCCTGGCTCTGCGCGATCACCAGCGTCTGGTCGGCCGGCTTCACGGTGAGCGAGGTGAGCCCGGCCAGCGGATCGCCGCCGTCCGGTCCGTCGTCGCCGCTGGTACCCCCGCACGCGACGAGGACGAGCGAGAGAAACACCGAGATGCGTACCATCTCCGAGGGACGAGCACGTCGCGCGCCAACTCGCGCGTGGCGCGTGCGGCCGCGTTCTCGACGAGGAACCACGGTGTCGTACAGCGTCCCCGGGTCTCGCGTGCCGGGGACGATTGACCCGAGCGCAGCGCGCTGGAGACAGCAGGCGGTGTGCGACGAGCGCGGTTCGCGGCGGTGCGATCTCAGTCGTCGTCGAGCTGACCGGTCAGCCGGAGCTTGTTGCGAGCGGCCTTGGCGAGCTTGCTGCGCGGCCGCTCCTCGATGATGCCCTGGAGCAGCTCGGCGCCGAGCTCTTCGTGAGTGCCGTCTTCCGACTCGAGCAGCCGGAACCCGAGCGCGTAGATCGCCTCGTCGGAGACGTCCTTCTCGCGGTTGAGCTGGCGGGCGACCGGGTAGCCCTTGGCGGCGAGCCGCGCGAACTGCTCGAACATCGGATCGTCGGCGCGCGAGGTGCGGATCAGCCCCTCGCCGGCGGCCTCGAGCGACAGCACGGCGAGCAGGAACCGCTGGTCATCGTCGATCGCGGCGTCGAGATCGGCGCGCGAGCGGAGCAGCGGCTTGAGGCTGCCGAACGCCTCGACCGACTTGCCGGCGCGGCGCAGCCGCCGCGCGCGCTCGAACAGCAGCTCGACGTGCTTGGCCGGCGCGACATCGGCGACCAGCTCGGCGAGCACGCGCTCGAGCACGATCTGGTCGGCGGTCGCCTTGTTCTTGAGCCGCAGCTCGACGTACTCGCGCACCGCGCCGGCGAGCTCCTCGATCGCCTGGTTCGAGAGCTGGCCGCGGTGCGAGCGCAGCGCGCCTGCGTAGCGCCGCGCGACCTGCTCGTCTCGCGCCGCGAGCAGCGCGCGGACCAGCGGCAGCACGGCCTCGGGCGCCTTGGCGAGCCCACGCGCCGCGGCGTCGCGCGCCGTCGGATCGTCGCCGCCGAGCGCGTCGATCAGCGCCTTGACCGCCGCTGCGCCGCCGCCGGCTGGCAGCCGCTCCATCGCGAGCTTCTGGGCCGCGACGTTCTTCGACCGCGCGAGCGCGGCGAACGGCTTGGCCAGCGACTCGGGGATCCGCGCGCCGCGCAGCGTGTCGACCGCGGCCTGCGCGACCGCGGCGTCGTCGCCGCCCGCGAGCTCGATCAGCAGCTGGATCGCCTTCTCGGTGCCACGCGCCTCGCTCGCCGCGACGATCCGGCGCAGCCCGGCGATCGCCGCGAGGCGGATCGGCCGCGGCTGCTCGGCCGCGGTGTGCGCGAGCAGCAGCGACTGGGTCGACGGGCGGGCGAGGTAACCGATCAGGCGCAGCAGGCGCGCCACGGCGGGCGTCTCGGGCGGCGGAGCGGCCTCGGCGGGCGCGGCGAGCGGTGGTGCGCCGAGGGGCGGTGCGGCGGGCGCGGGCGGGGCGGCCTTGGCGGCGCCCAGCTTGCCAGCCTTGGCGCTCTTGGCGCTCTTGGCGGCCTTGGCGGCCTTGGCGCTGTTGGCGTCCTTGCCAGCCTTGGCGTCCTTGGCGTCCTTGCCGGGCTGGTCGCCTCGGGCGGGCGCGGCGGCGGCTTTCTGCGCCTTCGCCCACGCGCGGGCGAGCTCGCGCGCCTGCGTGGTGGCGCGTGCGACCGCGATCTTCTCGACGAGGCCGGCGATCTTGTTGTTGCCCTGGGCGTTGCCCTGATCGATCTCGGCGCGCACGAGCGCGAGCGCCTGCTCGCCGAAGTCGTCGTCGGCGAGTTGATCGAGCACCGCCTCGAGCGCCGGCTGGGTGGCGCGGCGGAGCAGCAGCTGCGCCATCACCCGGCGCGCGCCGATCGGTCCGGCGGAGATCTCCTTGCGCAGCGCGCCCTCGGCGGACGCGCCCTGCTGGGCGAGCACCTGCGCGGCGCGCTCGGCGAGCGTCTCGTCGTCGCCGCGGAGCAGCGGCACCAGCTTGGCTGCGATCCCACTCGCGCCCATGCCGGCGAGCCCCTCGAGCGCGATCCGGCGCACCACGCCATCGGCGTCGGCGAGCCGATCGGTCAGCGCCGCCTCGACCTGCTTGTCGCCCCGGCCCACCGCGGACAGCACGGTCGCCGCGGCGGCGCGCAGGTCCACCCGCTCGGAGTCCAGCAGGTCGATGATCGCGGCTCCCAGGTTCTTGCCCATCGTGTTCCCCCTCTCACGCGATGTAGAGCCCGGCGGCCCATCCCACGAACCCGGCGACCGCGATCGCCAGGCCGATCCACGCGCGGCGGCGCACCAGCCGCCCGGCGTCGTCGATGCCGCGGCGGACCAGCCAGCCGAGCCCGATCAGCCAGCCCGCGATACCCGCGATTGCGAGCGCGATGGCCGCCGCGGCGGGGCGAGGATCGCGGGCGAGCCGCGCGGCGTGCCAGGTGCGGCGCGCGGCGTTGGTGTCGCCGGAGATCAGCGAGCCCTCCGGGTCGTCGGCGGACAGCTGCGCGATCGCCGCGTTCGCCGCGGCGAGCTGGTCGGCGTGTGGCGTCCACAGGCTGCGCGTGGCGAGCGCGGCGGTCCGCACGGCGCGCCACGCGGCGAGCGCCTGCGGACGATCCGCCTTCGAGGCCTCGGCGAGCTCGACCAGCCGGCCGTACGCCTCGTCGACGTGGGGCGCGCCGGGCAGGTACCAGCGCGCGGCGGTCTGCCACGCGGCGATCGCCTCGGCGGGGTGTTTGGCGGCGAGCGCGGCGTCGCCCTTGGCGAGCGCGGCGCGCCCCTCGAGCACGACGCGCAGGCCGAGCGCGCCGAGCGCGGCGATCGCGAATCCCAGGATGATCAGTGCACGCTTCATACGAAGTCTCGCCGGTGGAATAGCACCGCCGCGAACACCAGCAGCCCGGCGATCCAGCCCAGGCCGTGCAGGCTCGCCATCGCGACGTAGCCCCACGAGACGAACTCGCCGTGCACGGTGACGTGCACGTCGTCGATCGTGCGGCCGGACACCGCGAACAGATGCAGATCGGGCACCAGCTGCAGGGTGACCTTGGCGACGCCGCGGATCCAGGGCGATGCGGCGCTGGTGGCGCGCTCGATGTCGGGGGTGACCCGGCCGATCACCCACAGCGCGAGCGCGAAGATCCCCGACAGGAACGGCGTCGAGAACGACGAGAAGAAGATCGCGATCGCCGCGACCACCAGCACCTCGATCCACGACAGCACGATCGCCTTGGCAATCGCGCTGGTCGCGCCGAACCCCTGCCAGGTCAGCATGCCGATCATCGCGACCGAGAACACCGCGACCAGCACGCTGAGCAGCAGCGCCATCCCGGCGTACTTGCCGACGACGAACTCCCACCGCTCGATCGGCTTGCACACGATCGCGTGGATCGTGCGGCGCTGGACCTCGGTGTAGAGCAGGAACACCCCGAGGAAGATCGCGGTCAGCGAGCCGAACAGCGAGATCCCGGCGAGCCCCACGTCGCGCGCGACCCGCGCCTCGTCGGTGGTCGGCGCCATCTGGCCGAGCACCACGGTCAGCAGGTTCGCGCCGAGGACGAGCACGAGGATCCCGTACAGCACGCGGATCCGCACCGCCTCGCGGAACGTGTTGAGCGCGATCGCCCACGCGCGGCCGATCACGTGCGGCCCTCCCGCGCGGCGGCCGAGTCGTCGGCGCCGGCGACCTGGCGCAGGAACAGATCCTCGAGCGTCTCGTGGCGCGGCGCGACCGAGACCACGCGCGCCCCGGCGACGTGCGCGCGGGTGAGCCACGCGTCGACATCGGCGTCGGCCGGCAGCATCAGCGAGAGCTCGTCGCCGAGCCGGCGCACCCGCGCGGCCCCCGAGACCAGGTCGCTCGCGTCGGCGTCGGCGGCGAGCCGCACCGCCACCTCGACGCCCAGGACGGTGCGCTGGACCAGCTCCGCGGGCGTGCCGTGGGCCTGGAGCTGACCGCGCGCGATGATCGCGACCCGGTCGGTGATCGCCTCGACGTCGGAGAGGATGTGGGTCGAGAAGAACACCGTCTTGCCCTGGTCGCGCAGCTCGAGGATGAGGTCGCGGACCTCCTTGCGGCCGATCGGATCGAGGCCGCTCATCGGCTCGTCGAGCACGACCAGCTCGGGGTCGTTCATCAGCGCCTGGGCGAGCCCGGCGCGCTGGAGCATGCCCTTGCTGAACTTCTTCAGGCTCTGCGAGCGCGCCCGGCCGAGCCCGACCCGCTCGATCAGCGCGTTCGCCCGCTTCGCGCGCGCCGCGGCCGGCATGCCGAACAGCCGCCCGGCGAGGTCGAGCAGCTCGCCGACGGTCAGGTAGTCGTAGAAGTACGGAGCCTCGGGCAGAAAGCCCACCCGCGCGCGCGCGGCGCGGCTCGGGAGCGGGTGGCCGAGCAGCGACGCGGTCCCGCCGGTCGGCCGGATCAGGCCCATCAGGGTCCGGATCGTCGTGGTCTTGCCGGCGCCGTTCGGGCCGACGAACCCGAAGATGTGACCGCGCTCGACGGAGAACGTGACCCCGCGCAGCGCCTCCACGCGCTTGCGCCGGAACGGCGTGCGATAGGTCTTGCGGAGATCGACGACGTCGATCGCGCGATCGGCGGGGGCAGCGGACGGCAACGGAGCCGCCAGGATAGCGCGCTGGGCGGGTCCGCTAGCGGATCGAGTACACGAAGGTCACCATGCCGCACGCGGGGATCGGGGACTGGTTGACCATGTACGGCCGGTAGCGCCAGGTCCGGATCGCGGACAGCAGGCGCTGGTCGTACTCGGCGAACTTGGTCGACGCGACGATCGTCGCCGAGGCCACGTCGCCGCGATCCGAGAGGCACACCTTGACCATGCCCTTCACCTGGGGGCGGCCCTCGCGCAGCATCTGGGTCTTGGTCGAGTCCGGCGGGTGGACCTGCGGGTCGCCGGAGATCCGCAGCCCGGACAGCACGGTGGGCGGCACGTACGGCGGCGGCGGCGGCTGGGGCGGCTCGACCGGCGGCTCGGGCTTGGGCGGCTCGGGCGCCGCGGTCTCGTCGCACGGTCCGTCGGTGCACGTCCCGGTGGACTCGGGATCGCCGGCGCCGTTGCCCGGGCCGGTGCCATCGCCGCCGCCATTGCCGGGCTCGCTGGGCATGGTGGCCGCCGCGGCGACCGGTTCGGGCGGCGGGACCCGCGGCTGCACGGTCTCCTTCACGAGCTTCTTCGCGCGCTGCTTGGGCACCAGCTGCTGGGCCGGCCGATCCGCCGGCCCTCCGGAGGGCGCGGGCGGCGAGAGCACCGCGAGCGTGGTCAGGCCGCGGAAGTCGGAGTCGAGCCGCTCCAGCTTCCACGCTCCGGAGACGAGCACGCCGGCGCCGAGCGCCAGGTGCCCCAGGACGGACACGCCGATCAGGACCTTGCGAGACATCCGATCCCGAACGCGGCGGACGCGCGGCGGGTCTCCATCCGTGGCTCGCAGCCACTAACCCGCGCCGACCGGGCGTATCGTGGCTGTCGCAGTGGTCGGCCCGCTCGTCGTCTTCACGCTCACCTACCTCGTCATCGCGAGCCGCCAGCTCCATTGGATCGGCCTCGACCGGCCCGCGGGCGCCGTGGTCGGCGCCGTGGCGATGGTGATCGTTGGTGGGCTGCCGATGGAGCTCGCGCTGCGCGCGATCGATCTCCAGGTCGTGGTCCTGCTGTTCGGGGTGCTGGTGATCGCCGCGTATCTCCAGGAGGCGCAGTTCTTCCGGCTCGCCGCGTACCTGGTGCTCACCCGCGCGCGCTCGGCGCGATCGCTGCTGTTCGGGCTCACGTTCGTCGCGGGTGGGCTCTCGGCGCTGCTGCTCAACGACACGGTGTGTGTCGTGCTCACCCCGCTGGTGATCGCGGTCGTCGTCGAGGCGCGGCTGCCGGCGCTGCCGTACCTGCTCGCGCTGGCCTCGGCGGCCAACGTCGGCGGCGTGGTCAGCTTCTCGGGCAACCCGCAGAACATGATCGTCGGCGCCGCGGCCCACGGCTCGATCGGGTTCGCGCAGTACCTCGCGCTGACCCTGCCCGTCGGCGCGGCGTGCCTGGCCGCGAACGCCGTGGTGATCGCGTGGATGTTCCGCCGCGAGCTGCCGGCGGGGCCGCTCGTCGAGCGCACGCCGCCGCGCCCCGCGGTCGATCGAGGGCTCACCGCCAAGGGCCTCGGCGCGCTCGCGCTGTTCGCCGGCCTCGCGATCGCCGGGTTCTCGCTCGCCGGCGCCGCGATGACGGCGGCCGCGGCGTTGATGGTCGCGGCGCGCACGCCGCCCAAGCGCGCGTTCGCCGCGGTCGACTGGCAGCTGCTGGTGTTCTTCGCCGGGCTGTTCGTGGTGGTCGCCGGGATCGCGCACGCCGGCCTGCTCGCGCGCGTGTTCGACGCGGTCGCGCCGGTGATCGGCCGCGGCGATCTGGCCGGCGACGTCGCGTTCATCGTGCTGGTGGTCGTCGCCTCGAACGTGGTGTCGAACGTGCCGCTCGTACTGGTCGCGGTGGGCTGGGTGCCCCACATGCCGGATCCGACGTGGGGCTACGTGATGCTCGCGGTCGCCTCGACGCTCGCCGGCAACCTGACGCTGTTCGGCAGCGTCGCGAACCTGATCGTGATGGAGGGCGCCGGCCCGCGCGGCGAGATCGGGTTCTGGCGGTTCTTCCGGTTCGGCCTCGTGGTCACGACGATCGATCTCGGCCTGGCGTTCCTGATCCTCGGCGCGGAGCGCGCGCTCGGCGTGAGGGCGTTGCTCGGCCTGTGATCACTTGCCGAGCGCGATCGGCGCCTCGGCGTCGTGCGCGAACCGCCACCGCGCGGCGCCATCGACGATCCGCGCGGCCTGCGCCTTGCCGAGGCTCTCGAAGTCCGGATCGCCGGTGATCAGCGCGCCGATCCCCGACAGCGACGGCTCGTGGCCGACCAGCATCACCGCCGCGTCGTCGGGCAGCGCGCTCAGCGCGGCCACCAGGTCGTGCGCCGAGGCATCCGGGGCGAGCGAGGGCTCGACCTCCACCGGCGCCTCGGCGTGTAGCCCGGCGGCGACCAGCTCGGCGGTCTGCACCGCGCGGACGAGCGGGCTGGTCCAGATGTGGGTGGGTACGCAGTCGTGCCAGCGCATCCGATCGCCGAGCGCGATCGCCTGGCGGCGTCCGCGCGGGGTGAGGTGGCGCATCGGATCGCGCAGGCTCAGCGTCTCGTCGACCGCGTCGGCATGTCGGATCAAGAAGACCTGCACGGATCAGCTATACACCGGGGAGGATCGGCCGATACATCCGGCATGACCCGACATGCGCCAAGCCCGCACGTGCGTGCGCGCCCGCCCGGTCCCCGCGCGCTGGTGTTCGCCCCGGCGCCCGCGGTCGCGCGCTGGATCGAGCGCGAGCTGGCGCCCCAACGAGTCGCCTGTCAGCACGCCCGCACCGTCGAGCAGGCGGTCGATTCGCTGCTGTTCGCCCCGCCGCCGCGCCCCCAGCTGCTGATCGCCGACCTCGACGCGATGACGCCGGTCGACGTGCTGCAGCTCCACGCGATCCGCGACGGCTGGTTCGGCCTGGTGGTCGCGCTGGGCCAGGTCTCGCCCGAGCTGGCGGTCTCCCTGCGGATCCACCGCGAGCTCGCTCCGCCGTTCGCCGACGGCGCGCTCGCCGAGATCGTCCGCGGCGCGCCGATCATGACCGCGACCACGAGGATCGAGACGGTCGCGTGGTGAGCGCCCCGGTGGGCGTGGTAGACGTCCCCCGATGGAGCGAGGGACCGACATCGAGCGCGCCGCGGCCGTGCTGGCGGCCGGCGGGCTCGTCGCGTTCCCGACCGAGACGGTCTACGGGCTCGGCGCGGATGCGTCGCGCGAGCACGCGGTCGCGCGGGTGTTCGCGGTCAAGGGCCGGCCGCGCAACCACCCGCTGATCGTCCACCTCGCTCCCGAGGCGCGGCTCGACGACTGGGCGAGCGACATCCCCGAGGTCGCGCGCGCGCTCGCCGCGGCGGCGTGGCCGGGCCCGCTGACCTTGATCCTGCGCCGCGGCCCGCGGGTCGCCGACGCGACGACCGGCGGCGCGGCCACCGTGGGGCTGCGCGTGCCGGCGCACCCGATGGCCCAGGCGCTGCTGCGCGCGTTCGGCGGCGGCATCGCGGCGCCGAGCGCGAACCGGTTCGGCGCGGTCAGCCCGACGCTCGCGGCGCACGTGATCGCGGATCTCGGCACCGAGGTGGACTACGTGCTCGATGGCGGCGCGTGCAGCGTCGGGCTCGAGTCGACGATCGTGGACCTCTCGCGCGGCGGCGCGGTGCTGCTGCGCCCGGGCGGGATGCCGCGCGAGGCGATCGAGGCGATCACCGGGCCGCTCGGCGCGCCCGATGCCGCGGCGCCGGCCGCGCCGGGCACGCTGCCGAGTCACTACGCACCGCGGGCGCGCGTGATCGCCGTCGAGCCGGCGGAGGTCCTCGACGCCGTGCGCGCGCATCGCGGCCGGATCGCGGTGCTCGCACCACACGCGGCGTTCGCCGGCTGGCCGGAGCTGGGCGCGCTGGGCGCGCTCGCTCATCCGCTGCCGGACGAGGTCGGTGGGATGGCGAGAGAGCTTTACGCAGCGCTGCGAGATCTCGACGCCGCGGAGGTCGATGTGGTGATCGCCGCGTTGCCTCCGGCCGCCGGGCTGGGCGAAGCTGTCGGAGATCGGTTGCGACGAGCAGCCGGTCCCCGGACCGGGTAGAACCCCAGCAGTAGGGCCCGAAGACATGAGCGTACGCGTCGGCATCATCATGGGGTCGCACAGCGACTGGGCGACGATGAAGCACGCGGCCGATGTGCTGACCGAGCTCGGCGTCGGCCACGAGTGCAAGATCGTCTCGGCACACCGCACGCCGGACCTGCTGTTCGAGTACGCCGACGAGGCGGAGGGGCGCGGGATCTGGGTGATCATCGCAGGCGCGGGTGGCGCGGCCCACCTGCCCGGGATGTGCGCGGCCAAGACCCGGCTGCCGGTGCTCGGCGTGCCGGTCCAGAGCAAGGCGCTCAACGGCCTCGACTCGCTGCTCTCGATCGTCCAGATGCCGCGCGGCGTGCCGGTCGGCACGCTCGCGATCGGTGAGGCCGGCGCGGTCAACGCGGGGCTGCTCGCGGCCTCGATCGTCGCGCTCCACGATCCGGCGGTCGCCGAGAAGCTCGATCAGTATCGCGCCGCGCAGACCAAGCGCGTCCTGGAGGAGCAGTTGCCGTGATCCGCAGCGCGCCGCTCGCTCCGCTCGGGCCGGGATCGACGGTGGGGGTGCTTGGTGGGGGGCAGCTGGGTCGGATGATGGCCGTGGTGGCCCGCCAGATGGGCTACCGGATCATCGTGCTCGATCCGAGCCCGCGGTGTCCGACCGCGCAGGTCTCCGATGGCGTCGTGGTGGGCGCGCTCGACGATCTCGACGCCGCGCGCCACCTCGCGCAGCAGGTCGACGTGATCACGCTCGACACCGAGCACGTGCCGGCGGACGTGCTCGTCGAGCTCGAGCAGATCGCCCCGGTGCGACCGGGCCCGTCGGTGCTGCGCACGATCCAGGACCGGCTGGTCCAGAAGCAGTTCCTCGACCGGCTCGGGCTGCCCCAGGCGGCGTGGGCGCCAGCGGGCAACCCCGCCGAGCTGGCCGCGGCGCTCGACCGGCTCGGCCGCCCGGCGATCCTGAAGGTCCGGCGCGCCGGCTACGACGGCAAGGGTCAGGTCCGGATCGAGCCGGACGCCGATCCCGCCGCGCAGCTCGCCCGGCTGCACGGCGAGCCGGCGGTGGTCGAGCAGCTGGTGCCGTTCGTGCGCGAGATCTCGGTGATCCTGGCCCGCGGCCTGGGCGGCGAGCACCGCATCTATCCGATCGCGGAGAACGCGCACCGCCGCCACATCCTGCACACCACGCGCGCCCCGGCGCCGATGCCGGACGCGCAGCGCGCGCGCGCCGAGGCGATCGCGATGACCGTCGCGGACGCGCTTGGCCACGTCGGCGTGATGGCGGTCGAGATGTTCGAGCTCGCCGATGGCCAGCTGCTGGTCAACGAGATCGCGCCGCGCACCCACAACAGCGGCCACTACACCTACGGCGCGTGCTCGACCTCGCAGTTCGAGCAGCACCTGCGCGCGGTGTGTGGCCAGCCGCTCGGCGATCCGCGGCCGCTGACCGGGGCGGTGATGGTCAACCTGATCGGCGACCTGTGGGCCGCCGGGCCGCCGGCCTGGCAACACGTGCTCGCCCGCCCCG
>JBQCJR010000665.1:0-15627 GCA_051952595.1 Kofleriaceae bacterium
AGCTCGGGATCTGCGCCGAGGCGATCCTCGCCGTGCTCGCCGCGCGCGAGCTCCGCCACCCGGTCAAGGTCGCGATGACGCGCCAGCAGACGTTCCAGCTCACCGGCAACCGGCCGGCGTCCCTGCAGCGGATCCGGCTCGGGGCGGATCGCGATGGCCGGCTGATCGCGTTCGGGCACGACGTGACCATGAAGGTGAGCGCCGGGACGGACTACGTCGAGCAGACCGCGACCAGCGGGCGCGGCCTCTACGCGGCGCCCCACCGGCTGACCCGCCATCGCGGCGTCGAGCTCGATGTGCCAACGTCGGGCGACGTCCGCGCGCCCGGCGAGGCGCCCGGGCTGGCGGCGATCGAAGCCGCGATGGACGAGCTCGCACACACGCTCGCGATCGATCCGATCGAGCTGCGGATCCGCAACGAGCCCGCGCTGCATCCCGAGCTCGGGGTTCCGTTCAGCGACCGCCGGCTGGTCGCGTGTATGCGGGAAGGAGCGCGCAGGTTCGGCTGGGATCGCCGGCCCACCGCGCCCGCGAGCCGGCGCGAGGGCGCGTGGATGATCGGCTACGGCATGGCCGCGGCGATCCGCCCGCAGTTCCAGCGCGCGACGTCGGTGCGGGTGAAGCTCGGCGCGGACGGCACCGCCGTCGTGCAGTCGGACATGACCGACATCGGCACCGGGACGTACACGATCCTCGCGCAGGTCGCCGCCGAGGGGCTCGGCCTGCCGATCGAGCGCGTGCGCGTCGAGCTGGGCGAAGCCGACTTCCCGGAGAGCGGTGGCTCCGGCGGATCGTGGGGCGCGACCAACTCCACGTCGGCGCTCCACCGGGCGTGCCGCGCGCTGCGCGACAAGCTGCTCGAGACGGTCGCCGGAGACACGCGCTCGCCGCTGCGCGGCCTCGAGCCGAAGGGCGCCACGTTCGCCGGGGGCAAGATCGCGATCGGGAGCGCGTCCGAGGAGCTGACCGAGATCGTGGCGCGCAACTTCCCGGGCGGCGTGGAAGCCCTGGGCTCGATCCGGAGCCAGCGCGACGAGCCGAGCTTCTCGGCCTACTCGCTGAACACCTATGGCGCGCACTTCGCCGAGGTCGCGGTGGATGCCGATACCGGCGAGACCCGGCTGCGCCGGATGCTCGGCGTGTTCGCGGTCGGGCGCGTGCTCAACGCCAAGACCGCGCGCTCGCAGCTGATCGGCGGCATGACCTGGGGCGTGGGCGCGGCGCTCCTCGAAGAGGCGGTCATCGATCCGCGCTCGGGCGCGTTCGTCAACCGCGACCTCGCCGGGTACCTCGTCCCGGTCCACGCCGACATCCCGGCGATCGACGCCGTGGTGCTCGAGGGCTTCGACGAGCAGGCGAACGAGCTCGGCGCCAAGGGCCTCGGCGAGCTCGGCATCTGTGGCTCCACGGCCGCGGTCGCGAACGCGGTGTTCAACGCCACCGGGATCCGCGTACGCGACTACCCGATCACTCTCGACAAGCTGCTGCCCGGGCTGCCGGCGATGACCGGAATCTCGTAGAGTCGGCGGCGATGACCTCCACGTCTGTTGCCTTCGATGCCCTGCCGTCGCTCGCCGGGGACGCGAAGCGGTTGTGCCAGGCGCTGCTGCGCCTCGACACCACCAATCCGCCGGGCAACGAGCGGCTGTGCGCCGATCTGCTCGCCGCCGAGCTGGCCGAGGTCGGCTACCAGCCGCAGCTGCTCGAGGCGCAGCCCGGCCGCACCAACCTGGTCGTGCGCCACCGCGGGACCGGCAAGCTGCCGCCGCTGCTGCTGACCGCGCACCTCGATGTCGTCGAGGCCGATCCGAGCAAGTGGCGCCGGCCGCCGTTCTCCGGCGAGGAGTTCGAGGGCTGCCTGTGGGGCCGCGGAGCGATCGACATGAAGAACATGGCCGCGATGTGCACGGCGATCATGCGGCGGCTCGCCGCGACCGGCACGCCGCTGTCGCGCGACGTGATCTTCGCGGCGGTGGCAGATGAAGAGGCCGGGTGCGATCTCGGCTCGCGCTTCCTCGTCGAGCAGCACCGGTCGCTGGTCGAGGCCGAGTACGCGATCGGCGAGTCCGGCGGGTTCTCGCTCCACCTCGGCGACACCACGTTCTATCCGATCCAGGTCGCCGAGAAGGGCTTCTGCTGGGTGCGCGCCCGGATCACCGGCGAGCCCGGCCACGGCTCGATGCCGCGCCACGATAGCGTGGTCACCCAGCTCGGCGAGGCGCTCGCCCGGATCGGGCGCGCGCGGCTGCCGGTCCACTCCACGCGGTACGTCACCGACTTCCTCGACGCGCTGCGCGCGCGCCAGCCGGCGCTGATCCAGCCGCTGGTCAAGCTGATCGCGCGGCCGCAGCTGCTCGCGCGGGTGGCGCGGCTCGTCCCCGGCGCGTCGATCGCGCGCAGCTTCTCGGCGCTGCTCAGCAACACCGCGGCGGCCACGGTCGTGCGCGCCGGCGCCAAGACCAACGTCATCCCCGGGGTCGCCGAGTTCGAGATCGACGGCCGCACGCTGCCCGGCCAGAGCGACGAGGACCTGATGCGCGAGCTGCGCGAGGTGCTCGGCCCCGACGTCGAGCTCGAGATCATCAAGTCGTGCCCGCCGGTGGTCACCGAGCCGGTCGCGTCGCCGGTGTTCGAGAGCATCCAGCGCCAGATCCTGGCGCGCGAGCCCGATGCGGTCGTGGTGCCCTACATGATCCCGGGGTTCACCGACGCGAAGTACTTCACCCAGACCGGCGCGCGCTGGTACGGCTTCTCGCCGGTGAAGATCGAGAAGTCGTCGGGGATCCGGTTCGCCGACATGTTCCACGGCCACGACGAGCGCGTCCCGGTCGCGGGGCTCGCCTGGGGCGTCGAGGTGCTCGACGCCGTGGTGCGCGAGCTCGGCGCTCCGTAGCTCGAGCTCGAACCGGACAGACCCGGGCGAAGCCCGTTCGGAGCCATCCGCGAGCGGTGCATGCGACGCTCGCCACGCCCACGGGCAAAAACTCGACGTCCCGCCCGATACGCGCTGTAGATTCGGCCCATGAAGGTGGTGGCCTCGACTCTGCTGGTGCTGGGCGCGTGCTCGTTTCCCGGGAACAACACGGGCGATGATGCTCCGCCCAAGGACGCCGTCCACGACGGCGACAACGGCGATGCCGCGCCCGACGCCCAGTCGTGCTTCGGCGTGCCCGGCTGGATGGTGTGCCTGACGTCGCTGCCGATGGACGAGCTGCCGCTCGGCGCCACGCTCGACACCGGCGACGCCGCGAGCCCCGGTCCGTCCTGCCTGCCGAGCATCCCGCAGAGCTGGACCGACGGAGGGCAGCCACCGGCGTGCTTCGTGGCCGCGCGGCGGATCACGGTCGCCGGGACGCTGTCGGTCACCGGCGACTTGCCGCTCGTGCTCGTCGCGACCGACGAGATCGTGGTGGACGGCATGATCGACGCCGCGAGCCACCGCGGCGGATCCAAGGGGCCCAATGCCAACCCCACGGGATGCACGAGCAGCGACGGCGGCTCGGCCGGCAATCGCGGCGGCGGCGCGGCCGGCGGCAGCTTCGGCACCCAGGGCGCCGCGGGCGGCACCGGTGCTGCCGGTGTGGTGCCCGGCGGCATGCCGCCCCCCGCTTCCCCCGAGCCGCATGACAAGCTGCGTGGTGGCTGCCGCGGTGGCGCCGGCGGCGCCGGCGACGATCGCCCCGCGGGCGGCGGCCAGGGCGGCGGTGCGCTCTACCTCGTCGCCGGCAACGCCATCGAGATCAACGCGCTGGTCAACGCCTCCGGTGCCGGCGGCGACGGCGGCGATGCCTCGCGCGGCGGCGCCGGCGGCGGTGGAGCGGGCGGCATGATCGTGGCCTACGCCCCGACGCTCACCGTCGGCACGTCGGGGCTCATGGTGGCCAACGGCGGCGGCGGCGGCGGCGGGGCCGGCAGCGGCGGCGCCAACGGCACCGCGGGCGCCGACCCCGACCCGAGCGACGCACTCACCCCGGCGGCACCGGCGCCACCCAGTCCCTGGTCCCCGCGAACGGCAGCAACGCGTCCGGAGACGCCGGCGGCGGCGGTGGCGGTGGCGGCCTCGGCGTCGTCATGCTGCTCGGCGGCTCGAAGATCTGACCGCGATCGCGACCCCGCGGCCGATCGCGGCCGGCGGGTCGCGGCCGGTAGCGCGGCGTGGATCCCGCCCGCGGCCCGCGACCGGTGGCGCTGCGTGGATCGCGGCTCGCGGCCCGCGGCCCGCGGCCTGGTGGCGCGGCGCCGCAGGGCGCGCCGCCGAGTCCGGACCAGGACCAATGCTGGTCACTTAGCGCGCTTCCTCGACGAGGATTTCGCAGCGCCGCGACGAAGCTGATGCGGTCGGCGGTACGCCTGCTTCGGCGGCGACTCGTTCGGCCTCGAATCGGACGAGGTTGTTAGGACATCGTCGAGGAGGGCAAGGCCGCGCCGATCGTGTCGACGCGCGCTCGCGTGGCCCCAGGTCGCCGCCGTGCGTTCGAACAGCCGCCGCAACGGTTCGCCGCCAAGGCGCTCTCGAGCCTGCGTCTCGCACAACCGAAGCAAGGGCTCCGGACAACAGCCGAGACTCCGGAACAAGCTCAGTCGCTTGCCGCGAACCGATCGGCCAGGTGACGGCGGCTAGTACGCGTCGGGGGGGAGCCCGCCGCCATCGGGGGGAAGCCCGCCGCCGTCGGGGGGAAGCCCGCCGCCGCCGGGGAAGGAGCCGCCGTCGGGGGGAAGCCCACCGCCGCCGGGGAAGGAGCCGCCGTCGGGGGGGAGCCCGCCGCCGGCGTCCGGAGCGTGTCCTCCGCCTGGAACACCTGCGTCGGGGGGGCCGCCGCCACCATCTTTGGCGGGCGATCCGGAGTCGGGGGGGAACGCCTTGTGCGTAGGATCTCCATCAGAGTAGAGCGAGCAGGCCGCGAGCGAGAGCGACAGCGCGGCGAGGAACGAGACGGTCTGCATGAATGCCTCCAGCACCTTGGTCGCCGGGGCGGGGTCCGAGAGGATTTTTTCCTTTCGGCGGGGCCTGCGGCGACCAAGCAGGTGCGTGAGCCCGAAACTCCTGGCCGGTGTGATCGGCGCGATGCTGGCGGGCTCCGTTGCGGCGGAGCCGGTGGGGCGTCCGGCGGTGGCGGCGACGCGGGAGATCTTCGTCGAGCTGGCGGCGCCGGTGCCGTTCGATGCTGGAGAGCTGACCGCCGCGCTGCGCGTGCGGCTGCCGGCGGTGGGTGCGCCCGTCCAGGTCCGCGTGACGCCGGTCGCGGGCGGCGTGCGGATCGAGGCCGAGCGGAGGGCGCGCGAGGTCGCGCTTGGCGATGCCAGCGGCGCCGCTGCGGCGCGGCTCGTAGCGCTCGCGGCGCAGGACCTGCTACTCGACGATCTGGCGACGGCTCCGGAGCCGCTGTTGCGACGACCGTCGGCCGCGACGACGCTCGGAGCCGACGGGCCGGAGCGAGGCGGCAGGACGGTCAGCGTCCTCGGCGCGGTCGCCGCGTGGGACGCGCCGCTCGGCGGCCTCTCGATCGACGTGGTGCTGCCGCGCGGCCGCTGGCTCGCCGCGATCGACGCGGGCGGCGGCGGGCTCGTCGGTGGGTCGCTGCGCCTCACGGCGGCGATGGTGCGGGGGAGCGGCGGCATACGCGTTGGCTGGCTCGAGCTCCGCGGCGGCATCACGCTCGCGCCGGTGATCGTGCGGGACGGTGCGGGCGATCGCACGGTGCTCGCCGGCGCGGGCGGCAGCGTGCGCGCGCGCCTGCCGCTCGGGCGTGGCGTGCGGGCGGTGCTCGCCGGCGGCGCGGACGTCTTCGCGACGCGGACGGCGTACCTGCGCAACGGGACGCCGGTGATGGCGACGCCGCGGTGGGCGCCGTGGTTGGCCGCAGGCGTGGAGGTGTCGCCGTGATCCACGCGATCGCGCTGCTGACGGCACTCGGCCGCGCCGCGCCCGCGGCCACCAACCCCGACGACGACGCGCTCCTCGCGCGCCACCTCGCCGGCGATCCCGACGCGTTCGCGGAGATCTACCGGGCGCACGCCGTCGCGGTGTATCGCCGGCTGAGTCGCATCCTCGGCCCCATCCCCGAGCGCGAGGACCTGACGCAGGACGTGTTCCTCGCGCTGCACCGCGCGCTGCCGCGGTTCCGGGGCGAGGCGCGGCTCGGGACGCTGATCCACCGCATCGCGATCAATTGCGCGTGCGAGCACCTGCGGCGGCAGGCGCGGCGGCCCGCCACCCTCGTCGAGGGCTGGTTCTTCGACGATATCGTCGGCCCGGCTGGCTCGCCCGAAGCGTACGCCGCGAGCCGCGAGGACCTGGCGCGCGTGTTCGCGTGCCTCGCGCGCATCAAGCCGAAGAAGCGCGTCGCGCTGCTGCTGCGCGTCGTCGACGGTCTGTCGTTCGAGGAGATCGGCCAGCTCGTCGACGCCTCGCCGGAGGCGGTGGCCAAGCGGTTCCAGCATGGACAGCGCGAGCTCGACGCGCTGCTCGCGCGCGCCGAGCGCGAGGAAGGGAGACGACGATGACGCATGTCTGCGACGGCGGCGATCGGTCGTGCACGGGCTGCGCCGCGGTAGCCCGCCGGCACCACGCCGTGTACGCGGCGATGACGCGCGACGATCGGCTCGACGACATCACGCGCGCGCGGATCTGGTCGCGCGTCGAGGAGCGGCTCGATGCGGAGGCGCTGCGCCCCGCGGCCTGGCGGAGTCTCGGCGCGCGCCGGCGGGCCGCGACCGGGATCGCCGTGGCGACCGCGGTGGCCGCGGCGGCGGGCGCGGCCGTGGTGCTGCGCGATCGCGCGCCGGCGCCGCGAGCGCTGACCGCCGCCGCCGACACGACGCTGACCGCGCCGCTCGGGCCGTACACGCGGGCGGCGCTCGTCGGGCCGGCGCGGCTCGAGCTCGTCGGGCCGCCAGGCGAGGCCACGGTGGTGCGCCTGCACGCCGGCGCGCTGCTCGCCGACTTCGACAATGGGCCCGGCCGCTCGCTGCGCGTCGAGACGCGCGTCGCCGCCGTCGACGTGGTCGGCACGCTATTCGCCGTCGAGGTCCGCGCGACCGGAACGTGCACGTCTGTCGCCCACGGCAAGGTCGCCGTGACCACGCCCGCCGGCGTCACGTTCGTCGGAGGCGGCGAGCGGTACTGCACCGGCGACGGCGGTGGCCCGGGCCCGATCGAGGATGCGGTGCGAGATGCGCTCGCGCATCATCAGCCGGTGCTCGCGGCCCGCGCGCCGGTGGCGTCGCCCGCAGAGCTGCCCGCGACGACGATGGGTGCTGTGGCCACTCGAGCAAAGCAATCCACGATCGCGAGGTCGAGTGTGACAGCGGCGACTCCGCCCGGCGCGGTGATGGCGGACCCGGCGGAGGCACCGGAGGCACCGGTGGCACCGGCACCGGCACTGGCGGACCCGGCGGCGGCACCGGGGGCGCCGGCACTGGCACCGGCGGCACCGGCGGCACCGGTGGCACCGACACCGGCACCGGCACCGGCACCGGCACCGCTGACGACGACGACGACGGCGACGACGCGGCCGGCGGTGCTCCCGGCGACCTCGGCGGCGGCGACGCCGGTGGCGCTCCCGGCCACCTCGGCAGCGGCGAGGCCGGCGGCGCTACCGGCCACCTCGGCGGCGGCGCCGGCGGCATCCGTGGACGCGCCGGCGGCGGCGGCACCGGCGGCGCTCCCGGCCACCTCGGCGGCGGCGGCGCCGGCGGCATCCGTGGACGCGCCGGCGCGCGCACCGGAACGATCGATCGCCGCCGCCCCGGCCTCCGTCGAAGCGGGCCCACGCGCGCCATGGCCGGTGTCCGCCGCCGAGCCGCCACCCTCGCCCGGGCCTACGACGGCACCGCCCGCCCCGACGGTGCCGCCCCCGCCGCCACGGACCGCCGAGGCGCTCTACCGCACCGCCGAGATGGCGCTCGCGGCGCGAGATCTCGCCGCGGCCGACCGGGCGCTCGAGCGGCTGCTCGCCGAGTTCCCCGGCGCGGCGCTCGTCGACCAGGCGCTCTACGAGCGGGCGCGCATCGCGTACCACCAGCGCGCGTGGTCCGCGGCGCGGCGGCAGCTCGATCGGCTCGCCGCGCTGCCGCGGTCGCCGCTCGCCGAGCCGGGGCACTATCTCGCATGCCGGATCGCCGTCGAGGCGCGCGACGCCGAGGCGGAGCAGTGCCTTCTCGACTACCGGCGCGCCCATCCGCGGTCGCCTCACGATCGGGACGTGCTCGGCCTGCTGGTCCAGCTCGCCCACGCGCGCGGCGGCTGCGAAGCCGCAGCCCCGCTCCTAGCCGAGCTGACCCGCGACGCGCCGCGCTCCGGCCTCGCCGCCTCATGGCGCGCACACTGCCCCGGGGTGCGATGACTCGCACCGCTGCCCTCCTCGCCGCCGGCCTCGCGCTCGCCGTGGTCCACGCGTGCCTGCTCGCGGCGTGCGATCGCGTCGTCGAGCTCGAACCGCCCCCCGAAGCCGGCTCGCCCCCCGACGCGGGATTCGCGTCCGAAGCCCTCGATCCAGGGCTCGGCGGCGGCGATGGCGGCGGCGATGGCGGCGGTGATGGCGGCGACCTCCCCGACGCCTTACGCCCGGACTAGCGGGTCCTGACCCGTCCTAACCCGTCCTACCCGTCCGAATCCCCCCTAGTCCGCGGCCACGTCGAGGTCGGAGACCAGGCCGGCGTCGTCGAGCGTGAACGTCCAGCGCACCGGGTGCGCGCCGTGGTGCGCGCGATAGACGCGGACGCGCCGCCCGCCGCGCTTGCCATCCTCGACGAGCGTCCACCGGTCGAGCGCGGGCCACGTACCGGTCATCACCGGCCCCCACGCGCGCAGCGCATCGACGAGCTCCGCGCGCTGCGCCGGCACGAAGCTGCCCGGATCGAGCGTGCCACTGCGGCAGCCATCGGCGACCGCCCGCAGCCGGCGCGTCCACGCCGGCTGTGCGTCGCGAACCGCGCGCTCGCGCAGCTCGGGCAGCAGCAGCCCGGCGATCGAGGGCGCGAGCGACGGGTTCATCCGCTGCTGGTTGGCGAGCACGATCACGGTGAGCTTGTCGTCGGGCAGCCGCGTCACATCGCCGAGCGCGGGCCCGCCGCTGTGGCCGAACCGGCGGCGTCCACGCTGCGTGCCCGTCGAGAACACCACGCCGAAGCCGGCGCTCGTGCCATCGGTGATCCGGAACGCCGTGGCGGCGCGGCGCTCGCTCTCGGGCGTGAGCAGCGCGCCGCGATCCATCGCGACCGCCCACTTCGCCAGGTCCGAGATGCACGAGAACGCGCCGCCGCTCGCGTAGGTGTACGGCGGATACAGGAACCAGTGCAGCCGCTGCTGATCGCGCTCCCAGCGATAGACCGAGGCGCGCTGCGGGATCACGCGCGCGGTGCGGGTCGTCGCGACCTCGGTCGCATCTTCGAAGGTCGTGCAGGTGAGCTGGAGCGGCTCGACCAGCCGCTTGCGCAGCAGCTCGGCGTACGACATCCCCGAGACCCGCTCGAGGACGCGCGACAGCACGATGAAGTCGCCGCCGGCGTACGCGTCCCGGCTGCCGGTCGGGAACACGAGCGGCCGATCGCGGATCTTCGCGTACGCCTCGGCGACCGAGCCGAGCTTCGGATCGAGCTCGTCGGAGATCCCCGAGGCGTGCGCCGCGAGGTGCGCGATCGTGACGCCGCGCCACGCCGGCGGCGCATCCGGCAGGTACTTCGAGACCGGATCGGTGAGCGCGAGCTTGCCCTCCTGCACAAGCAGCATCACCAGCGTCCCGCTGAACAACTTGGTCGTCGACGCGATCTGGAACCGCGTCTCGGGGGTCACCGGGATCTGCCACTCGAGGTTCGCCACGCCGTAGGCGGCCAGCTTCTCGACCTTGCCGGCGCGGACCACCGCGACCGCGAGCCCCGGCACGTGCATGTCGTCCATGACGCGCGCGACGAACGCGTCGATCGGGTCCGGTTTCGCCGCGCGGACCTGTCCCGGCGCGACGGCGAGCGCTGCCACCAGGGCGAGCGCGATCGGGGCACTTTGCATCGCGGCCAGGATGCGCGAGCGCGGCGCCCAGTGGACGCCGACCCGCGCTTCACCACCTGATGTGCTGCGGGTCTCAGCCCTTGACCGGCTGCGGGCTCTGCTTGGCCGCCTGCGGCGCGGACTTGCCGCCCGCCGGGCCCTCCATGAACGAGCGCCCCTCGAAGATGACGCCCTTGTCGATCTGCAGGCTCGGCGTGTGGATGTCGCCCTTCACGCGACCCGGCGCGTGGATCTCGATCGAGCGCTTCGCCTTGATGTTGCCGACCACGGTGCCCTGGATGATCACGTCGCCGATATCGATCTCCGCCTCGACCAGCGCGCCCTCCCCGATCACCAGCACGTCATCGGAGAACACCTCGCCGCGGAACCGGCCGTCGATCCGCACCGTGCCCTCGAACGTCAGCTTGCCCTCGAAGGCCGCGCCGCGTCCGAGCAGCGTCGTGATCTCGCCCAGTGCCGCTTGTTTCGCTGCAGTAGCTGCCATGGTGCGAGCACGCTATCACGCCGGCCGCGCCACCGCTGCGCGCATCGGCGGCCAACCAGGGCCATGCCGAGCCTCCTGGGATCTCTGATAGCGCGCGCGGCTCGGCCCGCGCGAGGACCTCAGTTGATCACGCCGACGCAGCTCGCGATGTCGAAGAACATGAACGCGAGCGCCTTCTCCTGCGGCGACAGCGACAGGCTGTTCGCGCCGCCGACGCAGCTATCCGGGTAGTCGCCGCTCTGGCGCGTCCCCGAGACGTGCATATCGGTGAACACCACCTTGCCGCACCGCGAGTCGGGCGAGGCCTCGTTCGGCGTGGTGAACTGGAACATCTGCGGGTTCATCGCGCCGCCCTGGCGAGACACCCAGCGCTCGCTGCGCGTCGTGTCGAGCGTGAGCACGGTGGTCCGGCCCTCGGTGACCGGGAACTCGCCGCGCGTCGTCGAGCCGCCCACGTTGACCATCCAGTCCGCGAACGACCGGCCCTTGGGGTTGGACGATTCGTCGATCGCGTCGAGCCCGTTGAAGTCGGTGCCGCCGCTCCAGGTCGCGATCGTGTTCCACACCGCGGGCGCGAGCGATGGATCGCCGTCGTAGTTCCCGGCCACCCAGATGTTGTGCCAGTGCGACGCGAACACGCGGCCACCCGCATCGGCGTACGCCTTCATCGCGTCGAGCGTGGGCTGCGGCTTGGTCCCCGGGTACTGCGCGCCCTCACACGACAGGATCACGATGTCGTACTTCTTGAGGTTGTCGACGCTGTTCCAGAACGTGGTCGCCTTCTCGAAGCTCTCGCCGCTACCGCCGGCGAAGCCGCTCTTGAACTTCGAGACCCCGTTCCCGGTGTACAGGTGGATCCGCCCGGCGCCGCTGCCGTTCGTGATCTCGGAGTCCTCGATGCCGAGCTTGCGCGCGAGGCACTCCATCGAGTCCGCGCTCCCGGTCGTCACCGCGATCTTCGGGATGTCGCCCTCGAGCCGGTTCTTCGGCAGCCGGGTCTCCTGCGCCGGGACCGCGGTGTCGGTGCACTCGGCCACCTGCGAGACCACGATCTGGCGCCGCCACTTGCCGATCGTGATCACGAGCGGGACGCTCGCGCCCGAGGGCACGCCCTCGAGGCGGAAGTTGCCGGCCTCGTCGGTCTGGGTGCGCGCGATCGGCGAGCCGCCGAGGTCGTCGCTGCACCGGCTGCACTGCGCGCCTTCCTGGAACGGCGGCGGGGGATCCCGCGGCACGTAGACGTTGACGCCGAACAGCGGCAGCGTGCCGTTGGGCGCGAACACCGTGCCGGTGATCGTCGTGGACGGCTTGCCCATCGCCGCGCAGTTCACGACCTGGCACTCGAGCCCGACGCACGCATCGGGCTTGCCACTCCCATCGCCATCATCACCGTTGTTGTTGCTGCATGCCACGAGACAGAGCAGTGCCGTAGCGAGGATCGATCGCATTCAGGACCTCCGGGCCGGGACAATAGCGAAGCGAGTGCCACTTCGAAACAAAACCCGTCTCGGAGTCCCTCTGTCCGAATCTTACTGAATCACACCAACGCAGCTGGAGATATCGAACAGGAGGAATGCGAGCGCCTTCTCCTGCGGCGTGAGATCACCGGTGTTGCAATCCATGGGGAAGCCCACGCTGGCGCGCGACCGAGATCCGGACGACACGTGCATGTCCGAGAACACGACCTTGCCGCAGCGCTGCTCGGGCGGAACGTCGTTCGGCGTCGAGAATTCGAGGTCCTGCACGCTCACGTGGTTGTTCGACAGCGCGGGCTCGAGGTACACGCGGCGGTCCGACCGCAGCGGATCGTTGGCGGCGAGGGTGTAGCGCGCTCCGGAGATCGGAATCTGACCACGCGTAGTCGACGCCCCGACGTTCGTGAGCCAGGTCGCAAACGACATCCCCTTTGGCACGGTCTCATCGACACTGGCGATCGTGTTCTCTTGATCTTGTGCGGCGCCATACGCCCACGTGCCGATCGATTGCCAGCTCGGGATTCCGTGCGAGCGATTCCCATTCTCGCCGCCGATCCAGATGTTCTGCCAGTGCGACAAGAAGATCCGGCCGCCGGCAGACGCGTAGTCGTACAAGGCCTGCATCGAAGTCTGCGGCTTGCGCGCGGGCAGCTGACCGCCCTCGCACGAGAAGATCGCGATGTCGTAGTTCGACAGCTTCGCGGTGGTGCTCCACAGGGTCTCGGCGAGCGGGAAGGCCCCGCTGCCGCCGGGGAACCCGGCCACGAACTGGTTGGCGCCGTTGCCGTTGAACAGGTGGATGCGGCCGGTGCCGGCGTCGGTCGTGAACTCGCTATCGGCGATCCCGAGCTTGCGGACCAGGCACTCGAGCGCATCGGCGTTGCCGGTGGTGATCGCGATCTGCGGGATGTCGCCCTCGGCCTGGGTCCGCGGCAGCGTGGTCTCGACCGGGCTGAGCGGCGTGTCCTGGCACGCGGCCACGGCCGGCAGCTCGATCTGGCGCCGCCACTTGCCGACCTGGATCACGAGCGGCACGTCGCTGGTCGCCGGGACGTTGGGCAGCGTGAAGTGGCCGGCCTCGTCGGTCTTGACCTCGGTGATCGAGCCGCCGGGCAGCGAGGCGGCGCAGTTGCCGCAGGTCACACCAGCCACGAGCGGCCCGGGATCCGAGGCCGGCACGTACACGGTCACCCCGTACAGCGGGAGGGTTCCGTTGGGCGCGAACACCGTCCCGGACACCGAGGTCGGCGGCAGTCCCTTCGCCGCGCAGTCCACGACCGCGCAGTGCAGCCCCTCGCACGGCGTGCCATCCGGTACACCGGCATCGGCCTCGCCGTCCTTGGGCGAGTGGTTGTTGCAAGCGGCGATCGCGAGCGCGACCACCGCAGCGAGAGAGCAGTGGAACCCCATGCGGCGCACCGTATCAAGCGGCGCGCCAGCGCCCAGGTGCCGATGAGGTAGCCACCACGCCCTGTTTTCGTGATCGATCGCGCACCGCTGGGGTCGACCGGACCCGGCGCGGTGGGGTCCGCGGGTGCGCTGGTGACTATCGACGGAGGCGCGCCGCGGCCGTGGCCCTACTTGACGTCGAAGCTGACGGTGCCGAGCGACGCGCCCTCGGCGTTCTGTACGTCGACCTCCCAGCTGCCGGCCGAGCGGACCGTGCGGCGCGACATCGTCGACCAGCGCTTGGACTTCACTGGCATCGACGCGGTCCACACGGCCTTGCCGTCGTGCTTCCACACGTGCTTGACGGTGCCCTCGGAGTCGAGCACGCGCGACCACGCGACGACCGTGGTGCCCAGGTCAAACGACGTGGCCTCGCCGACGATCTCGTGCTTCTCGACCGAGGTGCCGACCTTGACCTCGGCGGAACCAGTCGCGGGCGCGGTGGGGGCCGGCTTGGCCTCGGGCTTGTCTTCTGCGCGAGCGATCCCAGCCGTGAACACCAACGCCGCAAACAATAGTGGAATCTTCATTACCCGATCCAACGCACTCGATCGTGCGCCGATTCCGAGGTGCCGAGCAGGTAGCGAGAACGCCGTTTAGCGTGACCGATCGCGCACGCTGGGGGCGCTCGGACCCGGCTCAGCGCGCGAGCTTGACGTCGAGCGCGATCTGGCCGCTCGCCGGCCAGCTCAGCGCCTGGATGTACGGCTGATGATCCTTGAGCCGCAGCTCGAGCTTCTTCGCCGACCCCATGTCGATGTCGTTGAGCGTCGTCGGCGTGCGCCCGCGCAGCTGCTCGTCGATCCAGATCTCGGCCCCGCCGGGCTGGCTGTTGACCACGAGCTTGCCGGTCACCGGCTTGAGCATGGCGATCACCGGCACCTTGCCGCCGGATTTCGGCACGTCGATCGTATCGGTGTAGGGCTTGTGGCGGGCGAGCTCGACCCGGATCTCGTGCCGGGTGCCAACGGGCACGCCGTCGATCGTGAGCGGCGTCCGGTCGGTCATCCGGGTGCCGTCGATCGTGACCTCCGCGCCGGCCGGCATCGAATCGATGTGGATCGATCCGGTGGTCGGCGGGGTGTCGCGGGTGGTCCGGATGATGAAGAACGTGGTCGCCGCCGCGACCGACACCGCGATCAGCCCGGCGACGATGTACGCGAACCACCGCCGGCGAGCGGCGCCGAGCTTGTACTGCGAGGGGATCTCGTCGACCTCGAACAGCCGCATCTGTCCGGTGAGGGTCATCGGCTGGGGCGGCGGCTGGCCGTACGGCGAGTACGGGTACAACGAGGCGGGCGTGACGGCGTACGGCACCTGGCCGGGCTGAGCCGGCGGGTATCCGGGCAAATTGCCCGGTGGCATGCCCTGGACGTGCAGGTACGGCTGGAGATGTGCCGGGACGCCGGGCACCTGCGGCTGACCGGGCATCATCGGGTGCGGCGGCACCGGCGCCTGCGGCTGACCGGTCGCGTAGACCGGCACGCCGGATGGCGGGGTCGGAATCCCGAGCGGCAGCCCGGACGCGTCGTGGGCGTACGGCGAGTGAAGACCGGGCGTGCCCGCCGGGTACTGCGGCGGCTGCGGCTGCGGCTGCTGCGGCTGCTGCGGCTGCTGCGGCTGCGCCACCATCGGGGGCGGCGCGGGTAACGCTGGCGCAGCGGTGGGTCGCGGCACCGGCATCGGCTCGCTCGACTGCGCGCTGACGATCTGCTGGAGCACGTTCGCCTGCGGCACGCCGCCGGGCGGTGTGCGGCGCGACGGCTTGGGCTTGCGCAGCTCGCTGACCGCGGGCGCGTGGATCTTCGCGGCGAGCGCTGCGGGCGGCGGCGCCTTGGCCTTCCGCGGGGCGAAGCCGCGCGCGATCGTCGGGCCCTCCTCGTCGCCGGTGTCGCGCGCGGGCGCCTCGGCGGAGGTCTCGAGCTCCTCGATCTCGTCGGTGCTCGGCTCGGCGTCGACGTCCGGCCCACCGGGGAGCTGGGTGATCAGCGTCGCCTCGACGCCGTCCTCGCCGCCGACGTCCATCATGAAGCCGCCGGCGCCGCGCGACCCACCGGGCGCGGAGGTGATCACCGTGCGCTCGCCGATGTTGTCGAACAGGTCGTCGTCGCCCGGATGCGTGCGGGTCTGGTCCCAGACGCTGAGCTTCTGGCCCTGGATCGTGAGCAGTCCGGACTCGTCGTCGGGCCCGCCGGGCGCGGCGCCGAGCTGGC
>JBQCJR010000666.1:0-2140 GCA_051952595.1 Kofleriaceae bacterium
GGTTCGCCGCGATGGTGCTGTTGCCTCCGCCGCCCTTGCCACCGGCGCCCGCTACCCGCCGTGGCTGCGCCTTTTTTGGCGGCGCGGCTTTGCGGCTGGTGGTCGCGGCGCTCGAGCGCGCGCTCGAGCACCGGCTCGAGCTGGTCGACGACCGCGCCGAGCGTGGCGAACAGCGACGCCGAGGCGGCGAGGTAGTCACCGGAGCTGGCGGTGCGGCGGGCGAGATCCTGGGCGCGATCGACCTCGCGCTGCGCGAGCAGCGACACGAACCCCAGCGGGCGGAGCGCCCGCGCCAGCGATCGCTCGAGCCGCTCGAGCGTGGCGCCGGTCTCGCCGCGTGCGATCGCCATCGCCGCGCGCGCCGCGAGCTGCCGGCTGCGCCGCAGGCCGTGCAGGTAGCGTCCGAGGTGACCCGCGAGCCGGCGCCGTCGCGCCTCGGGATCACTCTGGGCGATCGCGGCGTCGAGCACCGCCACGACATCGACGGGCGTCGCCAGCGCCGGCGCGATCGAGGCGAGCGGCCGGTGGATCATCCCCTCGATGTACGCCCCGCCCTCGGTGCAGTTGTAGACCGTGGTCGGGCCGGCGAGCCGCAGCCGCTCGACGAACCAGCGGTGGAACAGGCTGAACATGAAGCTCGAAGGCACCGTGCCGCCGTGCCAGCCGGGCAGCTCGATCGCGCGCTCGGCGGCGAGCTCCGGGCCGCCGCCCGCCTTCATCGCGGCGAAGCCATCGCTCCAGCCCTCGACGCGCATCACGCCGCGCTCGTCGATCCGCGCGCGCGCGCCGCCGTCGCTCGAGGTCTCGACGTAGTACTGGCCGCCGGGGAACGACAGGTCGAGCCCGACGAACACGATCGGATCGCAGCCCCAGCGCAGCGCCAGGCTGAACGCCGAGGTGGCGACCGAGCCGCCGCCCGCGACCAGCGCGTCCTCGCCCAGCCCATCGAAGATCCAGTCGTCGATCGCGCTGTTCGCCGACAGGCCGAGCATCCGCTGCGCCGGCAGCTCGAACAGCGAAGGGTGCACGGTCGCCGCGTTGACCAGGCAGGTCCGGCCGACGTCGCACCCGGCGAAGTGGTAGCGCACGTCCTGTGGGTCGACCGTGATCACCAGATCGGGTGTGATCCCCGCGGCGAGCACCGGCTTGAGCGAATGGCTGAACGCGGCGAGGATCGCTCGCCCCGACAGCGCGCGCACCTGATCGATGTTGCGCGCGAGCGACGGCCCTGGCGCGATGATCACCATCGCCACCCCCGCGAACGCGTCGCCGATCGCGGCGATCGAAGGCCACCGCGCGAGCGCCGGCAGGTTCGCCGCGCCCTGCTCCACCCAGGTCCGCGAGAACGCGCGGACGGTGTTGCGGTGGATCCGCAGGTCCGAGAGCGCCTCGCGCGCGCGCTCGGCCACCCGCGCGACCTGCTCCGGATCGGCGTCGAGCGCGCCGCGCACCGCCAGCTGGCGCGGCGGCCCCGGCACCAGGGTGCGCACCACCGCGGCGACCTCTTCGACCGACGCCACCGCGATCGCGGGCGCCTCCGACGGGTCGCCGCCGACCACCAGGATCCGGCGCTGGCCCAGATCGGCGAGCAGCTGGGCCACCGGCGCGAGCCCGGCACCCACCAGGATCACCAGGTCGGCCTCGAAGTCCCACACCGGCGGCAGCAGCGCATCCACCAGCACCGCGATCCCGAGCGGCGAGCCGAGCAGCCGCGCGTCGCCCGGCAGCTCGCGCGCCAGCCAGCGCTCCATCATCGCCTCGGTCGCGCGCGCCTTGCTCGCGAGCGCGGTGGCCTCGGCGAGCAGCCGGAGCTCGATCGGATCCGCGCCGAGCGAGCCCGGCCCCGCGGGCGCCTCGACCCGCGACAGCTCGGAGCGGACCCGCCGGAGCTGCATCATCGCCGAGATCGCCGCGAGCAGCTCGTCGCCCTCGATCGCGGCGGCGACCAGCTCGCCCAGCTCGCCCAGCTCGGCGAGCAGGCGGTGCCACGAGGTCAGGACGTCACGCGACATGGGCACTCCACGGTTTCTGCACCACGTGTGCGTTGATCGCCGCGAGCGCCGGGCGCGCGCGCACCGCCGCCGCGATCTCGCGGTACGGCCGCGGCGCGCGATCGAGCGCGAGCAGCTCGTCGCCCTCG
>JBQCJR010000667.1:0-6780 GCA_051952595.1 Kofleriaceae bacterium
CGGGCACGAACCAGCGCCACGGCGGCGCCTTGACCACCGGCAGATCGTAGTAGGTCTCCGACGGCGCGTGCGCCGGCGTCGGGTGCGCCTCGCGGGCGATCGGCCACGCGGCGCCCGGCTCGCGGACGCGGATCTGCGCCGCCTCGCCGCGCTCGTCGGCCACCGCCGGATCGTGGTTGCGGCCGTCGCCGCGATCAGCGGGGCGCTCGCCGCGGCCATCGCCGCGATCACCCGGGCGCTCGCCGTGGCCGTCGCCGCGGCCACCGGGGCGCGAAGTCGGCGCGCGTGGGGTCCTCGCGGCGCTCCTGGCTCGGCTCGTCCGAGCACCGCGCTGCCGAGCGCGAGCACCGCCAGGCCGAGCGCACCCGCGGCCGCGGCGAGCCACGAGGCCGCGACGCCGTGGGTCGGCACCGACGGCGCGGGTGGCAGGTTGTAGATCTCCGGCTCGTCGGTGAGCAGGAAGAACGAGTGCAGGCCACCGGTGCCGGGCTGGGCCTCGGCGCTCTCGCCGTAGAGCCGCGCGTCGACGCCCTGGGCGCGCAGGTGCTCGACCCGCGCGGCGGCCCTCGCGCGCAGCTCGTCGAGCGGCCCGAACTCGATCGAGTCGGTCGGGCACGCCTGGGCGCACGCCGGCTCGAGGTGGCCCTGCAGCCGGTCGTAGCAATGCGTGCACTTCCACGCGCGGCCGTCGTCGTCGCGCCGCGCGACCACGCCAAACGGGCACGCGGGCACGCAGTAGCCGCAGCCGTTGCACACGTCCGGCTGGATGTAGATCGTGCCGTGCTCGGTGCGCAGGATCGCGCCGGTGGGGCACGCCTCGAGGCAGCCGGCGCGCTCGCAGTGCTTGCACACGTCGGACATCATCTTCCACGCGATCCGCCCGCCCGCCGCCTCGCCGTCGAGCTCGACGGGTCGCTCGGCGAACGTCACGTGGCGCCAGGTCGAGGCGCCGAGCGCGCCGGTGTTGTCGTACGACATGCCGGTGAGCTCGAAGCCGTCGGCGGGGAGCTGGTTCCACTGCTTGCAGGCGACCTCGCAGGCCTTGCAGCCGATGCACAGCGTGGTGTCGGTGAAGAAGCCAACCGTGCGCATCACTCCTCCTCGGTGGGATCGGCGCCGCGCAGGTCGCGCGCGGCCACCGCATCGGGCCCCGGCTCGGCGCCGCCGATCGCGTCCGGGCCATCGATCACCGCCGACCGCTCGCGGGAGACCCGCCCGGGCACGATGTCCGCGGTGGTGGCCTTGCTCTCGGGGATCCGCACGTTCGGGTCCGCCGCGAGCGCGAACAGGTCGTTGACCACATCGCCGACCACGCGCCCGAGCGCGCCCCAGTGGTACGGCACGCCGATCTGATGGACGACCTGGCCGTCGAGGTGCAGCGGCTGGTTGCGGCGGGTCACCAGCACGCGGCACTCCACCTCGGCGCGCGCGGTGCGCAGCGTCGCCCAGCCGCCGTGCACGAGCCCGCGCTCCGCCGCGAGCTCCGGCGAGACCTCGCAGAACAGCGCCGGCTGGAGCTCCGAGAGCCACGAGAGCCAACGGCTCATCCCACCCGCGGTGTGGTGCTCGGTCAGCCGGAACGTGGTCAGTGCGTACGGGAATCGCGCGTCGCGCGCGGCCGCGTGATAGGGATTGTCGCGCCGCCGCCACTCGACGCGCACCGGATTGCACTGCTGCCGGTACAGCGGATTCGCGATCCCCGATTCCTCGGGTTCGTAGTGCGCGGGCAGCGGGCCATCGACCAGGCCGGTCGGCGCGAACAGCCACCCGCGCCCGTCCGGCTGCATCAGGAACGGCGCGTCGCCAGCGAGCGTGGCGAGGCCGGTGGCGTCCGGGCTCGGGCGATAGTCCGGTGGCCGGTCCACGATGAAGTCGGGCGCGTCGTGGCCCACCCACCTGCGCGCGGCGGCGTCCCACCACACGTAGCGCTTGCGCTCGCTCCACGGCGTGCCGTCCGGTGCGGCCGACGCGCGGTTGTAGAGCAGGCGGCGGTTCGCCGGCCACGCCCATCCCCAGTCCGGCGCGACCCAGCTCTGCTCGGTGCGCGGCGTGCGGCGCGCCGCCTGGTTGATCCCGTGCGCGTAGCAGCCGGCGTAGATCCAGCAACCGCACGCCGTCGAGCCATCGTCGGCCAGCTCGGTGTAGCTCGCCACCGGCGCGCCGGTCGCGACGGTGTAGCCGTTGATCTCGCGCAGCACCGCCTCGGCGCTCGGCTCGGCGCGCGCGCCCTCGGTCGGGTAGTCCCAGGTCAGTGCGCGGATCGGCCGATCGCGATCGAGCGTCGACCGCGCGTAACGCTGCTTGAGCCGGCGCCCCAGGTGGTACACGAACCACAGATCGCTGCGCGCGTCGCCCGCCGGCTCGACGGCCTGGTGGTGCCACTGGAGCAGCCGCTGCGTGTTGGTGAACGAGCCGGACTTCTCGGTGTGTGTGGCCGCGGGGAAGTAGAACACCTCGGTCGCGATGTCCTCGGCGCGCACCAGCCCGCGGTCGTGCTCCGGCGACACCCGCCAGAACTCCGCCGTCTCGGTCGGCTGGAAGTCGCAGACCACCAGCCAGTCGAGCGCGCGCAGGCCCTCGCGCTGGAGTGGGCCACCCACCGTGCCGACCACCGGGTTCTCGCCGATCACGAGGTAGCCGCGGATCTTGCCGTCGGCCATCTCGGCGATCGTCTCGAGGTGCGAGTGGCCGCTCGAGAGCTGCGGCAGGCAGTCGAACAGGTAGTGGTTGTCGCGCGTCGCCGCCGCGCCGAACCACGCCTTGAGCAGCGAGACGAGGTACGTCGGCAGCTCGCTCCACCAGCCGCTCGCCGCGCGGTGCGCGCGCAGGTACGCGTCGAGGCTGCGGTCGTGGTCCGCGTGTGGCATCGGCAGGTAGCCCGGCAGCAGATCGAACAGCGTCGGGATGTCGGTCGAGCCCTGGATCGACGCGTGGCCGCGCAGCGCGAGGATGCCGCCGCCCGGGCGGCCGATGTTGCCGAGCAGCAGCTGGAGGATCGCCGCCGTGCGGATGTACTGCACGCCCACCGAGTGCTGCGTCCAGCCGACCGCGTAGCAGATCGACGAGGTGCGCTCGCGCCCCGAGTTGGCGCACAGGGTCTCGGCCACCTGCAGGAACGCCGCCTCGGGGATCCCACACGTGCGGGCGACCATCTCCGGCGTGTAGCGCGCGAAGTGGCGGCGCAGGATCTGGAACACGCACCGCGGATGCTGGAGCGTCTCGTCGCGCGGCTCGCCGAGCACGCGCGGCAGGCCGGGGTGCGGCTTGCCCGCGCCGCGGCTCGCGTACAGCTCCTTGTGCCCGCTCGCCGGCACGACGTCCACGCCCTCGTAGGTCCAGCTCGCCTCGTCGTACGTGCCGCCGGCGAAGCCGCTGAACAGGCCGTCGAGATCCTCGGTGTCGCGGAACGCCTCGGTGACCAGCGTCGCCGCGTTGGTGTACGGCACGACGTAGTCGCGGAAGTACCGCTCGTGCTCGATCACGTAGCGCACCAGGCCGCCGAGGAACGCGTTGTCCGAGCCGATCCGGATCGGCACGAACTGGTCCGCGACCGCGCTCGTGCGCGTGTAGCGCGGATCGACGTGGATGATCTTCGCGCCGCGCCGCTTGGCCTCCATCACCCAGCGAAACCCGACCGGGTGGCACTCCGCCATGTTCGAGCCCTGGATCAGGATGCAGTCCGCGTGCTGCAGATCCTGCTGGAACGTGGTCGCGCCGCCGCGGCCGAACGAGATCCCCAGACCGGGGACCGTGGAGCTGTGTCATATGCGCGCCTGGTTCTCGACCTGGACGATGCCGAGCGCGACGTACAGCTTCTTGAGCAGGTAGTTCTCCTCGTTGTCGAGCGTCGCGCCGCCGAGGTGTGCGATCGCCATCGTGCGCACGGCGCCGCGCCCGTCGGGCAGCGTGTCCTCCCAGGTCGCGTCGCGCGTCCGCTGCACGCGATCCGCGACCATGTCCATCGCCGTCTCGAGCGACAGCGACTCCCACGCCGTGCCGCCCGGCCGGCGATAGAGCACCCGGTGGTGGCGATGGTCGCCGGTCACCAGCTGCATCGTCGCGGAGCCCTTCGGGCACAGGCAGCCCTCGGAGATCGGCGAATCCGGATCGCCTTCGATGTCGGTGATCTTCTCGTCCTTGACGTAGACCAGCTGTCCGCACCCGACGGCGCAGTAGGGGCACACCGAGCGCACGACGCGATCCGCGGTCTCGGTGCGCGGCCGGAGCGCCTCGGTGCGAGCGCTGCGCGCCGTGGCGCCGAGCCCGAGCAGGTCGCGCGACGCGAGCTGGCGGAACACCGGCCAGCGCCGGAGTAGAGGGAGCCGCCGCCGCGACATGGCGAGACGGGATGCACGAGATGCGCCGGTCGCGCCGTGCGCCCGCGGCACGCCGGGCCGGGCCGCGCCGGGAGAGACGCGCCGCTCGCATGAGCACCGCGGTCATGCGCGCGATTTCCGAGCTGGAGCGCGACCACGGCTCGGTGCGGGCGCGCGGGCGCGCGTAGGCGCGGGTTGCTCCGCCTCGAGCAAGCTGTACAGCTCGTCCTCCTGCGCGAAGTGCAGCGATAGGATCGCGTGCAGGCCGTACAGCGCGCGGCGGAGGTCGCGCAGATCCTCGGGGCCGGGGCCGTCCGGCGGCAGCTGCCCGACGAGCCGGCCGTACAGGCGCACCAGCCGGTGGATCTCGTGGTGGGTCTCGACGAGCGGGCCGGTCGAGTCCTCGTGGCCGAGCAGCTGGCCGACCACCGGATAGGCGGTCTGCTGCTCCGCGCGCTCGTGAGGCAGGAGCTGCTGGTCGAGCTGGTCGCGCAGCTGCACGAGCTGCGCGCGCGCCTCGGCGGGCGGCAGGGCGTCGAGTCGGGCGGCGAGGGTCGCGAGCTCGCCGACGATCGGGCGCAGCGCGCGATGCGCGGCGCCGAGCTGCTGCGCGAGCGCCTGCGTCGCGGGGGTGGTCCGCGCGCGCAGCCCGCCCTCGCCGAGCGCCCGCAGCGCGTTGGCGATCACGAGCAGATCGATCCCCTCCTGGAGCACCGCCCCGGTCACCGGGGCGAGGTAGCCGGCGGCGGCGAACCCCATCGCCACCACCGAGAGCCCCATGCCCACGAGCACGCTCTCGAGCGCGATCCGGCGGGTCCGCTGCGCGATCTGGAGCGCGCGCACGAGGCCCTCGAGCCGATCGACCGTGAGTACCACGTCGGCGGCCTCGGACGCCGCGGTCGCGCCCCGCGCGCCCATCGCCACACCGACGTCCGCGCGCGCGAGCGCCGGTGCGTCGTTCGTGCCGTCGCCGACCATCGCGACGACGCCCTCGCCGCGCACGCCGCTCACCACGTCCACCTTCTCCGCGGGCGTGCGCTCGGAGAACACGCGATCGATGCCGAGCGCGTCGCCCACCAGGTCGGCGACATCGGGGTGGTCCCCGGTCACCATGTGGATGCGCTGTACGCCGGCGCGTCGCAGTGCGCGCAGGGTGCGCGGCGCCTCGGCCCGGATCGGATCCTGGAGCAGGATCGCCCCGGCGAGCCGCCCATCGATCGAGACAAACACGCTCGCGGATCCCTCCACCGCGGTGCGGACCTCGACGGAGCGCAGCGCGGCGGTGCGCGGCGCGCCGGGCGCGACGTACGCGAGCTGCCCCACCTCGACGCGGTGCCCGTCGACCGTGCCGGCGATCCCGGTGCCCATCTGCTCGTGGACCTCGGCGGGGAACACGAGCACCAGGTCGCGCCCGCGCGCCTCCGCCAGGATCGGGGGCGCGTACGGGTGCACCGAGACCTGCTCGACCGACGCCGCGCCGCGGAGGATCTCGTCGGAGGACCACGCGCCGAACGCCTCCACCGACACCACCTCGGGCCGCCCCGAGGTCACGGTCCCGGTCTTGTCGAGCAGCACCACGGTGGTGCGCGCGAGCGCCTCGAGTGGCCCTCCGCCCTTCACGATGATGCCGTGCCGAGCCGCGCGCGAGACGCCCGCGATGATCGCCGCCGGCGCGGCGAGGATCAGCGGGCACGGCGTCGCGACGACCAGCACGGCGAGGCCACGCACCGGGTTGGCCGCGGCGATCCACGCAGCCGCGGCGGTCACCAGGGTCACCACGACGAACCCGAGCGCGTAGCGATCCGCGAGCCGGACGAACGGTGCCTTCGACGACTCGGCGGCGCGAACCAGCCGGATGATCCCGGCGTACGTGCTGTCGGCGGCCGACGCGGTGATCCGCACCTCGAACGGCCCACCGGCGCTGGTGCCGCCGCTGCGCACCGGCGCGCCGGTCTCGAGCTGCACCGGTCGCGCCTCGCCGGTCAGCGCGGACTCGTCGAGCACGGCGGTCCCTGCCCACAACACGCCGTCGGCGGGCACCACCTCGCCGGGCTTGATCACCAGCACGTCTCCCACCGCCACGTCGGCCACCCCGATGTCCTCGATGTCCTCGCCCACCCGGCGGTGGGCGATCCGCGGCGCGCGCTCGAGCAGGGCGCGCAGCTCGCGGCGCGCCCGGGCGACGGCGAACCGCTCGAGCGCCGAGCCGCCGGTCAGCATCACCGCGATGATCGCGCCGGCGAGGTACTCGCCGAGCACGAGCGCGCCCACCATCGTCAGCACGGCGATCACGTCGACGCCGGACTGCCGCCGCAAGAGACCGCGCACCACCTCCACCGCGGTGGGGACGAGCACGATCGCGGTGGTGACGGCCCACGTCCCGCGGCCCGCGGCGCGCGCGCCGGCGAGGAACAACACGCCCCCGGTGGCGAGGCCGGCGAGCGCCACCGCGACGAGCGCGAAC
>JBQCJR010000668.1:0-2217 GCA_051952595.1 Kofleriaceae bacterium
CTGGGGAATTCTCGTCATCGGCGGCAAGGGTGGTCGGCGATACGTACTCGACGACCGCACAAGGCGCGGCGCGCTGCACGAGATCATCGCCGTACTGGTAGGTACCGACGACGACCCCGAGCACCCCCGCGAGAGTGGCCTCGTCCAGAAGTGGCGGCCGGACTCGATCCTCATCGAGCCGAAGGCCGCGGGCCCCGACGTCATGGATACGCTGCTCGAGCAGATGGGCAAGGGCGACGTCCCGATGGTCTCGATCTGGGAGGCAGATCCTGGGAACGACGACAAGGAGATCCGCCTCGAGGCCGCGATCCCCTACATCTGCAACGGGATGGTGCACCTTCTCGACGGCGCGCCGTGGCTGGAGGAGTTCGTCCACGAGATCTCGATGTTCCCGAACGGCAAGCACGACGACCGCGTCGACGCACTCTCGCAGTGCCTGAACTTCCGCCGCGAGGCAGCCGACGAGTGGCCGGACATGTAGCCCGACCCGCGCTCCTCGCCGGACGTTACGGCGGACGCTACCCTTTGCGGTGACAGCCCCCTTCCCGACTCCGACCCTCCGACAGGGCGACCGCGGCGAGCACGTGCTCACCCTCCAGCGCGCGCTGCGCGCGCTCGGCTACTCGATCGCGATCGATGGCGACTTCGGCCCCCGCACCGCGGCCGCCGCGAGATCCTTCCAGGCGTCGCGCGAACTCGAGGCAGACGGCATCGTCGGCCCGCTCACCTGGGGCGCCATCCTCGCGGATCTCGCGCCGACGGCCACCCATGTGCAGGCCGACGACTCTGATCGATTGGTCCGCGCTGGTCAGCTCGCGGTCGCCGAGGCGGAGCGCCTCTGGGCGCTGAACATCGTCGACCCACCCAACTCCGCGAGCGGGTACGCCGCGAGCCGCGAGCAGATCGACCGCATGATCCGCGCGACGAGCGGGCTCGGCTGGTCGTGGCAGAAGCCATACGTCAAGGACGGGGACTACGAGTGGTGCGGGGCATTCGCCGCGACGTGCTGGGCGACCGCGGGGCTCACACTCAAGCCCCACCGCTACACGTTCTGGAGCTCCACCTACCGCCTCGACCTCTGGGGGCGCTACGACGCGTTCGAGGGCATCTCGAGCGGCGCGCGACCGGCGACCGGCGCGCGCATGATGCTCAAGTTGACCGCGACGACGAAACCGGCGGAGGTCCGCTTCCCCGACGGCACGCTACCGCGCGCGGGCGACGTGGTCGTCGTAGGCACCGGCGACCCCGATCAGGGCTCGCACATCGCGCTCGCGATCTCGTATGACCCGGCCACCGGGGTCTTCGAGACCATCGAGGGCAACGCCGGCAGTCGCCGCAGCGGGCTGGCCCCGGACGGGACGAATCGCCAGGGCGTCATCCGCGCGCGGCGGCAGGTCGGCGGAACCGGATACCACGTGCGGCGCGTCGTTCGGCCTGGAGTCGCCGACCTCTCTACGAGCTAGATGGCGATGATCGTGAACCACCGCCACGACGACATCAACGTCACCTGCGTATTCGTTGGCGACAACGCCAATCGAGCATGTCGTTGGCGCTGTCTACGTCGCTCTCGAGACGCGTGTTGGCTCGCTACGCGCCGGCTCGCGTGACCGTCGATCACGTACGCCACGCGGAACTGCGATCCGCAGAGTGACTCGTGCGTCATCCACCCGAGCCCGACGCGGGGCTCGAGGTCGTAGTGCTCGCGCTCCTCGTATCGACGCAGGCGGGCCGGGCCCGGCGGGATCGAGTCGCGCAGCCGGTACCGCCTCGGCGACAGTCGATCGCGGTGGTGCCAAGTGCGGCTCATCGGACATCCACCACGCGTCGAAACGTCAGCGCCCACATCCAGGGGTTCGCCCACCACCACGCTCCTGATGCGTAGGCGAACGCGTCGCGGGCGTTGGAGAACGACGTCTCGCCGAACTCGCCGTTGACCACCACCGGCTGCCTCTTGCCGGCGACCATTCCTTGGGCGCGCGCGTCCTCCTCGGTGATGTCGCGGAGTTGATGCACTCGGACTTCGGTGATCTCGAGTACGATGCGCGTGGCCCAGCGCGGCATGCTGCGCGCAGGTCGCCAGCGGTGCCCAGCGGTTCCGCGCCGCAGGTCACCACCCCACATCGAGAACTGGCAGCCAGGGTAGCGGCTGTAGTCGACGGGAAACGACTCATCGACGAGGAATCGGTCACCTCCTGCGCGGTACGACAACATCGGACC
>JBQCJR010000669.1:0-3766 GCA_051952595.1 Kofleriaceae bacterium
AAGCGAGCACCTTGTCGAGCGCGGCGTAGCCCTGGTTGAGCCCCTCCTCCATGCCCGAGCTCAGCATGCCGTCGCGCTCCCACGTGGTGTGGAACAGCGAGAGCGTGACCAGCCGGGTCCGGCCGTCGCCGAGATCCTCGAGCGTCATGGTCTCGACGATCACGTGGCCCGGCATGCCGTCCCACTCGAAGGTCTGGACCACGCGCTCCTCGGGCGTCACCTCGCGGAAGCGGCCTCCGAAGCCGTGCGTGCCCTCGGGCGCGTGCTCCACGAAGCGCCAGTAGCCGCCGCGCTGCGGCTCGTGGCGCTCGATCTCGAGCTTGTTGCCGCGGCCCCACCACTGCGCGATCAGCTTCGGATCGGTGATCGCCTTCCACACGCGGGAGCGCGGCGCGTTGAAGATGCGCTCGGTGCGGATCTCGCGATCGCTCGGCGTGGTGACGGTGGCGGCGGCGGTGGCGGCGGCGGGCTTGGCGGCGGTGGTGGTCATGGCTCGTCGGTTCCTTTCGTGCGTTCGAGAAACTGTTCGAGTCGGTCGAGCCGCGCGTCCAGCATGGAGCGGTAGCTCGCGATCCACGCCGCTTCTTCTTCGAGGCGACGAGGACCCAGCTTGCAGCTCCGCACGCGGCCGACCTTCTCGGTGGTCACCAGCCCCGCGTCCTCGAGGATCTGCACGTGCTTCTTCATGCCCGTGAGGGTCATGTCGAAGCGCGTGGCCAGATCCGTGATCGAGGCGTTCCCGCGGCCCAGGCGCTCCAGGATGCCGCGACGCGTGGCGTCCGACAGTGCCGAGAACGCTCGGTCGAGCTGCGGTTGAAGCTGAACCATATGGTTCATTATTAGGCCGACGCGAACGAAGCGCAAGCGAAAAACGCCCGCGGCCGCGCGCGCTACTTCTTGCGCTGCAGCAGATCGCCGAGCGTGCCGAACTTGGCCGACGGCTGCGCGCGCGTCACCGCGGCGACCTCGTCGGCCGAGCCGTCCTGCGACGCCGCCATCGAGAGCGAGAGCCGGCGCCGCTCGTGATCGATCGCGAGCACCACCGCCTCGACCTCCTGGCCCACCGAGACCACTTCCTTCGGGTGGTTGATCCGGCGGCCCGCGCCCAGCTCGCTGATGTGGACCAATCCCTCGACCGCCGGCGCGATCTCGACGAACGCGCCGAACGGCTGGAGCCGCGTGACCGTGCCCTTCACCCGCTGGCCCTCGGCGAGCTTGGCGGTGAGGTCGCGCCACGGATCGCTCGCGAGCGCCTTGAGCGAGAGGCTGATGCGGTCGCCCGACTTGCCGCCCTGGCCCACGGCTCCCGGCTCGATCTTGAGCACCGCGACGTCGAGCTCCTGGCCGAGCGCCAGGACGTCTTCCGGGCGCTCGACGCGCGTGTAGCCCAGCTCGCTCACGTGCAGCATGCCCTCGAGGCCGCCGATATCGACGAACGCGCCGAACGGCTTGAAGCCCACCACCTTGCCGCGGATCACCACGCCCGGCTCGAGCTTCTTGCGCGTCTCCGCCGCGCGCTTCTCTTTCTCTTCTTCCACCAGCGCGCGGCGCGACAGCACCAGGTTGCGCGGCTCGTAGCGCGTGATCCGGAAGGTCAGCCGCTGGCCGACGTAGACCGAGAGGTCCTCGACGAACCGCGCGTCGATCTGGGAGGCCGGGCAGAACCCGCGCACGCCCGCGACGTCGACCGAGACGCCGCCCTTGATGACCTCGGTCACCAGACCCTCGACCGGGATGCCCAGCTCCTGCGCCTGCTGCAGCTCCGCGCGCGCCTCCGGGCCGCGGCCCAGCTTGATCCGCAGCGACAGCACGCCGCCCGCGTCCGCCACCACGCGCGCCTCGAGCGAGTCGCCGACCTTGACCATCAGCTTGCCTTCGGCGTCCGTGACCTGGCTACGCTCGAGCACGCCCTCTGCCTTGCCGCCGGCGTCGACGAACACCGAGTCCTTGCCGATCGAGATCACCGCGCCCTTGATCACGTCGCCCACGCGGGGGCGCTTCTTGTCGGCGCGTGGTTTGCCACTCTCGAACTCGGCAAGCATCGACGCGAAATCTTCGTCCTGGTCGGCCATCGCGCGCGCACTCTACTCGGAGTCGCGCCGGAGCGCGAGGCACCGCGCGCGGGTCTCGCGAGGTCTCGCGGAGGCCGGGAGGACAGGAATTTGTAGGGCCCTACGGGTCGCCCCGGGCGCTCGTCTTGCGAGGTCTCGCGAGGCCGCGCGGCGGGCCGCAAGTTGCTCGCCTGCGGCGCGGGCTGCCTCGGGGCATCCCGCCCCGGTCCGCTCACGTCCGGCCGCTCGGCGGCTGGGAGCCATTTCTCGCGTGCGGCTCGGATTGCTCCGACCGGGCAGGCTACGCCGGTCCCGTCCGCTACCGCGTCCGACAGCCACTCGGTGGCTGGGAGCCATTCCGCGCGTGCAGCACGGATTGCTCCGACCGGGCGATACCGGTCCCGTCCGCTACAGCGCGTCGAGCCGAATGATCTCTTCGACAGGGCTATGCCAGGTCCCGTCCGCGGCGTCCGACAGCCGCTCGGCGGCAGGGAGCAATTCCGGCTCGGCTCGGCTCGGCTCGGCTCGGCTCGGCTCGGCTCGGCTCGGCTCGGCTCGGCTCGGCTCGGCTCGGCTTCGCTCGCCTCCCGTGCGTTCGGCTCCGCGGCTGGGCGCCTCTGCCGCCTTCCGGTGTTGCTCGCTACGGAGTCTCCATCTGCCGGAACACCGCCGTCACCGCGGGATCCTCCGCGCATCGCTCGGATAGCCCGATCATCCTGGTCTCGAGGTCCTGATAGCGATCCTGATGCTGCTCGAGGTACTCGGTCGCCTCCGCGAGCTTCGCACGATCCCGATCCAGCACCAGCGCATCGACGAATGCCTGCCGGTGCTCGTCGTACGCCCGCTGCATTGCAACTCCCGCCTCCGCGCAGGTCTTCGCCCGCTCGCCCGCCGCGACCACCAGCTCGTGCGCCCGCCACCCGCGCTCCGCGATCTCCGCCGCCGACGGCTCCCGCCGCGAGCAGCCCGAGCCACCGATCAGGGCCATCGCCAGGAGCAGGGGCACCGCGATCCATCGCGCGCGTCGCACGCCGGGAACATGGCACACCTGCGGCCGCCTTCGGCGCGTCTCATCCACGCGATGCGAGCCGCCTACAGATGGGCCCAGTCCTCGGGCTTGACGAACTCGATGGTGTCGATGCCGCGGGACTCGATCGCCTGCCGCACGCGCTCGTGAACCACGACGGCCGACACGTTCTCCGCCAGCCGGAACATGCCCAGACCGCGCGGCCGCGATTCGTCCAGCACCAGCGTTTCGAAGCTCACATCCGCGATGGGCTTGCCGTCGTAGCTGGTCCACTTGGATTTGCCCAGATCGGCGGCTGCCACCAAGCCGACGAGCTTGTAGGCGCGATACTCGAAGGTCTCGCCCGTCGCCTTGTTGCGCAGACAAGCGGGGAAAAACTCGATGTTGTCGATTCCCGCCGCGGCGATCGCCTCGGCGAGCCGCATCGACATGATGGGAATGCACACGTCGCGCATCTCGATCGGCGGCCCCGCGTAACCGCGGAACGGCTCGAAATCGATCTCGATCGGAACGGGAAAATTCCTCTCCTCATCGGTCAGCGCCTGACCGTCCTGCCAGTCCCAGATGCTCCCCACGTCGAAGCAGTTGTGAATTTCCATCAGGGCCTCGCCCTTCTCGTTCAGAAGGGGCAGGCAACGCAGCACGTAATACATCGCGACGACCTCGACCGTCGTCCGTAGACGGTCAG
>JBQCJR010000670.1:0-6447 GCA_051952595.1 Kofleriaceae bacterium
CCCGGCGAACAGCACGCCGATCTCGAGCGTGCCGAGCCCGCGCTCGGTGAGGTACGGCTGGTAGACGTAGATGGTCGCGCGGAGCAGCGCGAACGCGACCGCCGAGTAGCCGATCAGCCAGGCGAGCCGGCCGTTGCGCGCGACCTCGGCGAGCGCGCCGGACATCTCGCGACCCCACGCGCGCACCGCCGCCCGCGCCGAGGGCGGGGCGAGCCGCGGCGGGCTGTCGTCGCGCATCGCGCACGCGATCAGCGCGGCGACCGAGGCGACCGCGGCGGTCACCAGGTACGGCAGAGCGAGGTCGATCTCGCCGAGCAGACCACCGCCGGCGAACGCGACCGCGCTGCCGATCAGGTGCCACGCGCTGGCGGTCGACTCGCGCCGCGGGTACTCGCCGGAGCACCCGCGCTCGGCGAGCAGGTCGTAGAGGTACGCCGAGTCGGCGCCCGAGCACAGCGCCATCGACAGCGCGGCGAGGCACTCGGCGATCGCGAACGAGGCGAACCGCTCGGCGCGCGCGGCGAGCAGGCAGCCGACCGCCATCGTGAGCGCGCCGAGCAGCATCGAGCGGCGCCGCCCGATCCGGTCCGCGAACACGCCGGTCGGCACCTCGACGAGGATGATCACCGCGCTGTAGAGGCCCCCGAGCGCGAGCCGCTCGAAGAACGACAGGCCGCGCTCGGCCTGGAACAGCATGAAGATCGGGACGAACAGGTACGACGTCGCGAGCAGCCGGAACGCATAGAACAGCGCGAGGTCGCGCCGGGGCGACCGGTCGCTCGACGGCCGATCGATCACGGGCGCTCCGACCAGCTCGCCGGGCCGGCGAGCAACAGGATCGCCTCGGCGATCGGGATCTGCTCGGTGTCCTTGTCGCGGTTGGCGTCGAGCGCGGCGGCGAGGCTCGCCACCTGCGCGTCGAGCGGGGCCTCGGGCGCGAGCCGGCGCAGCGCACGCGCGGCCTCGACCCGGAGCGCCGAGACCCCGAGCTGGTCGACCAGCACCGGGCGCGCGGCCTCGTCGCGCAGCTCGGCGAGCGCGACCGCGGCGTACGCGTTGAACCGCTTGTCGTCGAGCAGCGCGCGCAGCTCGCCGGCGACCTCGGCGCGGCCGGCGATGCCCAGCGCCACCGCGGCGCGCGCCTTGTCATCGGGGGTCGCCCGCGCGTCGCCGCGGATCTGGTCGAGCACCGCGAGCGCGGCGGGCTCGGCGAGCCGGGCGAGCCACTCGGCGGACGAGAGGCGGTGCTGGCTGACCTCGAGGTAGCCGAGCAGCACCGGCGCGGCGCGGCGATCGCCGAGCCGCGCGAGATCCTTGCCGGCGTCGAGCTTGTCGTCGCGCCGCGACGAGCGCAGCGCCGCCGCGAGCGCCTCGCCGCCGCGTGGATCGCCGGCCCGCGCGAGCTGGTACGCGAGCTCGATCCGGCGCGACGCGATCTTCTCGCGCCCGAGCGCGGCGGCGAGCACGGTGATCGCGACCGGATCGCCGGTGCGGGCGAGCGCCGCCGCCGCCTTGTGCTGGACGCGCGGCGAGCCGGACTCGAGGTGGTGGACGAGCGCCGCGCGCGCGCGATCCAGCGCCGCCGCCGAGGTCTCGGCAGGTGCGTCGGCCGGCGCAGGGTCGGCCGCGGCGCCAGGCGATGGCGCGGTCGGTGCGGCGCCCGACGATGGATCGGTCGACGGGGCCGGCGCCGGGGTGACCTGCGAGCTGGGCGCGGCGGTCTCCTGCTTCGCGGCGCTCAGGTAGCGATACACGAGGTACCCACCACCGCCGAGGCAGGCCGCGGCGAGCACGATCGCGAGCGCCTTGCCGCCGCTGCCGCCGCCGCTGCTGCTGCGGTCGCGCGTGACGGCCGCAGCGCCGCGCGCCGCGGCGGGGTCCACCGGCTCCTCGTCGATCCAGTCCCACGCCGCCTTGGCGTCTCTGCTGTCGCGGCGCCGGCGCTGGTCGGGCTGCGCGCCCTGCCCTGCCTCGTCGTCATCGCGCTCGTCGCCCTCGTCCGCGCCGTCCTCGCCATCGTCGGTGTCGTCTCCGCCGAGCTCGCCGGAGACCGCGGCCGAGTCCTGGCCGTGCGAGCTCACCACGTGGCTCGTGCGCCGCTCGTCGCGCGCGCTGGTGACCACGCCCGAGGCGGGCTCGTGCAGGATCTCGATCACCGGCCCGCTGTCCTGCGCGGATGCGGACGCGCGAACCCCGCCCGGTGGCGTGCGCGCCGGCTTCTCCGGCGTGGCTGCGCGGGTGGCGGCCGCCGCGACCACGCGCCCATCGCGCGCCGCCCCCACCGCCTGGCACTCCGGGCTGCAGTACGCGACGACCTTGCCGTCGCGCACGCTGACGTGGCGCGCGCGCAGCGGATCGACCGGCTTCTGGCAGGTGGGACAGGGCGTCATGGCAGCGCGAGCACCGAGGCCTCGCCGTGCTCGGCGATCAACTGGTCGACCTGGCGGAGGATGTGATCGCGGCGCTGTAGCACCGCGCGGATCTCGGCGGGCGCGAGCAGCGGGCCGAGCGGCGTGTCGCCCTCGCGCGCGAGCGCCTCGGTGAGCGCCTGCTCGTCGAGCGCGCGCAGCCGTTGCACCAGCGCCCGCGGGAACACCTGGATCCGCTCCAGCATCCCCGCGTTGGCCTTCTGCCCGAACCGGGCGAGCGAGAACGACATCGTGTTGTCCATGAAGTAGAACGTCCGCCCGTCGGGCGACATCACGGTGTTGTTGCCGCTCCAGCGATCCGGGTTATCGATCAGCACGTCGAACAGCACGCACGCGGCGATCTGCTCGACCAGCGAGCGCGCCTCCGCGGGGATCGTCGCGCCGACCTGGAGGTACGACACCAGCTGCGCACGCCCTTCGCGCTCGTCGATCGGCAGCCGACCGATCCGCGCGCGCTTGATCTCGGGGATCCACCACGACAGCTCGCCGTGCAGCACGCCGCCGCGAGCGAGCCCCTCCTCGTCGAGCCGGCGCGAGATGTACGTGCGGTGCGAGGGCTCGGCGGCTTCGAGCAGCTCCGCCACCGCGAGCGAGACCGGGCGAGCCGGAGGCACCCGGCCGATCTCGAGCAGCCGATCGATCCGGTACGCCGCGATCTCGCGCCGCGGATCCGACTGCGGGTGGATCTGCTCGGGCTTGAACGCGGCGCGCGCGCCGTTCTCGAAGTCGATCCGCAGCGACAGCGACGTGCCGCCGTGGTTGGTCTTGATCCGGCTCACCTTGGCGGCGCCGAGCGGCGCGAGCAGCTCCTCATCCGGTGCGCCGAAGATGGTCGACGCCGCGGCGGGCTCCACCCGCAGGTGGGAGCGCGGCAGCGGCGCCACGGACTCGAGGTTCGCGGCCGAGGCCTCGTGGGTCACCAGGTAGGAGCCGGCGAGCCGGGACGCCTCGCCCACGGCAAGCACCACGCCGCCGACCGCGCTGACGGCCACGGCGAGCTCGAGCGCGATGCAGGTCCCGAGACGCACGCGAAAAAAATATCACGCGCGCGAAACACCTCGCAAAAATGGGCCGTGCCGCCGAGCAAGTCCGCGCGGTTACGTCAGTCGGCGCTCGAGTCCTCGGCGCGCTCTTCGACGACGTACGTGGCCTTGCGGTGCCGCGCCGTCGGGACGTGCTTCTCCCAGCACACGATGCTGCAGAACCGCAGCTTCATGCGTCCGGTGTTGCACGAGGCCACCGCGCAGCGGATGGCCGAGGTGCCCGGCGGGATCAGCTTGCGACACGTGGCGCAGACCAGGCTGGCCATGCCCTCCTCCTAGCACGAGCGAGCGGGCTCGTGGGAGGCTGGGATCAATTCCGGATCTGCTCGCCGAGCACGGCGTCCACGGCGCGCGCGATGCTCGACGTGTTGCCGCGCGCGACGTGTGCGACGATCCCGTCGCGGCCGATCACCACGGTGTGCGGGATCGCCGAGACGTTGTAGCGCTCGCTGACCGCGCCGTCGTCGGCGAGCAGCGCCATCTGGTAGCCGAGCCGATCGAACAGCGCGCGCGCCGCGATCGGATCGTCGAGGTTGACCGCGATCACCACGACGCCCGGCCGCTTGGAGATCGCCTCGAGCTTGGGCAGCGCGGCGAGGCACGGCTTGCACCAGGTCGCCCAGAAATCGAGCACCACCACCTCGCCGCGGTGGTCCGCCAGCGCGACCGGCGCACCCAGCGTGCCGGCGGCGCCGATCGAGCGCAGCGCAAACGCCGGCGCCGGGTCACCGTCGGTCACCGGGCGCATCGACTCGAGGTCGCGCGCGATCGAGGCGACCTGCACCGCGACGCCGAGCACCGCGACGCCGAGCACCGCCCAGCCGGTGCGCCGCGCCGGCACGATCTCGGCGGGCGTTGGCGACGCGACCCGCGCGGGCGCGACCCGCATCGGCCGCCACGCGATCGCGATCAGCGCGCCGGCCCAGCCCCACGACACGGCGGACAGCGCCCAGCCGATCGCGCGCGGGACCTCGAGCCCGATCGCACGCACCGCGACCGTCGCGCCGAGCTGGACCACGAGCAGCGGCACCACCGCGACACACGCGAGATCGAACGCGCGGCCGAGGTGGCGCTTGGGCCCGCCGCCCACCCACAGCACCAGCGCGCCGAGCACGAGGAACCCGAGGTCGACGGTGAGCGTCTGGGTCAACACGCGCATCACCCCGCGCGCGCCGAGGCCGAGCCCGAGCTCGGAGGCGAGCCAGCCGGAGGCGAACAGCGCGCGCGCCTGGGTCGCGACCACGACGATCGCGATCAGCGCGATCAGATCGGTGCCGGAGCGCCCCGCGTACCGGCGATCGCTGGCCACCGCGAGCGCCCACCGCGGGTTCGCGATCGCGAGGCCGATCCGCGCCAGCCAGCCCGGGTCGACGCCGGTGGGCGCGCCGGGCGCGGTCACGACTTGCCGCCGCGGCGCTGCAGCATCAGCTTGCGAGCCTGGGCGACCAGCGCGGACGCCACGCCCTTGGACTTGATCAGGTTCTGGACGTCGCGCTCGCGCAGGAACGGGATCAGTCGCGTCGCGTCGGGGATCGGTGTCTTGGGGTTGCGGCACAGCGAGACCTTCACGCCGTAGGCCTTCGTCCAGTCGCGACGGTTCGCGATGTACCGGATGACGTCCTCGGCCAAGTTGCGGTTTCCAGCGTAGCGCGCGGCCTCGATGTCGGTGACGCCGGGCGCCTTGATCGCGGCCATCGCGACCAGCTTCACCGGATCTCGGATCAGCTGGCCGCGCGCGACCGCGTTGCCGAGGGTCGCGAGCCGGATCTTCTGAGGGATCGAGAGCTCGCTGATCAGCTTGTCGTGCGGGGCCTCGCGCTCCTCGCGCTCGTCGTCGTCGAGCACCTGCTCGGCGTCGCCGCTGGTCAGCGCGCTGTCGTCGCCGGTCAGCGCGTCGGCCATGCGCGCGAACTTCGCATCGTCCACCGAGGTCGAGGGGCCGCCGCCGGTCAGCGCGCGCGCGACCTCCTCCCACGCAGCGAGCCCGGGCACGCGGACCTGGTTGCGCACCGCGAGCTCGACGACGCGATCGATCGTCGACATCCGGGCGCGCCGGTTCATGTACATCGCGGCGATGATCTCGGGGTGGCGGAGCAGCCGCTGCTCGTTCTGCGCGATGACGTCGATCTCGCGCGCCCCCGCCTTGCCGGCGAGCGAGGCGATCGTCGCGTCGGCGACCGCGGGGTTGAGCGCGATCGCGTCGAACACCGCCGGCTTCTCGATCGAGAGCTGCGCGAAGTGATCGAGCACCCGCGGATCCACGCCGGGGTCGCCGAGCGTGCCGGCGAGCAGCTTCTCGGGCAGGTTCGCCGCGGTGACCCGCGCGGCCTGCGAGATGCCGGGATCGGCATCGAGCGCGAGCTGATAGAGCACGGCGACCTGGTCGGCGGGCGCGAGCGGCATCATCCCGCGCGCGGCCATCGTGCGGCCGGGCCCCGGGCCGAGCGCGCGCTGCGCGGCGGCCGAGAGCTGCGAGGGATCGAGCGGGGTCTGCGGGGTCATGGTCATCAGGATCAGGCGGGCACCGCGTTGCGCTGGTGGAGGATCTTGAGCCCCTTCAGGGTCAGCAGCTCGTCGGTGGCCTCGATCGTCTTGGTCTCGGTGGCGATCAGCGGGGCGAGCCCGCCGGTCGCGATGCAGCGGGCCGGGAACTCGACCTCGGCGCGGATCCGCTCGACCAGCGCGTCGACCATACCGGCGTAGCCGTAGACCAGGCCGGCCTGCATCGAGGCAATCGTGTTGCGGGCGACCACCTTGCCCGGGCGGGCGAGCTCGACCCGGGGCAGCTTCGCGGCGTGCTCGTAGAGCGCCTCGGAGCTGATGTGGATGCCCGGCGCGATCACCCCGCCGAGGTACTCGCCCTTGGGCGTCACCACGTCCCAGGTGGTCGCGGTGCCGAAGTCGACGACGATGCAGCCGGACTTGAGCTCGTCGAACGCGGCCACCGCGTTGACGATCCGGTCGGCGCCGACCTC
>JBQCJR010000671.1:0-3029 GCA_051952595.1 Kofleriaceae bacterium
TCTGGTCGAGCAGCAGCACCGGCTCGCCCGTGGGCCCGAGCCGCGCCCGCGCGCGCGACGCGGGCAGCTCCATCAGCGCGACCAGCCCGTGGGCCTCCGGCTCGGCCGGCATCAAGCCGACCAGCACGCGGCCGAGCCGCAGCGCGTCGTCGCACAGCGCCGGGCGCATCGCGTCGTCCCCCGCGCTCGCCGAGTAGCCCTCGTTGAACACCAGGTAGATGACCTCGAGCACCGACGACAACCGCGGCGCCAGCTCGTCGCCCCGCGGCACCTCGAACGGCACCTGGGCATCCGCGATCGCGCGCTTGGCGCGGACGATCCGCTGCGCGATCGTGGGCTCCGGCACCAGGAACGCGCGCGCGATCTCCTCGGTGGTCAGCCCGCCGAGCATGCGCAGCGTCAGCGCGACCCGCGCCTCCGACGACAGCACCGGGTGGCACGAGACGAACATCAGCCGCAGCACGTCATCGCCGACGTGATCGTCGAGCATCGCGTCGAGGTCCGGCATCTCTCGCACCGCCTCCAGCTCGCGGCCCAGCTGCTCGTGCTTGCGCTCGAGCATCTTGCCGCGGTTGATCAGGTTGATCGCGCGGTGCTTCGCGGTGGTCATCAGCCACGCGCCCGGGTTGTCGGGCACGCCGGACTCCGGCCACCGCTCGAGCGCCGTGACCAGCGCGTCCTGTGCCAGCTCCTCGGCGAGGCTCACGTCGCGGACCATCCGGGTCAGCCCGGCGATCAGCTTCGCCGATTCGAGGCGCCAGACCGCCTGGATCGTCCGGTGGGTGCTCGGATCCGTCACCCGCGGATCAGAGCACCTTTCGCGCGGCCGCGCGCCGACCCGCGCCGCTCAGTGATGAGGTCCGTCGGCCGGGCCCATCAGCTGGCGCAGCTCGCCTTCGCCGTCGCCCGCGACGTTCATGAACCGGCGCGCCAGCTCGATCGCCTCCTCGCGCGTCTTCACCTGGACGATCGCGTAGCCGACGATCAGCTCCTTGGTCTCCGGGAACGGCCCGTCGAGGACCTTGAACTTGCCACCGCTGCGGCTCACCATCGCGCCCTGCGAGATCGGCAACATCCCGCCGGTATCGAGCAACACGCCGGACTTCTCCATCTCCGCGGAGAACTCGGCGAGCGCCGCCATCTTCTCGGGGGTCGGGGGAGAGCGGTCGTCACCGTAGTACGTCATCAGGAATCGCATGGTCATTTCTCCTTCGGTTCGAAGCTGGGCTTCAACCTGACGACATACGAGCTGCGCGTGGATCGACAACGCGGCGCGCATTTTTGCGAAGATCTCGCTAACCCTCGGATTTGGGAGCGCTTTCCGGGCTCGCTGCAGCGTCGGACGGGCTGGCCACGTGGGCCGCGTTACCAACGTCGGGCGGGGTGCCGGCGCTGGCCGCGCTGGCCGCGCTGGCCGAGCTACCCGCGCTGGCCGGCTTGGCTGCGCTGGCGGCCTGGGCGCCGGCCCGCATCGAGAGCACGGCCATCATGATGCCTGCGGCCGCGAGCACCCACAGGCCGATTCCGATGTTGATCGCGTTCCCGAACTGGCCCGCCTTCGACTTCAAGTCGTACAGATCCGCGATCTTCACGATTCCGAGCAGTGCGCTGGCAGCGCCCATGAGGCCGTACAGGATCCGCCCTCCTTTCGTCGGCGCGGCCGTGCGGTCGCCGAGCAACACCGCCAGCAGCGCAGCCGAGCCGGTCCCGACGACCAGCCAGCCATCTCCGCCATCCGTGCCCGAGACCGAGGCGAACGCCGCCGATGCCCAAGGCAAGAACGCAGACACGATCACTGCGATCGCAACTCCTACCATCCACGAACGCTGAGAATGCATGACACCCACGGTATCCCGAACGGACATCAACTTGCGCGATCACCGCGTGAATCGGTCTGAACGGGCTCGGAGGGCGAGCGCGCTGCGTATCCCGGGCCATCACATGTGACGGCTGGGGTCACAGTCTGCCGCCGGAGAACACCCCACGAGCGCGCCGGCCGTGGCACGACGAGTGCTCTCGACCGACGGAAGGCACCTCGTGAAGACGACACTGCTCCTGATCTCGCTGCTCTGTGCCTGCCGCGCCTCGCGCGAGGAGCCGCTCGGGCTCGAGGACGCGTATCCGCGGGAGGCCGCGCCGACGGGCGTCGTCCAGACGTTCGAGCTGGTCGCGGCGGAGGCGGAGCTGCCGCTGATCGATGGCGCGAAGCGCCGGGTGTGGGCGTACAACGGGCAGGTCCCGGGCCCCACGCTGCGCGTCCGGCTCGGCGACACCGTGCGGGTGCACTTCACGAACCGGCTCCCGCAATCGACCACGATCCACTGGCACGGCGTGCGCGTGCCGAACCGCATGGACGGCGTGCCACACGCGACCCAGCCGCCGATCGAGCCGGGCGCGTCGTTCACGTACGAGTTCACGCCGAAGGACGCGGGCACGTTCTGGTTCCACCCGCACATCCGGTCGAGCGAGCAAGTCGAGCGCGGGCTGTACGGCGCGTTGATCGTCGAGGATCGAGATCCGTCGCCGTACACGCAGGACGTGATGTGGATCGTGGATGACTGGCTCCTCGGCGAGGACGGCCAGATCGTCGGCGAGTTCAACACGCCGCACGACCTGTCGCACGACGGCCGGTGGGGCAACGCGATCACCGTGAACGGACGGACCGACACCACGCTCCAACTTGGCACCAACGAGCGCGTCCGGCTACGCCTGCTGAACGCCTCGAACGGTCGCGTCTACGTGCCGGACTTCGGCGACGCCCAGGTCGAGGTGATCGCCGTCGACGGGCTGTACCTGCGCGCGCCGATCCCGCTCGAGCGGTTCGAGATCGCGCCCGGCAATCGCATCGATCTCGACATCTCCGCGCCGGGCAATACGAGCCGCGCCGTCGCGGTGTACGACCGATTCGGCCGGCGACCCAACCGCCTCGCCACGCTACAAGCAGACGGCGGCACGAATCCTCCGCGGTTCCCCTCGCCCGCACGCGCGCGTGTTCCCTCGTGGGCCCGCGGCACGAGCGCCCCCGTGAC
>JBQCJR010000672.1:0-8262 GCA_051952595.1 Kofleriaceae bacterium
AGGTTCGCCGGGTTGTGGAACTGGTTGGCCAGGAAGTAGCCGTTCTCCTCGGCGAGCCGCGCCGCGACGTTGCGGAAGTTGTCCGGGTTGGTGAGCGGCGCGTTGCGCGTGATGATGACCTCGGCCCCGAGCTGGCGCAGCGCGACGCGCTTGTCGAGCGCCATCTTCTCGGGCAGGACGCAGATGCAGCGATAGCCGCGCACGCCAGCGATCAGCGCCAGGCCGACGCCGGTGTTGCCGGCGGTGCCCTCGATCAGGGTCGCGCCGGGCTCGAGCTGCCCGCGCTCCTCCGCGTCGACCACGATCGCCCGGGCGGTCCGGTCCTTGATGCTCCCGCCGGGGTTGAGGTGCTCGCACTTGACGAGCACCTTCACCGGCAGGCCGGCGGAGACTCGCGCGAGCTCGATCAGCGGCGTGTTGCCGATCGCGTCGATCACGTTCATGCGGCCACGATAGCAGCTTGCGCGCGAGCCGGACCGGCGCGGAGGAGGAGATCCGGGCCCGTAGATCGTCTGGTTCGGCGATTCCCGGCCGCGGGCTGCGCGGCTCGCCGCGCGACCGGGCGCTCAGGGGTTGGGCGCCATCGCGCCGCCGGCCGCCTCGCCGTTCGCGATCGCGCCGCAGGCGATCGCCTTGTCGGCCTTGCCCTTCTTGTCGGCGTGCAGCACCAGCGTGCGGCCGACGATCGTCTTCTCGCCTTCGAGCGCGACCGCGAGGTTGGCATTCTCGACCGTGCCCGGCTTGTCCTTGGCGACCTCGATCGTCACCTCGAGCGTGCCATCGGTCCACGGCTTGCCGGCCTTGGTCGCGTTCGGGCCGCAGTCCGCGCTCTCGTGGATCACGAGGTGGTACTTGCCGGGCGCGAGGCCCTCGAGCGCGCCGCCCGAGGTCACCGCGGCGGGCTTGCCCTCCTCCTGCGAGAAGACCAGCGTGGCCGGCTTCACCTTCGCGCCCTTGACCGGCGCCAGCGCGGCCTGCGCGTTCCACATCTTGGGCGGCGGAGGCGGCGGCGGGGGCTCCACCTTCGCCGGCTCGACGGGCGGCGCGGGCGGCGCCTCGGCCACCGGCGCGGGATCCGCGGGCGGCTGAGGCATCGGCTCCTGCGGCGCGGGCTTGCTGCCGCCACAGGCGGCGAGCGAGAGAGTCAGAGAAGCCAGTGCGAAAAGGTGTCTCGTCATGGGCGTCGTTTTCGGGGTGAGTCGGTGAGGTGTCAACCCGACGAGAACTGGTGTCCTGACGTACACGTTCTCGGAACCGTCTGAAATTCTGCCGAACATTCCGGAGAGATCCGAGCTCAGAGAGATGATGAGGCGCCCGTGAGGGGCATCTTGCCTCGCGTGTCGTAGGAGCGCGCTGCCACCCCAGGGCTCGCTCGCGATCGGAGTGGCGATGCCCCAGTGGCGCGTGTGTGGACGCGGCGTTGCGCGCGGCACGTCGCGTGGGTTGGGGAGGGCCATGCAGCTCGACAGCTTCGCTCTCAGCATCCCCGGTCGCCGCAGCAACAACGAGGACGCGGTGCTCGCGTCTCCCGAGCTCGGCCTGTTCGTGGTCGCCGACGGCATGGGCGGCTACGAGGGCGGCGAGGTCGCGAGCGCGCTCGCGATCGAGGCGGTGCGCGAGCTGGTGCGGCGCTCCGCGGGCAGCGACAACGTCGCGTGGCCGTACGCGATCGATCCGCGGCGCACGGTCGCGGAGAACGAGCTGCTCGTCGCGGCGCGGCTCGCCCACGAGCGGATCGCGGCGCGGCGCACCGGCGCGCTCGGCGAGATGGGCTCGACGCTCGCGGCGATCCGGATCGTGCGCGGCGACGCGGTGATCGCGCACGTCGGCGATAGCCGCGTGTACCGGCTGCGCGGCGGCGCGCTCGCCCAGCTGACGATCGATCACTCGCTGCTCGCGGAGCTCACCGCGGCGGGCATGGCGCCGGACGACCCGGCGAGTTTCCGGTGGCGCCACGTCGTGACCCGCGCGCTCGGCACGGGCGTGGGTGAACCCGACGTCCAGCGCGATCGCGCGCGGAGCGGCGACGTGTACCTGGTGTGCAGCGACGGGCTGTCGGAGGTGCTGTCGCCGCAGTCGATCGCGGCGATGCTCGAAGTGCCGGCGGAGGCGGCGTGCCGCGCGCTCGTCGGCGCGGCGTTCGCGGCGGGCAGCCGCGACAACATCTCGGCGATCGTCGTCCGCGTGCTCGGCGAAGCTCGTTGACCCGCGCGGACCGCGGTGGCACATCACCGGGATGCGGAAGGTGCTCCTGGCGGTCGTGACCTGTGGTGGGCTCGCGGGGATCTCGTCGGCGGAGCCGGCGCCGGCGTCGAGCAAGCCTGCGTCGAGCAAGCCGGCCACGAAGCCGCCGGTCGCCAAGCCGTCGAAGCCGCCCAGCGAGGACGAGGACGCGCCGGTCCAGGGAAGTCTCGGCGTGCTCACCATCTCCACGGGCGGGGCGTTCGGGGAGCTCACCGCGGAGGAGTCGAGGGCGCTCGCGGAGGCGAGACCCCGCTGGGATCGGGCGACACGATGGAGTGGCGAAAGCTCCGCAGGCACCTCGTGCAGCGTCGCTCCGTGCTCGAAGGCTGCTTCGGCGATGACATGCGCGCGCGGCCGGTGCGCTTCCAGACGGCGCGCGCTCGCTTCGAGCTCGGCGCGGACGGCGAGATCCGCGCGACGAGCGTTCGCGACAGCACGCCGAAGTTCGAGCGATGCGTCGCGACGACCTACCGCGGCACGAAGGTGCCTTCGATCGATCGCGCGGCGACCATCGAGGTCTCGATCGCGCTCGTGGTGAGCGATCCCGCCAGTCCGGCCCACTGACCCGGCGGCGTCACCGAGCCTGCGCCGCGCGCGCCGCGAACGCCGAGATCCGCTCGACGACGCGTGCGGGCGCGTCGCGAAACGGGGCGTGACCGGCCGCGGGCACCCACTCGACGTCGACCGGCCCACCGGCGCCGCGCGCGATCGCCTCGACCTGGGCGGCGGTGCCGTACTCGTCGTGCTCGCCCTGGACCACGAGGATCGGCGCGGTGATCCGCGGCAGGTACGCCTCGAGGTTCCACGCGCGGAACGCCGGGTCGAGCCACGCTCGGTTCCACCCCCAGAACGCGCCGTCGACGTCGGCGTGGTGGCGCGCGAGCCGCGCGCGTAGATCGCCGGTGCGATACGCGTCCGCGGCGCGCGCGATCGACTCGACCGAGACGTCCTCCACGAACACGTGCGGCGCGATCAGGACGATCCCACGCGGCGCGACGTGTCCGGCGCCGGCCGCGATCACCGCGATCGAGGCGCCGTCGCTGTGTCCGATCAAGATCGCCTCCTCGATCCCGGCGGCAGCGAGCACCGCGGGCAGCCGCGCCGCCTCGTCGTGCATGTACGCGAGTGGCCGCGGCACGGCGACCGGCGTCGAGCGCCCGTAGCCCTGGCGAGCGTAGATCAGCGCGGGGCGCCCGGTGGCCTCGGCGATCGCGGCGGGCGCGTCGCGCCACTGCGTGATCGATCCGAGCCCCTCGTGCAGGAACACCAGCACCGGGCCGCCGTCGCGCGCGGGCCCGACCCACCGCGCCTCGAGCTCGACGCCATCGACGGCGAGCCTGACGTCTTCCTCGCTCATCCGGCGCGCAGCTTGTACCGCTGGATCTTGCCGGTCGCGGTCTTCGGCAGCTCGCCGACCAGCTCGATCCACCGCGGGTACTTGAACGGTGCGAGCGTGGACTTGACGAAGGCCTTGAGCTCGTCGGGCGTCGCGCTCGCGCCGGGTGCGAGCACGACGAACGCCTTGGGCTTGGTCAGCCCGTCGGCGTCCTCGTGGCCGACCACCGCGGCCTCGAGCACGGCGGGGTGCGACGACAGCGCCGATTCGACCTCGAACGGCGACACCCAGATCCCACCGACCTTCAGCATGTCGTCGGCGCGGCCGCAGTAGGTCCACCGCCCGTCGGCGTCGCGCACGTAGCGATCGCCGGTGCGCGTCCACGGGCCGTGGAACGTCGACAGGCTGCGCGCGCGATCGTTCCAGTAGCCGATGCACGCGCTCGGGCCGCGCACCCACAGCGAGCCCTCCTCGCCATCGGGCGCCGGCCGGCCATCGTCGCCGCGCAGCTCGTGGTCGTAGCCGGCGACCGGCCGCCCGGTGGTGCCGTAGTGCACGTCGCCGGGCCGGTTCGACAGGAAGATGTGCAACATCTCGGTCGAGCCGATCCCGTCGAGGATGTCGCTGCCGACCCGCTCGCGCCAGCGCTCGCCGACGTGGCGCGGCAGCGCCTCACCCGCCGAGGTCGAGACCCGCAGGCGGTCCTGGCGATCGAGCGCGGCGTCGGCGAGCAGCTGCGCGAACAGCGTCGGTACGCCGCAGAAGATCGTGGGTTGGTGGGTGCGGAACGTGCGCAGCACCGCGGCGGGCGTCGGGCGCTCGGCGACGAGCACCGCGGTCGCGCCGACCGAGAACGGGAACGTCAGCGCGTTGCCGAGCCCGTACGCGAAGAACAGCTTGGCGGCGGAGAACACGACGTCGTCGGGCGTCATGCCGAGCACCGCGCGCGCGTACAGCGCGGCGGTGTGGGCCGGGCTGGCGTGGACGTGCATCGCGCCCTTGGGCTTGCCTGTCGAGCCCGACGAGTACAGCCAGAACGCGACGTCGTCTGGCGTGGTGGCCGCGACCTCGGCGAGCGGCGGCGCCGCCTCGACCAGCGCGCTCCAGCTCGGGTACGCACCCGGATCGCCGCCGAGCGGGCTGCGCGCGACCGCGACCGCGCGCAGCGCGGGGGCATCGCCGATCGCCGGTCCGAGCTTTCCGAGCAGCGCGTCGCTCGCGATCAGCGCGCGGGCGCGGCTGTCGCGCAGCAGGTAGCGATAGTCGTCGGGCGAGAGCAGGGTGTTGAGCGGGACCGGCACCGCGCCGAGCGCGATCGCGCCGAGGAACGCGGCCGGCAGCTCGACCGTATCGAGCATACACAGCGCGACCCGCTGCTCGGCCTCGACCCCGAGCGCGCGCAGCGCCGAGGCCGCCCGGCGGGCGCGCTCGGCGAGCCAGCGGTAGCTGTGCCGGCCGTCGTCGTCGATCACCGCGGTGCGCTCTCCGCGCCCCTCGTCGAGGTGGCGATCGAGCAGGTCGACGGCCACGTTGTAGTCGCGCGGGAGCTCGACCCGCGGTGGGGTCGCGGTGACCTCGATCCTGGAGTACGAAGGCACGGCCCGGTGAGGCTAGCGCGGCTCGCGGCCGTCGGCTCGTCGGCGCGGCGGCGAACCGGCAGTCCGGCCTCGGGCCGTGCATACTCGCGGCGTGGATCGCATGTTCTCGCTCTCGCTCGCCGCGGCGCTCGTCGCGTGCAGCGCGCCCGCCACGCCGCCGGCGCGTCCGGCCTCTCCCCCCAGCGCCCCCCCGGATCTCGCCAAGGCCTCGCCCGCCGAGCTCGACGCGGCGTGCAAGCGCGGCGACCAGGCCGCGTGCGCGCGCTACGGCATCGCGCTCGCCACGGGCGAGGGCGTCGCGCGCGATCCCGAGCGCGCAGTCGCGCTGTTCCGCGGCGCGTGTGACGCCTCGGATCTGCGCGGCTGCTCCGGCCTCGGGCTGATGCTGATGCGAGGCGCCGGGATCGCGGCCGACCCGGCGCGCGCGATCGAGCTGTTCCAGCGCGCGTGCGACGGCGACTATCCGGCCGCGTGCGCCAACCTGGCGACCGTGTACCTCGACGGCGAGCACGTCGCCGCGGATCGCGCGCGTGGCACCGAGCTGGCGCGCAAGGCGTGCACGCTCGGCGACGGGCTCGGCTGCTACGTGGTCGGCGCGGTGCTCGTCACCGGCAATCGCCCCGCGGCTCGGCAGGCGTTCGAGCGCGGCTGCGAGCTGGGCACCGCCGAGTCGTGCAGCGGCCTCGCGGGCATGCTGATCCAGGATCGCAGCGACATGCCCGGCGTGCTCCGGTTCTCGCGGCGCGGGTGCGACCTCGGTCACCCGGCCGGCTGCCGGATGGCGGCCCACATGCTGCTCGCGGGAGACGGCGTTCCCGCCGACGAGCCCGAGGGCGCCAAGCTCGCGAAGCGCGCCTGCGATCGCGAGGATCTCGGCGGCTGCGCGCTGCTCGGCGTGCATCTCGTGCAGCAGCGCGAGCCGGCGCAGCTCGAGGAGGGCCTGCGGCTGCTCCGCACCTCGTGCGACCGCGGCGATGACCAGTCCTCGGCCGCCGGCTGCTACTACCTCGGCCAGAGCCTCTACTACGGCTACGGGCTCACCAAGGATCGCTCGGCCGCTGCCGAGGCCTATCGCAAGGCGTGCGATCGCCGGTGGGGCGAAGGCTGCGGCGCGCTCGCCGCGCAGTACCAGAACGGCGACGGCGTCTCCGCCGATCGCGCGCGCGCCACCGAGCTCTTGAAGCAGGCGTGTGCGCTCGGCACCGAGGCCGCCTGCGCGCAGTCGCCGCCGGCGGATCCCACCCCGCCCCCGACGAAGGCGCCCGCGAAGTCCGGCAAGGCGCGCAAAGGCAGCTGAGCCATCGCGGCGCGCGGCCGTGGTGGTGGTCAGCGGGTGACGTGGCAGCCGGCGGGCAGCACGCTCGTGTCGAGGCCGGGGGCGGGATCGAGCAGATCGAGCTGCTTCAGCGGGAGGCGGGAGAGCGGAGCGAGGTCCCGGACGTGGGGGCAGCGGGTGAGCGCAATCCGCTCGAGCGTGCGCAGCCCCGCCAGCGGCGCGAGGTCGTTCACCGGGAGATCTTCGAGTGTCAGCTCCTTCAGCGCTTGCAGTCCCTCCAGGGCTCTCAGGTCCCGCACCTTGGAGCAGTGCTCGAGGAACAGCGTCTCCAGCGTGGGGGCGTTCAGCGTTGGCAGGGCGACGGGGATCCCGACGAGGTAGAGGATGCGCAGCTGCGGAAGCTGCTGGAGGAAGGACAGGTCCCCGAGGCGGGGCATGTGAAACAGCCCCAGCTCGACGAGCGAGGCGAGGTCAGCCAAGGGCTTGCCGTCGGAGATCGTGGCCCCTTCCAGGTAGAGCTCCCGCAGCGGAATGCAGCCTTTCGAACCCCTCGAGGAACGCCAGGCTGCGCAGGCTCACGCAGTCATCCAGTACCAGCGTTTCCAGGTTCGTCAGCGTTGCCAGCGGCGCGAAGTCCTTCAGGTACTCGTTGCCCGTCAGCTCGAGCCGCCGCAGCCCCTTCAGCGAGGCCAGCGGCGTGAGGTCGTCGAGCTGCGGGAGGAAGGTGAGGTGGAGCGTGTGGAGGGCGGGGAGCTCGCTCAGTGGTGAGAGATCCGGCAGTAGCTCGAGGCCTGACAGGACGAGCTGCTCCAGGCAGGGGAGCTGCGCGAGGAAGTCCAAGCTGATGACCTCCTCGTTGATGGTGAGGTCGAGGGCGCGCAGACCGGGTGCTTCGTGCAGGGGGGAGGGATCCACGTTCACCTGGGTCGTGTCCACGGAGGTGAGGGGCGCGAGGGCGGGGCCGACGTCCAGGGAGTCCCCGTCCACGAGCCGCACGTGGCGCACGAGGGTCCACCAGGGAGGCGGCGCCTCGCCCTGCTGGATGCGTTGCCAGGCGGCAGCGGGCGCGGCGCGCGTGGTGTCTGGCCAGGCCTGCACGGCGGCGGCGGCGCGGTCGATGGCCTGCTCGCGCTCGCCGATGGGCAGCCCTTCGATCCACTCCATCGCCCTGACGAACCGGTTCTCCGAAGGGGGAGGCGAGAGCAAGCTGTCGAGCGCGTCGGCCACGGGTTCAGGTCTCATGGTCCTCGCTCGGAAAGAAGGCCGAGCTCGTCGGTCGTCCGGTCGTTGCCGGCCGATGTGCGGTCAGTCCTCGTCGGGCTCGCCGGACGCGGGCTCGATCAGGCCATGCTTGCGCGCGAGGGTGCGCAGGTGCTTCCGAGCGATCCCGGAATCGCGCGAGGCGGCGGACAGGTTGCCGCCCGTGCGCGCGAGCACGTCTGCGAGATAGCGCCGCTCGAGATCGTGGAGCACCGCGGCCTTGGCCTCGGCGTACGGCAGATCGCTGCGCACCGCGAGGCCTTCGCCGGCGAGCGGCGATGGATCGATCCGGATCACGAGGTCGGAGAACCGGCGCGCGCCGGGCGCGAGCGCGATCGCGCGATCGATCACGTTGCGCAGCTCGCGGACGTTGCCGGGCCAGCCGTGGGCGACCAGGCGATCCAGGCCGGGGCCGGTGGGTAGCTCGTCGGGGAGGCCGCGGCGGCGCAGGAGCTCGCGGGTGAGCAGCGGGAGATCTTCGCGGCGGGTGCGCAGCGGCGGCAGCGCGACGCGGACGACGGCGAGCCGGTAGAGCAGGTCGGGGCGGA
>JBQCJR010000673.1:0-12787 GCA_051952595.1 Kofleriaceae bacterium
CAAACACCTATGTCCAGCGGAAGACGCGGCGCGACGCGCTACGCGCCGCGCGCCGCGCGCTGGAGCTGCGCCGCCATGTCGCGATACCGGCCGAGCCGGGCGTAGACCCGCGCGAGCCCCGAGGCCACCCGCGCCTCGAAGCCCGGCGTGCGGCCGGCGTGCTGGAACGCCTCCTCGGCGCCGAAGAAGTCACCGGCCAGCACGAGCACGTCGCCGAGCGTCGCGTACATCGCGGCCGCCGAGATCGGCGACGACGCGCGGGGGATCCCGGCGCGCAGCACCGCGGCCGCGCGCGGCGGGTCATTGGCCTTCGCGAGCGCGACCGCGTACGCGACCCGCGCGTTGCCGAACGCCGGCGCGAGATCGAGCGCGGCGCGCAGCGACTCCTGCGCCGACTCGAGGTCGCCGTTGTCGAGCGCCTGGCGGCCGCGCTCGTAGTAGCGCCGAGCGACCGACGACATCAGTCGAGCTCCAGCAGGCTGAACCGCGCCGAGGCATCGTCGCCGCCGGTCTCCGGCTTGTCGGGCTGGGCGGCCGGCGGCTGCGCCGGCGCGGGCTGGGTCGGCTGAGCTTGCGACGCGGGCGGCTGTGCGGGCGCCGGCTGGGCCTGCGGGGACGCGGCGGGCGCACCACCGCCCCCACCCGACGGCACGCCACGCATCGACAGTCCACGCACCGGCGGCGGCGCGCTCGACGCGGCCGGCTGGGCCGGTGGTGCCGCCGGGGCGGCAGGCGCCACGGGGCGCTGGGCGAGCGTGGTCTCGACCACCCGCACGCCCGCGGCCGGGCGCGGCAGCTCGGCGGCCGGCGCCTGGCGAGATCCGATCAGCGGGTGCACGACGCCGCCGATCCGCACGCCGACCTGCTCGCCATCGACGACGAACATCGCGAGCTCGGGATGATCGAACCGGGTCTGGAGCGCGCCGATCAGCTGGGCGAACGACGCGCCCTGCAGATCCGACAGCGTCTCCGCTTGGTGGATCAACATCGGCGGCGGACCCTCGACGACGTACTCCTTGACCACGAAGGTGAGGACATCGAGCAACACCTCGCGATCGGCGTCGGCAAACGCGTCGCGGACGTTGGTGGCGAGCTCGCGGAGGTCGGGACGGGACGGCATGTCGGCTTTCCTTTGGGTGCTTAGAGCGTGGCTCCGTCGAGATCGGCGCCGGTCGTATCGCAGCCGACCAGCCGCGCGCCGGTCAGATCGGCGCTGCACAGGTTCACGCCGCGCAGATCGCAGCGCACGAGCGCGGCGCCGCGCAGGTTCGCGCCGTAGAGATTCGCGCGCTTGAAGTCGACGTCGAACAGCGACGCGCCCGAGAAATCGGCGCGCGACAGCGACACCGTGGCGTGCGAGTAGCCCTCGAACACGACCTTGAGCAGCACCGCTCCCGAGAAGTCCGCGCTGTACAGCTCGGAGTCGACGAACCGGGTGTCCTGGATCCGCGCGCGGTGCATCCGGATCCGCGCCATCCGGACCGGCCCGAGCTCGCAGCGCAGCAGCTGCGCGCCGGTCAGGTCGAGCTCGGTGAGATCGCAGTCCTTCGCGCGCACGCGATGCCACAGCGCGCCGCGCCACTGCGAGGTGCGCAGGTCGCTCTGCTTGAGCTCGGCGCGCTCGAGCCGGCTGTCCTCGGCGTCGGCGCCGCGCAGATCGAGCCGCTCGATCGTCACGCCGTCCAGATCGACGGCGCGCATGCCGACCGACGGTGCCGCGAAGCCCGCGATCGTGCGCCCCGCGAGCTCGTCCTCGGCGACGAGGCGCTCGAGCTGTACGCGGGACTGGATCACGCCGGCATCGGCGCTGGTGTCGCTCATCTCGACGAGAATACCGCAGCAGGCCCGGGTTCGGCAGCTACGGCCGGCGCGACAGGCCGCTCCGCGCGCCGTACTGCCGCTCCGCGTCCGCCATCATCTCGAGCACGCGGTCGCGCACCTTCTCGATCATCTTCTCTTTGTCCTCTTCGGACGCCCCGCCGCCGCCCGCGCCACCCTTGCCGCCGCCCCCGCCACCGCCGCCGAGGATCTCCGCCTCGATCTGCTCGGCCTCGTCCTCGTGCTCCTCGGTGAACGGCATCCCACCGTCGAACGTCGCCTTGCGGTGCAGGCCCTGGGACGCCTGCTTGACGTGGGTCAGCTCGTGGGCGAGCAGCGCCTGGCCGGACGCGCTGCCCATCGACTTGTCCGCCGAGCCGCCCATCAGGATCATGCCCGTCGAGCCGATCGTGACGGCGAACGCGTTGCGCTGGCGGTTGAACTCCTCGGCGAACTCGCCGGTGTACACGCGGACGTGGCCGAGATCGACGCCGAGCCGCTTCTCGTACCGGCTGCGGACGCTGTGATCGAGCGATTCGCCCTTGCCGGCGCGCTTCGAGACGATCTTCAGCAGCCGCTCGGGATCGTACTTGCGCGCGAGCTCGTCCGAGATGTCCTCGGCGCGCAGCTCGGTCTCGGTCTCGGGCGGGGTGGGATCCTCGGTGGACACGTGATGGCTCGCTGACTCGTTTTACGAGGTCACTCGTCCTTGGCTTCCCCGGCCCAGGTCGACACGTAACCCTCTGATTGTTCGTAGAATTCGCTCGTCCGCTGCTGGTCGAGGACCGCCCCCTCCCCGCCGAGCGCCTGCTCGAGGAACTTGGTCTCGTCGAGGCAGCTCCCGCCCTTCATCCCCTTCACCTGGAACGTCACCTCGCCCTTGGCGTTGATCACGATCTCGATGTCCTGTTTGCGCATGGCGGCTACTCCGAGACCCACTTGCGAACGACCAGCCGGATCGAGCCATCCTCTTCGTTGAGCTCTTCCTCGACGGCGTAGCCCTTCTCTTCGCAGGCCTGTTTGACGTTGTGGTACTGGTACCGCTGGCTGAGCTGGTGCTTGAACTCTTCCTCGGAGACGCCCTTGGTCGTCTCGACGCCCCACCAGTCGGCGGTGATGTCGTAGGTCCCGTCCTGATTATCGACGACGCCGACATCGTAGCGCCCCATGTCGATCGAGATGGCGGCCTGCAGCTTGTCGCCGCGGTAGCCACGCACCGTTGCGGTCTGGCCTAGCTCGGCCTCGGTGAACTGCAGCTGCATGTCGGCGAGCGCTTTCTTGATCGCCGCCAGGTTGGTCATCTTGAGCGCGCACTTGGTGAAATGCGACATGGACGAGCAGTGTACCGCACGCCTCGGGTGTAGCTTCCCTGGATGGCAGGTGATCGCGGGCTGGATCCGGTGGTCGTGTTCGAAGGGACGCAGGTGGAGGCCGAAGCGCTCCACACCATGCTGGTCGCCCGCGGCGTCCCGGCCTCGGTCACCCGCGACCACGAGGTCGAAGGGGCGACCGCGGTGGTCGAGGCGCTGATCATGGTCCCGCCCCCGTTCGCCGACGAGGCCCGCGCCCTGATCGCGGACGCCCAGGCGAACCCCGAATAGCCCGTTACAGCTCGATCTTGCGCTCGCCGTCGTCCGGCTCGGCGCCCTTGTCGCCCAGGTTCGCCGTGGGGGCGCCGTAGCGCGCCATCCAGCTGCCGTCCTTCTTCGGGGTGGTCCGGCCACGGGCGGCCGGGCGCGCGCGGGTCCGCGCCCACTCGCGCATCGTCTCGATCTGCTCGCGCATCGTGATCGCGAGCGGGACGATGTCGCGCAGCGTCGTGACCAGCCCCTCGGTGGTCAGATCGTTGCCGGTGTCGAACGCGTCGTAGAGCGCCGCGACCACCGCCTGCTCGAGCTCGGCGCCCGAGAAGTCGACCGTCGCCTCGACCACCTTGTCGAGATCGAACCGCGACGGATCGCGGTTCTTCTTGCGCAGGTGGATGTCGATGATCTGGCGGCGGTCGTCGCGGTCCGGCAGATCGCAGAAGAAGATCTCGTCGAACCGGCCCTTGCGGAGCAGCTCGGGCGGCAGCTGGTGCACGTTGTTCGCAGTCGCGATCACGAACACCGGCGAGGTCTTCTCCTGGAGCCACGTGATGAACGAGGCGAACACGCGCGAGGTCGTGCCGCCGTCGGTCTGGCCCGACGAGCCGGTGCCGGAGAACCCCTTCTCGAGCTCGTCGATCCACAGGATCGCCGGGGCGATCGCCTCGGCGGTCTTGATCACGTTGCGGATGTTCTCCTCGGACGAGCCCACCAGGCCGCCGAAGATCTTGCCCACGTCGAGCCGGAGCAGCGGCATCTGCCACAGCGCGCCGACCGCCTTGGCGGTCAGCGACTTGCCGGTCCCGGGCACGCCGATCATCAGGATGCCCTTGGGCAGCGGCAGGCCGAAGTCGCGCGCCCGCGAGCTGAACGCGTTGCGCCGCTTGACCAGCCAGTCCTTCAGGATCTCCATCCCGCCGACGTCGCTGAACTCCTCGCGGTGCTCGTAGTACTCGAGCAGCCCGCTCTTGCGGATGATCTGCTTCTTCTCCTCGAGGATCGTCTCGAGATCGAAGGTGTGGGTGCGCACCGCGCTCTTGGCGAACACGTTCTCCGCCTCGATCAGCGTGAGGCCCAGCGCGCCCTCGACCACGCGCTCCATGAACGTCGGGTCGCTCTCGATCACCTGCTGGGTCGCCGCCGGCAGGTTCGGCAGCACCTTGCGCGCCGCGCCCTCGATCTCGGCGCGGTTCGGCAGCTCCCAGTCGAGCACCGCCGAGATGCTCTTCTCGAGCTCGGGCGGGATCTTGGTGACCGGCGACAGGATCAACAGGCTCTTCTTGGTCTTGCGCAGCTCGGTCGCCGCGTCGCGCAGCCGGCGCACGACCGCCGGCTCCTTGAGGAACGGATGGAAGTCGCGCAGCACGAACAACGCGCGGCCCTCGGCGCGCATCACGTGATCAATCGCCTTCATCGGGTCCTTGACGTCGCGCGTGCCCTGGCCGTTCGCGATCGTCTTGAACCCCTCGGTGATCGACCACACCTCGAGCCGCATCTCGCGCTCGACGGACAGCTTGCGCAGCGACTCCTCGACGCGCGTCTCTTCGGGGGAGGTGATCCAGATCAGCGAGTAGCGCGCCTTGATCAGGTCCTCGATCTCGCCCTTGCTCGATCGCTTGTGTTCGATGGTCATCGATCCGCTTTCGTCATTTCGCGTCAGCCAGGTCGCGCAGCCCGCGCAGCGCCCCCTTGGCGGTCTCGGCGTTGTCGACGAGCGCCTCGACCGCATCGGCGACCGCCTGCAGGGTCTCGGCGTCCGCCGACAGGTTCGGCAGCTCGCCCTTCACGAGCACCATGTTGTTGCGCATCTCCGACAGGATGTCGTTGATCGCGTCGTAGACCTCGCGCGCCGCCTGGGCGATCGCGGCCTGACCGGCGCCGCCGGTCTCGACCACCGCCTCGGCCTGCGCGTCGGCGGAGGCGCGGGCGCGCGCGGCCTCGGCGCGCGCCTTGGCCGCATCGGTCTTGGCCGCATCGACCTCGGCCTGGAGCGACTTCTGCGACCGCTCGGCGGCGGCCGCGCGCTCGTTGGCCTCCTTGAGCTTGCGCTCCGAGGCCTCGCGCTCGAGCTGCAGCTCGCGGGTGTCGACCACCTCCGGCGCGGTCTGCGCCTTGGCCTCGAGCTCGGCGACCCGCTTGCGCAGCTTCTCGAGCTCGCGGCGCGCGTCGTCGCTGCCGGTCGACGCCTGATCGCGCGCCCGCGCCGCCGCGAGCGCCTCCTCGGCCGCCTTGTGGCGGGCGACCTCGGCCTTGGCGAGCGCGTCCTGCGCGACGTTGCGCGCGCTCTCGGCGGCGAGCCGGCCGTGGGTCGACTCCTGGAGCTCGACCTCGATCGCCGCGAGCCGGCCCTCGAGCTTCTCGCGATCGCGATCCGCGCGCTGGTACTGCTCGGTGAGGCGCTCGCGATCCGCCTCGACCTTCTTGAGCTCGACCCGCAGGTCCTTGAGCTCGTTCTGCAGCCGGAGCATGTGGTCCGGGTTGCCGCCGCCGCCGCCGCGGCTCGTATCGGTCTGCGCCTCGACGAGCAGGCGGCCGAGCCGGCGGTTCTCCTCCTCGATCGCGATGATCTGCGCGCTGGTCCGCGACGCCGTCGTGTTCGCCTCGTCGCGCTCGGCCTTGAGCGCGGCGATCGCCTTCAGGTTCTTCTCCTTGTCGGCGCGCAGCTCCTTGATCACCTCTTCCTGGGAGATCAGGCCGACCCGGCGCTCCTCGAGCATGCGCTCCTGCTCGTTGATCACCTCGCGCAGGTGCTCGATCTCGGTGAGCTGCTCGTTGAGCTTCTTCCAGCCCTCGTCCTTGGTCCGCGACAGCTCCATGAGCTGGCGGTTCAGGTCCTCCATGTCCTCGCGGATCTTCGCGGTGTCCTCGACCGCGCGGGCCGCCTGGCGCTCGCGCGCGGCCATGTTCTCCGCGAGCTCGCCCATCTCGGTGCGCTGGCGCGACAGCTCGTCGCGGGTCTGCTGTAGCTCGTCGCGCAGCTCGTCGGCCACGCGGTCGTGCGCCACGACCTGCTCCTCGCGATCCTTGACCTGCGCGCGCAGCTCCTCGATCCGCTCGCGCAGCGTGGCGGCCTCGGCGCGCACCCGCTTGCCGTCGGCGACCTCGCGCTCGTAGCTGGCCGCGGCCTTCTCGGCCTCGGCGCGCAAGTTCTTGATCTCGGCCTCGGCCTTGGCGGGGTCGAACTCGAGCCCGAGGTCGACGAGCACCTTGTCCTCGGCGTCCTGCGTCGGATTGCGCGCGGGGCCGTTCGGGCCACCGCGACCGAACATGCTCGGATTGGCCGCCGGACCGGCGCCCGGGGCACCACCGCCGGGGGCACCGCCGCCGGGACCCGGGCCTCCGCCGCCCGGCATCGCGGGCGGTCCACCAAACGGCATGTTCGGCGCTCCGCCCCCACCGGGCATCGCCGGTGGTCCACCGTACGGCGATCCTGCGCCCCCCGGACCTGGACTGCCCGGCATCGCCGGTGGGCCGCCGTACGGCGATCCTGCGCCGCCGGGACCTGGAGCCCCCGGCATCGCGGGCGGGCCGCCGTAGGGCGACGCTGCGCCGCCCGGCGCACCCGGAGCGCCCGGCATGCCCGGCGGGCCGCCGTACGGCAAACCGGGACCACCGGCGGGCCCCGGCGCACCCGGCATCGCAGGCGGACCGCCGTACGCTCCCGGCGCGCTCGGCGCACCGCCATAACCTTGCTGCGCTCCGCCGGCCGCACCGCCGAAGCCACCGCGCCCACCGAACATGCTGTTGGGCGGGACCGACGGCGGACCCTTGTTGAGCCCTGCCGAGGTACCACCCGCGCTCGGCATCCCGGGAGGACCGCCGTAGGGCAAGCCACCCGGCCCGCCGGGCCCCGGGCCGAAGCCGCTCTGCCCCGGCGCGCCGCCGAACCCGGGCGCCTGCGGAGTGCCGCTGTAGCCCGCCATCCCGCCGCCGCTCGTGCTGCTGCTACTGCTGCTGCTCACGCTGCTGCTGCTGCTGACGCTGACGCTGTAGCCGCCGCCGCCGCTCGTCATGCCGCCGGCCGCGCCGCCCGCCATCCCACCGCCGGGGATCCCGGGCGCGCTGCCGCCGGCGCCGGGAATGCTGCCGCCCGCCATGCTGCCCGGCGCGCCGCCCGGAGACGTCCCGCCGGGCATCCCGGGCGGACCGAGGCCACTCGATCCCGGAAAGCCCGCGCCGCCCGGCAGCGGCGGCGCCTCGGCGCGCTCGAGCACCATCGTGCCGCCCTTCTTCGGCGGCGGTGGGCCGCCCGACGAAGGGACCGCCTGGGGCACGACGTTGACCGCGCCCTCGTCGAGGAAGCGGATCACCAGCGAGCCGCACTGCACGATATCGGCGTGCCCGAGCGCCTGCTTCTGGATCCGCGCGTTGTTGAGGTGGGTGCCGTTCGCGCTACCCAGATCCTCGACGACGTAGCGCCCACCCTCCATGCGGATCTGGGAGTGGCGTCGCGAAACCATGCCGTCGTCGGTGCGGATCGCGCATTCGAGACCACGACCTACGTAGACCGTCTCGGTCGGAGACAGCTCCACCGTTCCCTCGCGGCCCTGGCTGTCCCGGAACTGGAGGCGTGCCATTGCAGACCTCGGATGGTACCGGTCGGCGCACGCGAGCGCTAGGGGCCGTCGAGCTTCGCGCGGTCCGCGCGAGCCCGTGCCGCTACTCGCGCCGGAACACCGCCTCGGTGTTGCCGACGCGGATGATGTCCCCCGGCTCGAGGGTCTTCTTCGGCACCTTGTGGCCGTTGACGTAGACGCCGTTGGTCGAGCCCAGGTCGGCCAGCTCGTAGGCCGCGTCGACCTTGCGGATCCCGGCGTGCTTGCGCGACACCGCCGGATCCGCGAGCACCACGGTGTTCCCGGCGACCGAGCCGATCGTCGTCACCTCTTCGCTCAGCGGCAGCACCTGGTTCGCCATCGGCCCGAGGATGAACTCGAGCCGCGCAACCGGCGCCCAGCCGCAGAACAGGCACTTCGTCCACGCCGGCAGCATCACGCGCTGGCAGCCACCACACAGCCGCTGTTGCTTCGGCGCGCTGTTCTTCTTCGCGAGGACGAGGATCGCCACCAGCAGGGCGATCGCGATGCCGGCGATCAGGCCGACCAGGGCTCCGGTGGACACGAGGCCTCAGACAATAGACTTGAATTTGAAGCTCGTCTTCCCCAGCGTGATCATGTCGTTGTCGACGAGGTCATGCTTCTGGACCCGACGGTCGTTCACATAACAACCGTTGGTCGAGCCCGGGTCGACCAGGGAAAACCCTGAGGGCGAGCAGTGGATGTGGCAGTGGTCGGTGCTCATGAAGCCATCGTCCACGACGATGTCCGCCGGCGGGGCCGTGCCGATCTTGGTTCCACCGCCGCGCAGCCGGAACGTCTGGTACGCGTGCTTGCCGTTGAGCGGCACCAGCCAGCCGACGACCGGGAACCCACCCTCGTCGCCGCCCTGCCCGATCATGACCGTCTTCACCGGGCCGAGTGGCTTGGGCGCCTCGAGCGGCGCGGGCGCCGCGACCACCGGCATCGGCGCCGGCATCGGCTCGGCCTTGCTGCCGAACACCTTCGCGCCGATCACCACGAGCAGCAGCAGCACCGCGACGATGATCAGGATGATCGCCCACACCGGGAACCCACCCGACGACGGCGGGCTCCACTTCGGGACCATCGCGAGCGGCACCGCGTCGAGCTCGGTCTGATCGATCTTGACGACCAGATCGTGCTCCTTGCCGTCCCAGCTCAACCCGACGCCCAGCTTGGGATCGTAGCCCGGGAACGTCAGGTAGTAGCGGTCCTTCATCTGCTCGATGATCGAGGTCATCTCGGCCTTGATGCCCTCGATCGAGTTCACCGTCTTGGCGTTCGGGATCAGCTTGGTGATCACGTTGTTCGGCGAAGACAGCTCGGACTTGTAGATCACCGCGAACAGGTCGATGCCGTTCTTGTTGGCGAGCTTGCGCTGCTCCGTCAGCGACGCCGCCGCGACGTCGTTGTCGGTGTCGGTGCCGTCTCCGACCACGATCAGCGCCTTGCGCACCGTCGACACCTTCGACAGCTCGCCGATGCCCATCGAGATGCCCTGCACCATGTCGGTGCCGATCTTGCCGCGGTAGTCCTTCTGGCTACCGAGCGCCGAGCCGTTGAGCGACCCGAGCGGGCTCATCGGCATCTTGACCTCGGCACCCGTCGAGTACGAGACGATGATGCCCTTCGAGCCCGGCGGGCCGGCCTCGCCGAGCTTGAGCTGGTCGATCGCCGAGCTCAGGTTGTCGAGCACGCCCTTGTACTGGGCCGAGGGATCCGGCTCGACCTTGTCGTTGCCGACCCACACCTCCTGGCCGTTGATCACGAGCGCGATCGCGATCGTGTCGGTGCCCTCGGTGTATTCGCGCTTGGAGATCGCCTTGAGCGTCACCGGCGCCTTCCCGCCGGTCTGGGTGATCGTGCACTTGTCGAACGGCACGTTCGAGCCGTTGATGATCGTCGCCTCGATCGACGGCGCCTGGCCCTTGGTCTTCGGGTTGGCCGGATCGGCCGGCTTGGCAGTCAGGTAGACGCGAACGCCGCTCTGCGCGAACGCGCTGCGCGACGTGAACAGCAGCGCGAGCGCCACCACCACCAGACCCAACCACGACCGGTTGCTTCGTTTGCTCATATAGCGGCTCGGCTCACAGGCTCTTGAACTTCAGCATGGCGCTGCCGAACTTGATGAAGTCGTTGTCGACCAGCTCGTGGCGATCGACGCGCCGGTTGTTGACGTAGGTGCCGTTCGTCGACCCGGCGTCGCGCAGCACCCACACGCCGTTCTCCGCCTTGATCTCGGCGTGCTTGGACGACATGAACTTGTCGTTGAGCACCACGGTCGACTTCGGATCGGTGCCGATCGTGGTGACCGGCGACAGCGTGAACAGCTCGCCGCGCTGCGGGCCCTGGAGCGGGACGATCCAACCGAGCAGCTGCATGCTCCCCGGGCCGCCCGTCGCGTCCATCACGAACGCCTGGGTCTTCATCGCCTGGCGCGTCGCCTGCGGGATCGCGGCCTGCTGGGCGATCTGCGAGCAGTACGGGCAGGTCGGCCAGGTCTTGTCGAGCTGCTGCTCGCACTGCGAGCAGAACCGCTTCTTGAACACCCAGAAACCCTGCTCGCGCACCGGTGGGTTCGAGCTGGGCAGCCCGGGTGCGGGGGCAGCGCCAGGGGCTCCCGGCGCTGCCATGCCGGGCGCGCCCGGCTGTCCTTGTTGCTGCATCGCTTGAGCCTCTTGGCCGCCGGCCTGATTCAGCTTGCTGTTGAAGTCCTGGACATCGGCCATCGCCCTCTTCCCCCGACCCACGAGGTTCTTCGAACGGTTGATGTCGCCCCTGATGTTGCCGTGGATCCCCTTGACCCCCAGCCACTTCCTATGAATGGTGCGGAAGGGTACAAAGATGAAGTCGATGTGCCTGAGGAACACGGTGTCAGCCCCCTGCGAGCGCGACCGCCCGGGCAGCGCCGCCGTACTCTAGCATGCGAGAGGGTTTCCTCGCGCACAAACCTGGCGCGGGTCGATGGCGCGACACCGCTCGACACCGGCTCACTTCGGCTGGAACACCCAGATGTGGAACATGTTGATGTCGCGGCCGGCGGTCACCGACCCCTGACGCACGAGCATGGTTCCGTCGGTAACTGCCTCGGCCGGGATCATCGCCGGCCAGTTGCGCCAGCGGTGGACGCGGTCGGTGCCCACGCACGACACCACGCCGACCTTCTTGCCGTTGACCGATAGCTCGAGCTCGTAGTCGCCGTACACGTAGTCCATGCGGCGCAGGATCACGACCGGGCGGCCCGGCGTGATGTTGAGCAGCTTGAACTCGCTGTAGCCGTCGACGTGCGCGCGGCCAGTGTCCTCGACCGTCGTGCCGTCCGGGTACTTGAGCTTCTGGCGCGACCGGTAGGCGTCCTTCGCCTCCTTGATCGTGAACAGGTGGCGATCCTCGGACTCCTTGTTGAGGATCTCGATCTCGTCGACCATGACCCAGGTGACGCCGTCGAGGTCCAGCGTCGGCTTGGGCTGAGGCATCGCCTTGACGCCCTCCCAGTCCTTGATGTCGATGACCTTCTGCGCCTCCTTCTTCTCGGCGGGCGCCTCGATCAGCACCTTCTCGCCGGCGACCGCGGCCTGCGCGATCTCGGCGCACTTGGCCTGGTAGGCGAGCAGGTTCATGTACGCGTCGAGGTTGTTCTTGCCCTCGGCGAGCAGGCCACGAAGGATCTCGACCTGGCGGCGGTACTCGCTGAACTCCTTCTTCTGCGCGATCGTCGGGTGGTGCACGTCGACGTCGAGCGCGAGCTCGCCCTCGGAGTCGATCACCAGGCGGAAGATGTCGAACACGTTCCGCAGGTCGACCTGGTTGGCGTACATGAGCATCAGGGCCGTGTTGCACGCCTGCACCACGTCGTGCCCGGACACCACGCCGCGGCGCGTGTACTCGAGCGCGCCGCGCCGCACCTGGTTGAGCAGGTTGTCGAGGCGCAGCCGGAGCGCCGGCGGCAGCGACGAGCCCGACAGGCCGCCCTTCGGCGTGTACCGCATGTCGATCTCGTTCGCCTTCGGATCCGAGGCGTCGCGCGCGTCGCGCACGCGGTTGACGCCCTTCTCGAGGTAGATCCGCCCGAGCTCGACCTCGCGCATGATGTCCGGCTCGGTCTGCGAGAGCTCGACCCGGCACGACTCGAGCACGCGGCGGTGGCCCTTGTACTCGAGGTTCTCCTTGTACGCGATGAAGTCGGTGAGCTCCTCGTAGTAGCGCAGCACGATGTACACCGTCTGCGGCAGCCGGAACTCCTCGAGGTTGATGTTGCGGATCGTCGCGTCGAAGATCATGAGGTCGTTCCCCATGCCGTCGATCGCGTAGCCCGGCTGGACCTCGACCGAGAGGTCGCCGCGCGCGCGCGACGAGACGCGCAGGTCACCGCCGTAGCCGTAGACGATGCCCGCCGAGTGCAGCATCCGGTTGTGCAGCCGGCGCTTGTCGATGTGGTAGCGCTCGGCGTCGTTCCAGTCCTTCTCGGTGGTCAGGAACCCCTTGAAGAAGTTGATGCGCTTGAAGCCCTGTTGCGTCTCGCTCATGACTTTTCCCCCTCGGGGACAATGGAAACCGTGACCGAATCCTCGGTCGCCGCGTGGATGACTTCGTCGCCGATGCCGATGCCGGACCGCATGCCGATCGCGTAGAACTCGCGCAACTCGACATCGCCCTTCTCTTCGGCGAAGCGCAGGTAGTAGTGGGTGTGGGCCGGCTTCTCCATGGGGATGATCTGGTGGATCCGGATCTCCATCTCCGGAGACACGCTCTCGAACTTGATCGGGATCGTCGTGACGAAGGAATGCGCCAAGTTCATCGGTGGCA
>JBQCJR010000674.1:0-2986 GCA_051952595.1 Kofleriaceae bacterium
TGGAGTCCTCCTGGCCGCAGTGCTCGGCCTCGCCGGTTGCGGCGACAACCACGGAACGGCGCCGGACGCCGGCCGCGATGCAACGCAGATCGACGCCGCGGTCGACGCGCCGGTGGATCTGGTGCGCCGGATCTCGGTCGCACACGAAGACGTGCTCGCCGCGGCGCCGCCGCAGGCGCCGTCCACGCTGGGCTTCGCGTCGGCCGCGCAGCCGTACGGCACCGGCGCGAGCTCGTGGCAGTTCCGCAAGCCGTCGACCGGCCACGCGGCGGAGAAGTTCGAGCTGTACCTGCCGCTGATCGACGATGGCTCGACCCTGCCGGCGCCGCTCGCCGAGCTGATCGCGTACCTCGGCCCGGTCACGATCGCCGACATCGCTTCGATCGAGGTGCACACCCGCCGCAACACCGCCAGCTCGCCGGACTTCTCGGTCGTGCTGTACACCGCGCCGCACGGGACCGGCGACAACGACGCTTCGTGGTACGCGCGCCGGCTGCACGCCGATCCGCTGTGGGCCGGCTCGCCCGACGTGCCGGCCGGCACGTGGACCGAGCGCTCCACCGCGACGGGCAGCAACCAGCTGCGGTTCTGGGACTTCCGCCACGCGAACACCAACCTCGGCGTCCAGCCCTCGGACAACGTGTTCACGCTCGCCGACATGCAGGCGGGCCCGGTCACGCCCGCCGGCACCACCCTGCCCGCGCGCGACTATCGCGGCGAGCAGATCGCGTACCTCACGGTGATGACCTACTCGAACGAGACGCAGTTCGATGCCTCGATCGATGGCATCGAGATCCACCTGACCAACGGCAAGGGCGCGGTGCTCGATCTCGAGGGCGACTCGAAGCTGTTCCGCGCGGCGGTCAGCCTCGAGCAGATGCGCGCGCGCCACGCGACGGGCAACTCGTACGGCGTCGCGTCGACGGCGACGGCCACCAGCCCGCAGACCGGCGCGCGGTCGTGGAACTACGTCAAGAACGCGGGCTCGCCGGCCGCCGAGAAGTTCGAGCTCTACCTGCCGTTCGCCGCGCCCGCCGGCGCGACGGTCGATCCGCTGTGGGACGCGGTCCGCGCGCACCTCGGCACGTTCACGATCGCCGACATCGCGTCGATCCAGCTGCACAGCCGCAAGAGCACGCAGACCGCGCAGGACTTCACCGCGCTGATCTATACCCTGCCCGACGGCACCGATGACGACGCCAGCTGGTTCGGGCGGCGGCTGCACGCGTCGCTCGACGCGGCCGGCTCGCTCGACGCGCCGCCCGCGACCTGGAACGCGTTCTCGACCGCCGCGGGCACCAACCAGCTGCGGTTCTGGGACTTCCGCCACGCGAACCCGAACCTCGGCGTCGTGCCGAGCGACAACCTGTCGACCCTCGCCGAGCTGCAGGCCGGCCCGGTCGTGCCCACCGGCACCAACCTGCCCGCGCGCGACTACCGCGGCGAGACCGTCCAGTACCTCACCTTGTCGACGTACTCGGATTACCCCGTGTTCGATGGCTCGCTCGACGGGATCGAGATCGCGCTCACGAACGGCCAGCGCCTGCTGCTCGATCTCGAGCAGTAGTCACCACGAGGCGGCGCTCGTGCTCTAGCAGCCACTGCTTGGCCGCGAGGCCGCCCGCGTAGCCGGTGAGTGCCCCGCTCGCGCCGACGACGCGGTGGCAGGGCACGATGATCGAGAGCGGGTTGCGACCGTTCGCGGTGCCGACGGCGCGGCTCGCCGAGGGGCGGCCGAGCGCGTGAGCGAGCTCGCCGTAGCTGCGGGTGGTGCCGAGCGGGATGCGCACGAGCTGGTCCCACACCGCGCGCTGGAACGGCGTGCCACGCGGCGCGAGCGGAACGTCGAACGCGTGGAGCTCACCCGCGAAGTACGCGGCGAGCTGCTCGGCGGCGCGGTCGAGCACGGGAGTGCGGCGCGCGACGGCCTCGGGGGCGCGCTGCGCGGGCAGGTACACGCCGACCAGCGCGTCGAGGTCGCCGAACAGGCGCACCGTGCCGAGCGGCGATTCGATCGTCGTCATCGTCAACATCGGATCCTCCAGGGGGCGGCGAGCACCACAGGTGCATCACGGCGTACGAGCGAAACGGGCGCCACGCCTCGGCGCGCCGCTCGACCTCGCGCGGGGGCGCCATCGCGAGGGCCTTGCGCACGCCGAGATCGGCGGCGGGGAACGCGTCGGGCAGGTGGAGCGCGCGCATGCCGAGGTAGTGCGCCGTCCACGGCCCGATCCCGGGCAGCGCGGTGATCTGGGCGACGAACAGCTCCAGATCGGGGACGGCGTCGAGCCGGACGGTGCCTGCCTCGAGCGCGCGGGCGAGCGAGTGCAGCGCCGCGGCGCGCGAGCGCGGCAAGCCGACCTTCGCGATCGCGTCGGGGCTCGCGGCGGCGACCTCGCGCGCGGTGGGGAACCGATGGGTGAGCCGATCGCCGCCGGCGTACGGCGCGCCGAACGTCGCGGCGAACCGCCCGGCGAGCGTGGTCGCGGCGGCGACCGAGACCTGCTGGCCGAGCAGCGCGCGCACCGCGGCCTCGAAGCCATCGATCGTGCCGGGCACCCGGAGCCCGGGGTGCGCCGCGACGCGCGGGCCGAGCACGGGATCGCGGCCGAGCACGCGCGCGATCACGTCGGGGCGCGCATCGAGATCGAACAGCCGGCGCACCCGCGCGACGAGCGGCATCAGCACCGGGATCAACGACGGCTGCACGGCGAGCAGCAGCGCGGCGCGATCCGGCGCGCGGCGCACCTCGATCGCGCCCACGGCGGAGCCCTGGTGCGCGATCCGGCGATACACGTCGCCCTGCACGGCCTCGACGCCGGGGATCGCGCGCATCGCGAGGAACGAGATCACCTGCGCCCAGTCGTACGGCTCGCGGAAATCGAGCCGCAGCGTCAGCGCGCCCCCGGCCCCGGCGCCGGGCACCGGCTCGACGGCGGGGCGGCGCCGCAGCTGCGATGGCGAGCAGCCCATCGCGGCGGAGAAC
>JBQCJR010000675.1:0-28799 GCA_051952595.1 Kofleriaceae bacterium
CACGGCCGCGGGGCTGCTAGACGAGCGAAGGTCGCTCTGGCTTGAGCGTCAGACCGTTCCCCTGCTCGTCACAGCTATGAGGTCCTTTCTCGCGAAGTTTCAGAGTCCGACCACAAGCGTTGTCCGCGGCCAAGATCGTCTGGAGGTATTCGAGCGAGGGCCAGATCAGGCGCCCTATGTACACCTGGACAATGACCGTCCGACGAACGCCCCTCATGGGGGCTACCATTGGTTCGCGATGAGCAAGCCTTTAGCGTGCAAGCTGGTGGAAGAACTCGCGACGGTTGTGTGACACGTTGCAGTGACCGGAGGCAATTCTGGACCGCCCCGCGCCCTCCCCCTCCCCCGGAGGATGAGGCTCGAGAACATTGATGCTACTTTCGGATCGAAGTTACATCCTCGATTTCAAACGGCTTTCTAATGATCCGAATGCCAGCTCGCTGTATAGTCGCCAGCAGGTTGGACTCACAGCTCCAGCTTAGGAGGTATGCTGTTGAAGAACGGGTACGGGCTTCGGGAGGAGGTTCGCTGCAAGCTGCGCACGCCCCTCAGTACTTGGTTGGACGCGCGGCTTTCCTGCGATGCGGTGCGTTGCGAGGACGGACCTGCCAGGGCATCCCTGCTCGCGGTGGCAGCCCTGGTCGCCGTGCTGAGCGGGTGCTTCGAGGAAGATCCGTTCGCCCAACCCGATGGCACGTTCGGTGGTCAGGTCGTCATCTCCGGGCCGCTGCGCGGCGCGAAGGTGTCGATCGACCAGATCAACCGCGATACTGGGGCCGTTCGCGCCCACGTTACGGACACGACCACCGATGACGACGGTCGCTTCTCCGTCAAGGTCAGCGTCTACAACGGACTGCTCCGTGCAACCACCTCGGGTGGTTCGTTCGTCGATGTTGCTTCCGGCACCACGATTCAACTCGACGCCAGCGACCAGCTAACCTCGCTGGTGTGGTTCGACCTGCTCGAGAACAGCGATGACATTCTGATCAGCCCTATCGGGCATCTGGTCGATGCACGCGCTCAATGGGCGCTGCAGAAGCACGGCGACATTACGGTCGGCGCCAACGATGCGATCGCTCACCTCCATCGCCACTTCGGGAACGTGAACTGGGAGCGAATGCGGCTGGTCGGGCTAGACCAGCCAGTGACGAGCCCGACCGAAGCCGTGCGGGCTGCCCTAGTGCAGACATCGCTCAGCTATCTCGCGAAGGACATCGCGGACCAGGCTGGCGCCTCGTCGCAGGAGGTCAACGTCTACTCGCTCACCCAGCGGTGGGCGGAGGACCTCAGGGCAGACGGAATCTTCGATGGGAACGATCGGAACGAGGACGACCACGGCAGCGGCCTCCAGATCGGCGTGTGCCCTCCGCTGACCCGCCCCTGCGATCCGTCCGCGACGTGCGGATGCCGCCCGCTATGCGACCTCTACGTCGGTACCCCTCGCGCGCTGTTGGGCGCCGTGATGACGAAGGTCATTCGCAACCCGGACGTCAATATGACGGGGCTCAACGTCAACGACACCTTGGCGATCGCCCGCGCGCTCTCCGACAACACGGATCCGGACATCTTCGGGGACGCGTGCATCGAGACACTCGACCGGATCCCTCCGCTCGTGAGCTTCCTGACGCCCAACGAAGCCGCGCTTGTTCGAGGCACGCTCACGGTCAAGGCCTCAGCCGTCGATGATACGGACCCCAACCCAGTCGCGAGGATCGTCGGGCACCCCGATACCGATGGGGACCCGACGAACGCAAGCGCCCAGGCCGCCATCGACACGACCGCCGTGCCTGACGGCGAGCTCGAGATCGTTGCGGCCGCGCGCGACATGGCCGGTAACGAGGCCATGAGCAGTCGAACAGTGACCGTCGACAACACAGCACCGATGCTCACGCTGGCGAGCACCGGCTTCTTCATTGATGGTTCTACCTGGTGGACGGCTTCGGGAACACCCGCCCTGCAGGGTACGGTCATGGACACCACGTCCGTCACCATCAAGGCTGTCGTCGCCGGGGGTGTCGAGATCACGGGCACCGTGAACGGAACAAGTTGGTCGCTCACCATTCCTGCCGGTGGTCTCGATCCCAACGGGACTCAAGTCACGCTTGTTGCTACGGACGCGGTCGGCAACCAGACCAGCGTGGTTCAACGGCTCCGGCCTGACCTGAGTCCTCCAGCGCTCAGCTTCCAGCCCAGCACCGTCAACAACGAAGCGACCGAGACCGCGACGTTCCCGATCGGTGGCGACGATAGCCCACACCATGCCCACACAGGACCGGCCATCGACCTCACCACGAGCGGATCTTGCCCGACGCTTACGAAGTTCAGCTACTTGCTGTCGTCGACGGCGCCGGCCTATGCGGTCGAGAGCCCCGGCCGCAACCCGATCGTGTACCAACTCGTCGCGGCGGACGACGGTGTCGGCATCAGCGCGGGATCGATTCAGTACCGCGTCGGCCGACGCGTCGGTGGATCCACGCAGTGGCTCCTGAGTTGGACCACGACGGGAGCAGGAGTCCCTGTCTCGCCAGGAACGACTCGATACCCGGTCGGCATCTACTCGGACCTGGTCGCCGGGCTGGCGACAACGCCTGGCACCTACGACGTCGAGTTTCGTGCGACCGACCGCCTGACACGCACGACGACGGTCGCGCGTTGCTTCGACCTCAGCTTGAAAGCTCCTCCACTACACTTTGGAACTGGCGGACCCACTGCCAGCCACACCTTTGCGCTCGACGCGCTCAGCCTCGCGGCAGGCGCACCGTTCGACCTCATCTCGCAACGCCTGCTCAACAATGACGCAACGGGCGCCTCGCTGATCGACCAACCGTTCACGAACGGCACTTCCGAAACGATCTACTTGACCGTCACGGTGACCCGCCGCCCTATCGAGGTGAAGGCGACTCGAACATTCAGGCTGAGACAAGCTGTCACCGCCAGGACCGCTGTGAACCTCAACTGCGTAGAGGGGAGCCCTGGCTGCGAGCTACCGCCGACGGGTGATTCGTACCAAACGCCGCTGCCCCAAGCTCCGGTGAGCTCAACGACGCTTCATTTTCCTGTGAAGGTCTACGAAGTGATCGCCGGAGCGCCGAGCGTTGAGATCCCGTGCATTGCTCCCTGTGCACCGACGGACGTCAGCTTCAAGTTTGCAATCCCTCCGCGCCCCCTTGGTCAGCCAGCGCGATCCTTCATCGCGATGACGACGATCGCGCAGGTGCGAGGACTCTGGCCCGAGGACTCGATGCGTCCGGCAGCACCTCCGTTTCTCGACACCGAAGTCGCCGGTACTCGAATTACTGGACTCGTTAACCCTGGCATCGAGGCCTGCAGCAAGTTCATCTCGTACACCGACCCTGACACGATGGAGACGAGCGTCACGGGGTGTCGCGAACGGGCCACGTACATCCTCTATCGCGCCTTGACGTCAGCCCAGCTTGAGTTCTCTAGCGATACGTCCAGCACATATTCGACTTCCCCAACGGCTCAGCTTCCAGGCGAGCGCGCAGCACCCACAACGAATCGGTTCTTTGGCATCTGGTCGACTACCGAGGGGACACTTCCCTGATTTCTCGATCACAAGGACTCCAACATGCATCTTGCTTCATCATTCGTGCTACTCACCACTGGCATTATCGCAGGAGTGGCCCTTGTGCTCTCATGCGGAGACGACTCGCCGAGAAGAGTGGATGCTGCGGTCGACGCTCCCAACGTTGATGCCCCACCAACCTGCGATTGTCCTGCAGCCGAACCACCGCTCGCCGGGCGATTCTTAATCGTGAGCAACACGACAGTGATTCCAGCAAACGACACCGGTTCGCAATCGGCCGGATGTCCCTCGGGATCTCAGGTCATCTCCGGAAGCTGCACCACTGAGATGCTCAACCCAGTTCGTGATGTCACTTTGCAGCAATCCGGCTTCTATGACAACACACCGGCCGGATGGGGTTGCTTCTTCAAGAACAACGAATCGACGCCGGTAACGATCAAGGCGTCGGTGGTCTGCCTCCGTCCAGCGCCATGAAGCACCTGATCTCAACCTGCATTCTGCTGGCGCTCTGTGAAGACGCGAGCGCACAGTCGCCCACTTCGAGATCAGAAGCGGAGTTCCTCGTTCCGCCTCAAGGCGGCGCGTTCGAGATATCCGTGCGCCCCGGCGAGGTCTGCATTCTCTCGTTCCCGGAACGGCTCGCTAAGACGGCGCTCGTCAGCTCGCCGGACTACGAAATCAAAGTTTGGGGAGACGACGGCGTGGCCGTGCGCGCCGCACATGAAAAGGCTACTCCATCGACGCTCGCGCTCGCGACGGCGAGTGGCCAGATCAAGGTCAACGTCACCCTTCGAGTGGTCCCCCGCGCCGAAGCAGCGCTGACACTGGTCCGGTTCAAGGCCGCCTCAGCGGAGGAGGCGTTCGAGGCTGCGGTCGCGTCCGAGGTGAAGAAGCGTGTCGCCCCTCTCGAAGCCGAGCTCGCCAAGGTCCGCAAGGATCTTGACGAGCGGGTCCGTAGTCAAGCGGATGGTCTCCTCGCCGAGCGGCTCCTCAGCCGCGACGAAGTCGTCAGGCTCGAGTCCCACGAGCGCAACAACGACCACGTGATCGTTCACGTGCTTCGGGGACGTCTCCTCGGGGATGATGGGTACATCGTGTTCGAGGTAGAGAACCGATCGCGTTCCGCCTATCGCGTCTCGTCGGTACGGGTGCTCGACGGCCGGCGCGACGTCGCGGGTCCGGCCCGGCTCGTCTCTTCGGCGATCGATCGAGATCCATCGGTGCTGGGTGTGGTCGCATCGGGGGCCACCGCGCGCGGCATCGTCACGGTTCGATCTGCAGGCAATATCCTCGGCAGGCCACTCGCGCTTGAAATCGTCGCGCCCAAGGAGCAGGGCAAGATCCGCCTCGATCGAGGCATCACCCTCAAGTGAATGCAGGTGAGCGCTCCATGAGCTGCAGGTGGACGACGCGAGCCGCAGTAGCGCTCGCCCTGAATATCGTGGCCAGCCCAGCTCTGGCGGATCGGCACGAAGCCACGTTTTCTCTACGACCGCTCGGTGCGCTCGCGCGCATCGACGACGGGGGCGTGGAAGATCCGGCGACGGTGGTCGGGGCCGGCCTTGCGGCCTCGTTCTCGCGCGGCATCCGCAACTGGATCGACGTCGGCGGCGAGCTCGCCGCGATGACGCTGCAGCGGGCGCGCTACGACCAGGCCTCGTTGAATGTCGTCGGTGAGCCACGCACGGGCCAACTGTCGCGCACCACGCAGCTCGCGCAGCTGCGGGCCGCCGCGACCCTTCGATTCGGCGTGGCCTGGGTGCCCACGGTGCAGCTCACGGTCGGGATCGGAGGCCGCCAGCGCGGGGCAGCTCAGCTTCGTGTGCCGGAAGGAACCCTGCTCCCCGATGGGCAGGATTCCGAGCTCACGCTCGATGTGCTCGCTGGGGTCCGGGCTGGCCTCGAGCATCGGATCACGCGGCGATGGACGCTCGGGATCTCTGCGGGCGTGACGCAAGCCTTCGGTGTCGGCACTCCGGACGTGCAGCTCGTCGACGGCAGCGTCGCGCTGTCGTACACGTGGTACCCGCTGTGGTGACTCGATGAAAGGCTCGTGCGTGCTGGCTCTGACTGGTGGGCTTCGGAGAACCGAGCATGAGGCGCCGACCACTGGATCTCTCGACGAGATGAACGCTATGATCGTGGCAAGGTGACCGAGCTCCTCGGCGGGAAGTACGTAATTGAGCGCCGGCTCGGCGGAGGCGGCATGGCCGAGGTGTTCTTGGCTCGCACGGTCGGTGCGGCCGGGTTCTCGCGGCCGGTTGCGATCAAGCGAATTCTCGCCGGCTACTCCCAAGACCCCGTGTTCGCGGACAGATTCGTGACCGAGGCGCGCCTGACCGCACGTCTCCGACACCCGAACATCGTCTCGGTACTCGACTTCGACAAGGACAGCGAGAAGCGTCTGTACCTCGTCATGGAGCTCGTCGACGGAGCCGATCTCTCTCAGCTGGCGCAAACGGGACCACTCCCAGTCTCAGTCATCCTCTACGTTGTCACGGAAGTCCTACGTGGGCTTCAGTATGCGCACGAGCTGCCGGACAGCGGCGACAAGGTCCGCGGCGTGATCCACCGCGACGTCTCCCCACACAACGTGCTGCTCTCGTGGGAAGGTGGAGTGTTCGTCTCCGACTTCGGGGTCGCAAAAGCACGCGACGCAAGCCGCGCAGCTGCCAGCATGCTGGTGGTCGGCAAGCCTTCTTACATGAGCCCGGAGCAAGTCAATGGACAGCCACTAGACGGCACCAGCGACTTGTTCGCCGTTGGCATCATGATGTGGGAGCTGCTCTGCGGGCGTATGTTGTTCGAGGGTGAGACGTTCCAGGCGACGTGCGCGCGTGTCGTATTCGCCCCCATTCCCACGCCCCGCGAACACTGCCCGCACCTCTCACGCGAGCTCGAGCAGATCACGATTCGTCTCCTTGAGCGAGAGCATTCGCAGCGCTACCCGAATGCGTCCGCGGTGATCGACGACCTACTCGCATGCCCGGAGTACCCTCGGAACGGACGCAAGGAGCTGGCCACACTACTCGCCGAGAGGCTGCCAACACGCCCTCGCGCCGGCCCCGGCGACGTCGCTTCCGCACCACAGGCGCGCAGCCGTCCAGACTCCATTCCCACAGTCATGGAGCGGCCTGGTGCCGTGGTTCCGCCGACTGCCGTCCCGATGGGTCCTGCACCGCAGACGCCAGTCTCTGCGGCTCCGCCGCCCAGCGTGTCACGGCGTAGGACACGATCTTGGGCCCTTCTCGTTCTGCTGGCCGTGGCAACGGCACTCGGCACGGCGGGGGTACTCGCCGGGGTGCTGCACCGCACCCCAGACCACTCCACGCCGACCAGTACTCCGCTGGGATCCAATGCCGTTGCGCCGTCGCCCGCCGGTCCTAGCAGCCCGAGCTCCGCGACCGTGGGCGCGCCTACCGAGACCCGGCCATCGCAGGGCAACGCAGCGCCTCCAGGCGAAGCTGGCCCCGCTGCGGACGCCGGAGCGAACCACGAGACGCACACGCCGGCCGGCTCGAGCGCACCGCAGCAGAACCCGCTCGAAACCAGCGAGGGTGCCGTAAAGACGCCGCACTCGCCCCGTCCGAAGAGGCAGCAGCATGGCCGTCCACCGGGCATCAAAGAGATCCAGCTCGGCGTGTCGCCTCACACACCGTAGCGCTCTCGGGCGCGGCGAAGGAGAACGAAACGCCGGAGAACAGGGGCCGCCATCATGAAGGATCCTCCGACCATCTCTACCAAAGCTGACGCTCGCAACGGTTGGGCGATCAACGACCCGCTGGTTTCGCTCCGGCTTCTGGGGACCACGACCCGATTCGAGCTCTCTGCCTCCGTCCGCCACTGGACCATTGGCGGATCACCCGAGTGCTCGCTCCAGCTCGCTGATCCAAGCGGCATGCTCTCACGGCGCCATGCCTCGCTTGTGCGCAACGGCGACGCGATCGAGATCGAGGACCTCGGCAGCACGAATGGGCTCCGGCTCGACGGTGAGTCTCGACCGTCGTTCACGCTCTCTCCGGGCGTGGAGATCGGAATTGGAGGTCTGACGCTCGTGGCCGAAAGCCGTGGCCTGATCGCGCTCCGTCGTCTCCTCGAGAGCTTTCTCGGCTATGCGCCGGCATACTCGGTGGAGGTAGATCAGGCGCTTCGCTCCGTCCGAGACATGGCAACGAGGCGTGCCGCGCTCGTTCTCATCGGAGAAGGCGATCTCTCGTCGCTTGCACACCGCCTGCATCGACATGCCTTGGGACACGGGCAGACCTTGGGAGAGGTGCCTCCGTTCGTCGTGTGCACGTCCGGCGACGGACTGGATGTACTCGCTCGCGCGGCGACCGGCACACTGTGTCTGCACGCCGCCGCGCTGCCGCCCGATACCCAACAGATCGCGCTGGGCATCAGAACCCCCGGCGCGCGAACCGCCGTCGTGTTCTGTGGAGATAGCCCGGCACAGGCGGCAAAAGCCACGCGGCTGTTCGGGCGTACCTGCCTCCTCGCGCCTCCGCCTCTGGCGGAGAGACCCCTGGAGTTTGGCCGCGTGGTGGAGTCGCTCACGGCCGACGCAGTCCTCTCGTTGCAAGCGCCGGGCAGTGGGTTCCGCGAGCACGATCACCCGCGATTGCGCGCAGTCACGAGCCTACCGGAGCTCGCGGAGGTCACGTATCGCCTCGTCGCGCTTCGCAATTGGGGGTTGGCCCATGGCGCCGCTCGCCTGGGCATCACCTACCCGGCGTTGTCCAAGTGGATGCGGCGCCGCTCCATCCCGACCTAGGAGACCTGACTACGGTCATCTCCGCTCGAACCAACGCCGGAGGGCGACGTGGGACATCCCAAGGGCGGCTGCCGCAGCCACCGTGGTTCCCCAATGCCGCCGAGCCACCAACCGGCGCGTGGCCGTCGCAACCTCGCCGAGCGACTTCGGCAGCAGCTCACGCAACCAACTGTGATCTGCGACCGAGAAGTCGGCTCGTGTTGCGCCGAGGCTTTCGATGGCGTCGATCGCATACTCCTCGATGATTCGATCGAGCTCGTGCTGGCGCGTCGAGAGCGCGGGGACAACAATGGCAGGTGCAAACATCTGCGTCATGTCAGCCAGCGCCTCTGCGCATACGACCAGGCGTACCCGATGACCGGGCTTGCGAAGATGTCCAAGCAGTGTCGAGAAATCATGCGGCAGTCGCTTCGCCACGACACAGAGCGTCCCGTGCTCGGCCGCGCGCAACGCGTCCAGGCTGCTGGGCAGATTCCGCGCTGATCGAGCACTGGCCGGCATGATCAAACGCCGTGGATCGCTCACGACAAACGGTGCCAGCTCGCCAAGCGTGCGGTCGTGAAGATGTCGCGCCAGCTCGAGCGGTGAATCGCCGCACAAAAGAAGTGCGGCCTTCCCTGTCGCCGCTTCACGCACCGCGCGCAATGCACGGTCGATGTCGGAAAGGCGATGTTCGTCCCACCCAAGGAGCCGCGACATGAACGCGCGCAGCGCGATGGCTCGTCTGCTCTCGGCAACCAGCCGCACGGTGCCGATGTCGAACGCGATGCCCGGAACCAGCGGAAACGATCGCTGACGCACGTTGCTCATCCACACACCGTTCTTGCTCGTGTCGATCAGGGACCATCCGGTCAACCCTCTAACCAGACGGGCGTGCTGTCGGGAGATGAGGCGCCGCTCATCGACGAGTCGGATCGGGCAGCTCCGCGCTGAGCCGATCGCCCACTCGTCCACCGGCGGCTCGGGAAGCTGATAGGTGCGGCCCGTCCCCCATTCTCGCAGCTGAATGACTTCGTCATCTGGGGCCCAGCTCCAGCCGATGGCCGCTGGGTCCGTCCTTGTGGATGTCTCCTTCATCGTGCCGGTACTACCGCCGAACACAGCAGACCCTCCCGTCAGCCACTCATCTCGATGCAGAATGAAACCTTTTGGCGTTTTGAGCGGGGAGGTTTTGCTGCGAACAAAACCTGTGCACTGCATCCGCCCACCAGGTTTCATTCGGCGCTCAACGAGGAATTCGTGTTGGCGGTGCCGGCGTAAGAGGCGCGTGACGCATGCGACCCATTCAACGGCCGAGCTCCTGGCCGGCTTTCAAGAGCAGATCGATGCAGCACACCGGCGGACCTCCAGACTGGCCGCTGCGCTCGACCGCTACGACAACGCTCAAGCGGTCGCGGCCACTGAGCTGCTCTGCCGAGCGCTGATTTCCGCCGAGCAACTGGCCAGCCTGCTCGCATGCAAGGATGCCGATGCTCACCAGTTCGCGAAGGAGAAGCTGCGCGCGACACTGCGCGGTGCGGTACCAAGGTTGGTCCTCGCATCCCGGTCAATGAAAGAGGTCGAAGATGTCCTGCTTCGCTTCCACAACCTCCCCGATGAAGCCACCACCGATCCACGGCGGAATGCAGTGCTTCGCGAGGACGATGCACGGTGGGCTTCCGGACAGCTCTCGGGCACGAGGCTGCGCGCACTTCGTGCGCGCGGCTGGCGCCTTCGCGGCGTGCACCTGACGAGGACTCACCTCGAGAACTGCGACTTCGGCGCGAGTGCGCTCCTGGACGCGGACTTCGACGCGAGCAGAGTGGAGTCCTGCGACTTCGGACGCGCCAACCTGTCTAGTAGCTCGTGGTCCACTGCTCGCGCATCACGCACGTCGTTTGCCGGCGCGATGATGACAGATACGCGGATCGATCATATGACCTTCGCGGACTGTGACCTCCGCGGCGCCGACTTCAGCGTCGTGAACCGCGGCGGCCTTGCCACCGCTACGGGCGCATTGTTTCTTCGGTGCGATCTGCGTGAGACGAACTGGAACGCGCGTTGGCTGTCGAGCGTTCGCTTCGTCGACTGCAAGCTTCACGGCACGTTCGGACGCCCCGTCGTGGGCATGATCGATATCCAGCGCGCCGATCTTTCCCCGGAAGGAAACGGCTCGCGCCCCGCGAGCGCGGGCGACGTGCTCCGCTCCTGGGGACAGTAGCGCGCGGTCCTGGCCGGCCGAACCCTGCAGAAGAAATGGACGCGCTCTAGAAGTGCAGAAGGATGCGGAAAGAGACCTCTTGGAGGCACTCGATCGGCTCTGTGCGTGCCTCTCGAAGGCTGCTGCCTAGGAAGTACTACAAGTTCAACCATGAAGGGAGTCATGATGCTTCGACGGGTCGCAATGATCTGGTCGTTCGTTGTGCTTGTGTTGACTGTTGTGGTGGTTATTATTGGCCATTTGCGCGCTCGCGCGGACGGAGTGTCTCCTAGCTACCATCCATGGGGCGGGCTTTCGTCGATCTCTTGTGCCCTGCTCCTGGTTGGAATGCGTGGGGCAACGAGGGAGTTGAGCGTGTCCAAAATTGTGATCGGATGCTTGGTGGTAGCGGCGGTCTGGTACATGGCGCAGCCATTGTAGACCCTTCAGCACATTGTGATGTGGCATTCGATCTCATGGCCACTCTCGTCTCATCTCAGCACCTGCGGGGCCCTTGTCGGGCTACGAGAACGCTCGAGGCGCGGCGTGCTCTGAAAGAGCGCACTCGGGACCCTGCTGCTCGGTGCGGCAACAGCGGGCCGGCGGCAGCCACGAACGCGACGAACAGCCGGTATCGAGCGTGCCCGAAGCGCCGCGCTGTTCACAGAGGAAGACCTCGATGCGAAAGAACTACCGACTCCAACTGGCACTCATGTCCTGCATCCTCGCTTGCACCGGCAAGTCCGACGACTCAAAAACGGTCTCGCTCAAGCACAAGAGCGATGGAGTGATGCGTGGCGACAAGCCCGGGCAGTCTGCACGCGAAACGCCCGACCGAACCCACGTACGCGCCGACCAGCCGATCGAGCACGTCGAGCGCTGCCCAGGCGCACGAGCCGTGTGGCGTGGCGTTCTCAGCAACGGATATCATTTGTACAAACACCTGACGCTGGAGATCGACGGAGCGACGCGCACGTGGACGCACGACCTAGAGGACTATCCAGACGGCGAGGCGTCGTCGTTCGGGATCTTCTCGCCGGACTGCCGTCACGCCCTGCTGTTGCAGGCGTACGGCGGCCCGTATCACATCATCCGCATGGATCGGTTGGCCGAGTACGCCGCGGGCGGCGCTCCGGACTACGAGCTCCATTCCAAGCCGTCCCCAGACGGAATCATGGGAAGCGGAGCAGTTCGCGGTGGCATTTGGCTCTCGAACTCCGAGGTCGAGTACCTTTGGGGCTGCTGCTTGCCCCCTTACGTGGGGCGATTCTCGATACCTTCGAAGCCATAGGTCTTTCGGTCGATCCGCTCTCACGCAAACGACTGGCTACGTGGGGTCCTAGAGCGCGAGCATATCGCGATCCGTGCGCGATGATTGAGCCATCACCAGGCTCCGACAGATCCGGTCTCTCAAGCTCCACACTTCCAAGGACGGTCGACCAGACCTCGATGTCGCCTCGCCCAAGTGTGGCTCACCCGTACCTTACCTCGCCAAACGCGGCAAGCTGAATCAGTACGTCGCCCGTCGTGCAGTCGGCTCGTCCCATGATGAGCTCGAAGAACTTGTGTGGGTACAGCTCGGCCATCAGGCGCAGGGCTACCTGCCATTTGCCCTGCAGCGAGAACCGCTCGCCGCTCGCCCGCTCGATGACATCGCAGACCATAAGCAGCTCGTCAGCGGCCGAACTCGTCGAGACGTCGTTTTTCCGCACCCGAAATGCGACCACCTTCCCCCAGTAGCGGATGCCGCCCTGAACCCCGCCGATGATCGTGTCGACGATGGCCAAGGAGGGAACTGTGATCTCGACCTTCACTGGTTGCCTCCGTGACACCGTCGCGAGCGCTCGTCGATCTCGCGATCTACCTCCGAGACCTCCTCGTCGATCGCTGCCGCCGTGGCCAGATCTGCTCTTCCGCCGCTGTCGCGGTAGAGGGCAGCCTCCGCGGCGAGAACTGCGCGGTACGCGTGCAAGATCGCCAGATCATCTCCACTGGTGAGAGTGGCGACGTGCGCACGCGCCGCGTCATGGTATGCGGCTGCGAGCGCGTCGCCTGCGGCAGAATGAAGCTTACCGTTGGTGTGCATCGCGTCTTTGGCTTCGGACACTGCGTTCATTGCTGTGGACACATACATGCGTGCAAACGACTGGTTATCAAGTCCCTTCTTGCGCAAGGCATCGAGCCGCGCCAATCCCCCACTAGAGACGCTGCAACAACATCTCTTGACCCAGTGCGAAACATCTATTCTATCTACCGGTGGTAGTCCGCGGAGGACCGCATGACATCGGCACCGCTCGCGTCGACAAAGTTGCGTCGACGGACCGCTCGCTGGAAGGCGCGGAAGTCGCTCACCCAGACCTCGTCGCCGCCGCCTCCGCAAGGAACCGGGACACGTTGGCCAGCTTGCGCGTCGAAAGCATCGGAGGGAGGCTCCGCACGAAGCGCCGACCGTACGGCTTCTCGGCCAGTCGCCTGTCCAAGATCACCACCACCCCAACGTCCTGCTGCGAACGGATCAGCCGACCGACACCTTGGCGCAGCAGGATGATCGCGCGCGGGATCAGGTAGTGCTCGAACGCGTTCGGATCTCGTGCGCAGATCGCGTCGACGACCGGATCGTCCAGATTCGGGAACGGTAGCTTGTCGATCACGAGCCCGGTGAGGGCCGGCCCTGGGACATCGATGCCCGTCCAGAAGCTCTCGGTTCCAAGCAAGACCGAGCTGACATCCTCCTTGAACAGTCGTGTGAGCTCGGTCCGAGGGAGGTCACCCTGTTTGAAGACCCGATGAGGCCCGGCGGCAAGTCGCTCGTAGACGATGTTCAGATTCCGGTAGGACGTGAACAAGGCCAGGGTTCGTCCCTCGCATGCGGCGACCACCGCTGCGACCGCATCCGCCATGGCCACCGCGAACTCCGGCTTGCGTGGATCAGGCAATCCCTCGGGAATGACCAGTAGCGCTTGACGTCGAAAGTCGAAGGGTGACTCGGCCACCACCTCCAACGTGCCGGGTGGAACGCCGAGCTCGCGTCGGATGAAGTCGAACGTCCCAGCGGTCGTCATGGTGGCCGAGAGCAGCGTCACCGACGGGGTACGGTCGAAGAGTTCGCCCCGGAGCAGTGGCGCCACGTCGATCGGCTTCGCAACCAGCTTGGCGCGTTCGGCGGAATCTAGCGCGATCGAGTACACGACGTTGGCGTCCGCGAGGCTCGATGCCTCCCGCAGACGCATGGCTGCGGTGGCCGCATGGCGGTGGACGTTGCGCGCCTTGGCGCGATTGGTGCGGACGATGCGCTCGTCCTCCGCCGCCTCGTTCGCGAGCGTGGCGAGCGCGCCCAGCGCGGACAGTAGCGGCGACGGATCCGCGAAGGCCGGGCTCGTCAACCTGGTCTTGTACGTGGGCGAGCGCGCGTACCGCGTCAGGGCGTCGAAGTACACCACCGCGTGTCGTCGTAGGTCGCCCGCCAGCTGAACCTCGCTCCGCTCCTCGGCGAACCGGGCCAGTCGCGTGACGGTGTGGACCGAGACGCTGAATCCGAAGAAGTCCCGGGCGATGTCAGGGGCCTCGTGTGCCTCATCCAGCACGAGCAGGTCGAACGGGGGCAGCACCAGCTCGGCTCCGGTCATCCGCCGAACCGCCAGGTGCGCGAACAGCAGGTGGTAGTTCGTCACGATCAGATCCGCCGACGAGGCCGCTGCCCGTGCGCGCTCGGAGAAGCACTGCTCGCGGTACGCACACGCTTCCCCCTTGCAATCGTCCGAGCCGACCGAGAAGCGAGACCACGCCGCCGTCATGGGGACGAATGACAGCTCGGAGAAGTCGCCGGTCCGGGTGTTGGCCGCCCAGACCGCAAGCTGCTCGAGCTGACCTTGGAGTTCCGCCACGTCGCCGCCGAGCAGCGTGTCGGTCGTGCGGCGCTCGGCCATGCGATCGAGGCAGAGGAACTGGCCGCGGCCTTTCAGAAGCGCGAACGTGAACGGCCACGGTAGGACCTCTTTCAACAGCGGGAGGTCCTTCTCGACCAGCTGCTCCTGCAGCGCGATGTTGGCCGTCACGATGACGACGCGCTTCTGATGATGGTGCGCGTGCCACACGGCCGGGACCGCGTGCGCGAGGCTCTTTCCCGTGCCGCACGGGCCTTCACCCAGGGCGTGGCGCCCGTCGCGCATGGCCGCATCCCCCGGGGCGCGGCTGGTAGTGCGGAAATCGGCGGGCAAACAACCCGTCGCTCCCGAACACCTCGCTCAGGTAGTCCGACATGGAGGGCAACCGGCAGCGATCGCTACGCGAACGGGTCCACCTCGACGGGCGCGGCCGACTGCGGATCGTGCTCGGACATCAGCGACGCGATCAGCTCACGCGCCTTCGCGAGCTGCGCCGCTGGCAGCTCCTTGATGCGCGCGATGGCGAATGACGAGCAGAACCGCTCCACGGCGGCTCGGGGGAGTGCCTTGAGCTGCTCCGTCAGAGCGGCTGCGGTCGCCTCATCGATGACGGGCCCGGGCGCGTGCTTCACAGAACCCGATGCCGTCCCGGCCGTGTCTCGTCGATCGTAGCTGTCGAGCTCATCGTTCGCCGCGGTGGCGTAGACCTCCTCCAGCACGTGACGCTTGAGCGCCTGGAGCTCGGCGATCTGCGCCTCCGTCAGCTGCTGCTCGGGCAAGATCGAGTACGTCGTCTTCGGGTCCTTGGCAGCACCATGGCGCTCGATCTCGAAGGCCCACTTCTCGAGCCCGTACTTCTGGCGGATCCGAACCAGATCCTTGAAGAAGGTGACACCCTGCTCCAGCACCTTCACCTCCTTGGTCTCAAGGAGCGCGACGTTGATGGCCACGCGCAGCGACGACCGGTTCCCCGCCGCCTTCTGCGCGTCGTAGACCACGTACTTGCCGTCCACGAAGCACATCTCGCGTGTGTACGGTCCTCCGAGGAACACCACCACCGCCTTGTCCCCATCGTTCGCCAGCTTGAGCCAGAGGCTCGAACTCTCCTCGTGCCGCTTCGCCAAGTCCTCAGCGAGCTGCCAGTCGTCCTTCGTCTCCATCGTCTTGCTCCTTCTGTGGCGGACCCACACCGCGCACGCAGCGATCTGCACCAAGGCAAAGGTGGTGCGTGCTCGATCAGGGACTGGTCCAAGCGACCGTGGATCCGGATCGGTCAGCCGCGCCTCGGGCTAGTGGCGGCGCCGCCCCGGCCGCGTGCGTACACGGCGAACAGGGCCGTGCCATCCGATGCCTCACCGGCGTCCTCGATGCGAAACTCCATCCCAGGCTCGACCACCTGCTCCAGCTCCCATCGGCGGAACAAGCCAGGCACCCGAGCGTACGGCTCCATCGTGGTCTCAGACATCGGCATCTTCTTCGATCCCTTCCACCCGGGGCGTCAGCCCCGCGGGTCTGGTTCCGAAACGCGGGTCGGCGCAGCGAACTGTGACACCGCTGCTGCAAATTTCTTCCGAACGCGCTGGAGCCGCTTCCGCAGGACTTGATGGGATAGCCCCAGCTGGACTGCCAGCTCGCGCTGGCTCTGGCCAACGACGATCGCAAGAAACAGGTCCGCATCCGTCCCCACCACAGAGCGCAGCCATCGCCGCGTGAGCGTGTTCGAGTCCGCCGTCATCAGCCCGACGACATCGACAACCGAGCCCGGTGCATCGCGAGAGCTCTCCGCGACCTCCTTCAGCTGCACCCGGCGAGCGGCCCAAGTCCAGGTCCGCTGTCGAAGGCGCATCACCTCCCGCTCGGTGCTGCGCGTGAGCGTCGCCGCAACTCGGCGAACCCGTTGAAGGTCTACGCGGTTCACGAGCAGCGTGAAGGTGGTGCAGATCGCCGACACCAGCTCGTCGGGCTCGCCGCGGAAGCTTCGAAGACGGCGTCGATAGATCGCGTCGAGCCCCGGCCAGAGTCCGCACCACAGTGCGTGCATCGCGAACGATGCCCACGAGGTCCGACGTTGCACGCCAAGCACGAGCGCCGCATAGACCAGGTCCTTGTCGTCGAGGTCCGCCTCGCGTCTCGTTAGGTACTCGATGAGTCCCGATGCGGTATCGAACCGAGCGAGCGCGGACTTCGCTGTTCGTGCGTGCACGAACTGCCGATCCGCTTCCAAGGTCGTGATGAACCGGATGAGTCCAGCATGGAGCTCTTCCCAACGTGCGCGCATACGCCAGCTGTCTCGGCCGGGTGTCGTGCACCTCAGGTGGCCGCGTCAGGGCGTCGTGCGCCTCGTGGTGGGATGGACCGCGCGGTCGTGCGCAGCGTTTCGCTACTCGGAGCGCGCGAGTGTCGCTTCCGAAAGCTCAGTGGTCTCGTTCAGTGTTCCGCACCCACGACAAACTGCCGAAGCCGGAAGCGACGCGATGTACTCGTGGCTGCGGGCGAACCGGAGGTAGACACGCCCCTCTCGGATCAGGCCCAGGAGCTTCCGGCACTGCCTGCAGCGCCATTCCACTTCACGAACGTTCTTGCACATACTGCTTGCTTCCGCTCGGGGTCGCTGGCCTGAGCTGCAGGTCCGAGCATCAGCTCGATGCCATCACACTGCAGCTTCCGTCTCCGCTTCTCGCACGATCCTGCTGTCCGTGCGAGGCACCGAGACATCGCACATGTCGCTGCGCGCGGCCGGCTGTAACCAGCGCTTCGAATCGGGGTTCAGCAACGTAGCTGGTGCGGCGAGTTGTGGTCTCAGTTTCGGAACATGAACGGTACTAATCCGACGTCAGCGCATTCAGTGACGGGGGGACCGTCCGTTGAGAACAGTCGACAAGTCGCGCCGAGCGCGCGTCCTTGCACCGCAAGCGGGCACATGGCTGCGGCGCTTCGCCGATCACCTTCACGACTGGGCAACAACCACCTTCTAGGACAGGTCGGCCTCATCGGGTACAGGTCAGCACAGGACGTGAGCGGCATCGGGCGCTCGCTTGACGGTCTCCTCCACCGCATGCCAGAACTCGTCCGACGTCGGTCTGAAGAGCTCGGGCTGTGCGGCGACCGCTCGCTCGCGTTCCTTGGCCGCCCTGGCGTTCTGCTCGCGCTCGGCGCGTGCGATCGCCTCTCGAATCGGCTGGGCGGTCGGAAACTCCGTCAGCAGGCACTCGCGCCAGGACGCGTTCCAGTCGCTCGAAACGAGAGAACGTGCACGTGCCCGTTCGCGGAACTTCGCGGTTGCATGCCCGACACTCACACCACGTGCCGTGGCGTCCGCTGCCGCGGTTTGGTTCGCCTCGCTCGAGTCGGGTTCCCAGTTCGCCGGCATGCGCGATTCGGGACCCGAGCGGGCACATGGGGACGTTGCCGCCCCAGGTGGATCCGCTTCGCTCGGCCGCGGCCGGAGCTCCGTCGCAGCGTCCTCGCGAACCTCGTGCGAGTCCGCCTCTCGATGTGGCGCGAGCGCGGTGTCCTCGTGAGGGCCCGGCATCCGGGGCTTGCCCGGCTTGTCGACCCGCTGGTGTTTCGCCCAGCCTGCGATGTGAAGGTAGGGCTGGCCGCGGACCCGGTACGGGACCAGCAGCGAAGCACTGACGAGCGCGCCGAGCGCTCTCACTACGTCTTCGTGGGTCTCTCCAGTGCCCCAGAGGATGCGTCCCCGGATGTAGTCAGGGTCACCGCGCAGGTTCCCGTAGTCGTCGGCGATGAGCCACGTACCCACGAACAACCGGTACTCCAGGTGCGAGAGGTGAGCAGTGACATCGTCCTCGAGGATCTCCGGTTTGATCGAGCGAATTCGTCCCGCCATTCAGGTCTCCGATCGCATTTCAGTCGGGGCACTTCTTGCTGGATAGACAAAGCTCGCGCGTGCTCGAAGGGGACACGCCGCATTCACGAAGGGAGATCCCGTCTTCCCGTGGGGCTCGCCTGCCCGCCAGCTCCCCCTCCCCGTTCCAGTTCGGAGGTCGGAGGTCGGAGATCCGTCGCGAGCATTCCGCGAAGTACCGCGAGGTTCTCGCGAGGTCCCCGCGAAGATTCCAGAAGCTTCCGAGCGCCTCGCGAGCCTCCCGCGAGTGTTCAAGACATGCCGGCGAACGCGGCGCCATCCGGAGCCGCTGCAGGCGTCGCTCGACGACGGCATCACTTCTTGTCGATTTCGGGTCACAGTTTTCCGGGCCAAACCGCGTTTCTCCGCGGATGGCTACGCGCGCACCACGGCCCGCCGATGGCTTCCTCCCTGCCTCGCCGGCGCTCTCATCGGACTGCCTCCACCGGCGCGAGGCCACCGTCCACATCTTGGCGACCGGCATCGTGGCGTTCCTCCTTGCGGACCGCACGTCGCCGCCGTCCGCCGACACACCCAACGTTCAACGCGAGTCGAGGTCGTGATCCCGCCTCCAGACGACGAGACTCGTGAGTTGCTTCGCGTCGAAGACCACGCCCACATGTCCAACGGCAGCTGCGCTTCGCTGCCAGAAGGAGATCTGGACGTGCACACGGCAAGACGACGAACTCCCGACTACAAGCTGTCGGCGGGCACCGCGGCCCAACTCCGCGCCCTCGACCACATGAGCGTCGGCGAGCTCGCCGAACAATTCCGAGCTCTGTTCGGGTTCGCGACCCGAAGTCGAAACAAGCAGTACCTGCGCAAGCGTCTCGCTTGGCGCATTCAGGAGCTCGCGTTTGGTGGCCTCTCGCCTCGGGCGCTCAAGCAGATCGAGCAGCTCGCACCGCAGGCTCCCGTACGGTGGCAGGTGACGCTGCCGCCGCAACGCCCGGACAGGGCTCGGGGAGCAGATCCGCGCCTTCCCGCGGTCGGTGAGCATCTCTCGCGACGCTTCGATGGAATCGAGCACGTCGTGACCGTGCTCGATGACGGCTTCCAGTACGGAGGCCAGCACTACCGAACGCTGTCGCAGATCGCCACGAAGATCACCGGCACCGCCTGGAATGGTTTTCGGTTCTTCGGCCTGGCTCCTCATCGTCCGGAGCGCGCGGCGTGAGCAACACCGATTTCCACCTGACCCGGATGGGGCACCGCTTCTTCGAGGCGACGCTGCCGAACCTCGTTGACGAGCTGGCCAAGCTCAACGCCCACCTCGGGCGCATTGTCGCGCTCCTCGAGCAGCGGTCCCACACGCCGCCTGCTGTTCAGCAGGAACCGACGCGGACCAAGGAGAACCAACGATGAAGCCCCGTGCACCCAAAGTGGCACCAGCTCCCGACCGCAAGCGCTGCGCCATCTACACGCGCAAGTCGACCTCCACCGGACTCGACCAGGAATTCAACTCGCTGGATGCGCAGCGCGACGCCTGCTTGGCCTACATCCGACAGGAGCCGGACTGGGTCGTGGTGGACGAGCAATACGATGACGGTGGCTACACCGGTGCCAACACCGATCGGCCCGCCTTTCAGCGGCTCCTCGCCGATGTCGAGGCCGGCAAGATCGACGTCATCGTCGTGTACAAGATCGACCGGCTCAGCCGATCGATGCTCGACTTCGTGGAGTTGATCGAGCGGCTCAACAAGGCCGGCACATCGTTCGTCTCGGTGACCCAGCACTTCTCCACGGCAACCGCGATGGGGCGGTTCACGCTCAACATCCTCATCTCGTTTGCCGAGTTCGAACGAGAGATGATCGCGGAACGTACCCGCGACAAGATCGCTGGGGCTCGCCGTAAGGGCAAGTGGACCGGTGGTCCCGTACCGCTCGGGTATCGAATCGTCGACAAGCGACTCGTGGTCAACGAGCTCGAGGCCGTGGTCGTCCGCGAAATCTTCTCGCTCTATCTCGCCGAACGCTCGGTTTTGACCGTCACCCGACGGCTCAACGAGCGACACCGAACGACGAAGCGCCACCGCACCACGCGAGGCGTGATGCGGGAGGCACGCCCCTGGACCAAGAACGATGTGCAGCGCGTGTTGAAGAATCCGATCTACGCCGGGTACATGCCGCATGGCACCGAGCTGCACGAGGGCGAGCATGCGCGTCTGATCGAGCGGACGACGTTCGAGCAGGCCCGCGCACTGCTCGCTGCGGCTACGCGCGCGAAGACGCTCAGGGTTCAAAATCCTGCCTACTTGCTCCGCGGCGTGTTGCGATGCGCTTGCTGCGGCGCGGGGTTCACTGCCGCCTCGACGCGCGTGGGGCGGACCGAGTACCGGTACTACCGCTGCATCACACGCGACAAGCAGGGCGTGGAGGCGTGTCCGTCAAGCCCTCTGCCGGCGGCAGCCATCGAAGACTACGTGGTTGAACAATTGCGAGCGAAGGTCCTCACCAGCAATCTCGTCGCCGAGGTCACCGCCGAGGTCACCGAGCGGGTGACTGCGCGGCGCGCCGACCTCGCCATCGAGCGTGACCAGCTTCCCCACGAGCTCGCCGTGCTCGCCGCCGAGAGCCGCCAAGTCATCGAGACGCTTCCTTCCGTGACTGGGCCGGCGCGCCGCTTGGTCGACGAGCGGCTGCGCTCGCTCGACGAACAGATGCATCGCTGCGAACAACGGCTCGCCACGGTACAACGCGAGCTCGGCAACCTCGCGGCGGTCGAACTCGACGCCGCGTGGGTCGAGCAGTGCCTCCAGGACTTCGCGTCGGTCTGGGATGTGCTCAGCCCTGAGAATCGAGCGAGGTTGCTCCGAGCCGTGGTCGAGCGAGTCGAAGTCGATGAGCCCGCGAACAAGGTGACGCTCCGGCTCGCGAACCTCGCCGACGCCATTCGCTCCAACGGCGCCCCCCACCGTGAGTCCTCGCTACCGGCACATGACTGCATGAACGAGCCCCTCCCATGAGCTCCGTCGTCCCGTCACCTCCGACCGTCCTGGTCCACACGCTTCATCGCGTGCGGCGTCGACATCGAACGCGCTTCGTTGCCGAGGCTCCAGCCACCCCGTCCCGACAACCTGCACGCGTCGCCGTCATGCTCGCCTTGGCACACAAGATGCGGGCGGCGATCGAGTCCGGGGACGCGCACGACTACGTCGGCATCGCCCAGCGGCTTGGCTTCACACGGGCTCGCATCACGCACCTCGTCGACCTCACGTTGCTTGCACCGGCCATCCAGGAACACCTGCTGACCCTCGTCGCGGTCGATGGCGTGGAACCCATCACCGAACGAGCCCTGCGGCAGGTGGTTCGGCACCGTTCGTGGGACGAGCAGTGGGCGCGGTGGTGCATGGTCACCGATTCCAAGCTCGGAGCCGAGAGCAACTTGCGAGGTTGACGCGATGGACGAGCCTCGCCGCGCTGTCCTTCGTCGGTCAAGCTCCGCGCGATGACGGACCAGCAGTACATCCGCACCGACGTTGACACCGACCCTCCAAGCGCATGGCTCGTTGATCCCGACGTGGTCCGGCTTCGCGAATGGGGCGCGGATCCCGCCCACGCGTTGACCGGTTCTGAGGTCACCCTCGGCTCCGGTCCGCAAGCAGATCTGCGCTTTGTGGATCCGAGCGGGTTCCTCTCGCGCGTCCACGCGAAGCTCACGCGCACAGGCGACCGCTGGTGGATCAACGACCTCGGAAGCACGAATGGCACCACCGTGGACACCCAACCCATCATGGAGGTCGGCGCGCCGCTCTTTGCCGGCGTCGAGGTCGGCATCGGCAAGGTCTCGTTGGTCGCTGAGAGTCCCAGGTTGATCGAACTACGCGCGTACCTCGCGCGGGTCCTCGGATGGAACCCAGAGCACGGGCCAACGATCGACTTGGCAATTCGAGCGATCCGCGCCGCGTCTGGCCGGCGCGCCGCGCTCATCTTGGCCGGCTCACACGATGTCACCTGCGTCGCACGACAGATCCATCGCCGCACGCTCGGCCCCGCCGCGCCGTTCGTCGTGTGGCCGCCGGACCGGCACGAGAAGGCGGTGCCGTCCAATGGCGCAAGCCCAATCGATCGCAGTCGCGGGGGAACCCTGTGCGTTCGTCCGGATCGACTACGCGAGGGGGAGTTCCAGGAGCTGAGCCGCGACGCGCGCATCGCCGGCGCACGCGTTCAGCTGTTCATCAGCCTGGGACAGGGCGCCCTGCGCCCCTCGCTCGTCGCCTCGTCCATCATTGTGCCTCCGCTGACATCCCGCCCCGCTGATATCGACCGCGTCGTCTTTGAATGCGCCCTGGACGCAACCAACGAGCTCGGGGCAGAACTCGCGTGCTTCACCGCAGCCGATCGTGAGTCCGTCGTCCGCCACGCAGCCACATCGCTCGAGCAGATCGAGACCACAGTTCTACGCATCGTCGCCGTCAGGCACGAGGGCAACGTGCACCGGGCTGCCAAGCGCCTCGGGTTGTCCCACCCCGGCCTCGGCAAGTGGCTCAAGGACCTCCCGTTCAAGGTCTAGGTAATCGGCGCCGCGAGTCTCCGGAGAACGCGGCAACCGCGCTCGCACCATAGCTCACGGGACGTGAACACGCGGAGCCGGCATCGACGAAACCCGATAAGCTTCCTCGGAAGCCAGCCGCCCGGACGCCTTCGAGGGGGGGGGGCCAAGAACGCTGTCATAGCGTTTGCGTAAGCTAGCCCTCGGCCAACACCGGGCTCATTTCCCGGCGACTCCGCGCCTCCCTCGGGCCGGTGGCTCACCCACCTGCCGAGGTCTTGAAGAAGCCCCGTGCCACGACGACGCACACGCAAACACGATCAGGACGCGTTGCGCGCCGCGATCCATGGGCGCGGTCACGAGACGCTGGTCTACGAGCCGGTCGGCACAGCCGCACGCACGTACGGTGAGCGTGCCTTGGAGGTGCTCGCGTATACCGAACAGATCGCGCGCGAGCGGATGAGCGCCGCTGCGGAGGCCCGACGGATCGAAGGCTACATAGAACGCCAGCGGGCTCGCCAGCTCGCACTGGCGAACGAAGCGCAAGCGGAGCGTGAGCGTCGACGCGAGGTGATCCGGCCGACGCTCGTAACAATCGCGGACGAGGTGACGAGAAACGAGCTGGAGATCGAGCACACCCGCGTCAACACCGAAGAGCTGGATGCCGTTCGCGCGTCGATCACACGCGCCGCTCATGAGCAGCAGCGCGCCATCTGGAATGCCCACGACACTCGGCACGACGATGATCTACGCACGGCCCTCCTTCGCTTGTTGCTGGGGGCTCACGGGTACACACCGCGCGAGGCAGCGCACATAGCCAACCTCATTGCGATGCCGACCGAGCGACGGAGGGACGTACTGCGCATCCCGTCCGCCGGAAACGTCCCAAGCGAAACGACGGCGCGGAGGATGCTGGCTCGGATGCGCGCCGAGCGACGTCAAGCCGTCGAGCGTGCCAACGATCGGCTGCGGGACGCTCGCGCGCAATCTGGTGACTACGCCTTCCTGCAACTCGTCGAAGACGCGACGAGGGAGAGCGTGTTCCAGGGTCTTGCTGGCGAGCTGAGAGTGGCGCTGCTCGCACTCGCGGATGTGAGCCCGCTGCCATTGCAGCACCGCCTACGTCGGCGCGCCCGCATGACCCTGTAGGGCTACGCGGGTAAGGGACGGGCTCAAGATCTGTCGCGCTGTTCGCACACTCGAATTGGGTGACGGTGGACAGCGTCCTCGTCGAGAAAACCGAAAACTCCGCCAGGTGGCGCGCATTCGGCTGATCGGGTGGCGGACCTTTGTGCGCCCGTCGGGCGTACACGAAGGGCATGCCGATCGACATTGCTAGCGATCATGACGAGCGTGCCGTCAGCGCGCACGAGTCGGGCCCACTGGCGCAGACTGAGGCGCGCGACCAGAGTCATGCGGTTGCCACCAACCTTGCTTACGCGCTCGGTGGGTCCGACGGCGACATCGATGATGCGACGTCGCACCGCGAGGAGATGCCATGACTCTCACCGCACTTCTTGCCGGAGTCATCATCGGCGTTCTCGCGCGTCACTACGCCCCACCACCGCCAAAGCGGCGGTGACGCGACGACGAGGCAACGTGCGCACCCGCCGAGGTGACCACACGCTCATGCAGGTTGCTTGTGTGAACGGCGGTGGGAGTGGAACATGTCTGCGTGTTGAACCGCGCCGAGCCAGCGATCCACGTTGGCTTGTCGTCCTGGATCATCCAAGACGGCAACTACGGCGACTTCACGGTCGGGCGGCAGGCGAAGTTCGCGCTGGAGTTCGACGCGCTGGACGAGTTGCGACCGGCCACCGAGGATCCATTGAACGCCGAGCATCTGGGCGCGTCGCGCTACCGCGTCCGGGCGCGCGTTGTCTTCGTTGCCAAAGGCGTGTGGGTGATCGACGCTGGGGCCTTCATGGCGTTCCGAGAGCGGCCCCGCGAGGGCGCACAGCTCGGAGCGTTCGTCGAAGGTGACGTGTACCTCGGCATCGATCCGTTCTTCTACTTCGAGGGGCTCTCCAAGATCCCCGGCATGCCACCTCTGTCGTACCGATGGATCGTCCGGGCGATCCAGCTCGAGACGACGCCGTGGCGCGATGGCAAGCTGCCCAACGGCACGCGGACCCGTGAGCGCAATGACAGCAAGGAGTCGTTCACGCCGGTCACGGCGACCAACGCTTGGCACGACGACGGCGGGCACGGGCACTACATCCTGAGCTGCGTGCGCGAAAGTGGGCCGGAGATGCCGTGAACGAACCGGCTCGCTTCGTGGTCCCGCCCGCGCTCCTCGCGCAGCTTCGCGCCCGTCGCTCGCAGCAACGCGCGCGCGGTGCACGTTGCCCATGCGTAGAAGTGGCTCAAGGCCCTGCCGTTCAAGGTCTAGGCGATCGGCGCCGCGAGTCTCCGGAGACTCCCGGAATCTCCGGAGACTCTCGATCCATGGGGACCCCGGATTTCGGCGTGAACGAGAGCCGCGGCGAGTTCCCCGATGATATCCACCACCTATCTCCCGTTTGGTCTTTGAGTCGCGGGCGACACCCGGGCGTCTCCCCGAGTCTCCGGAGACTCGAGTCTTTCGGAGTCTGTCCCGAAAGACTCGCCAGAGGCGCCCATGAGACCGCCTCACTGGCGGCTGGTCGAGCTCGTAACCCGCTCCCCCCGTCCACTCGCGTCGCTACAACGCGGCGAATACTTGGGTTTTTCAGCACTTCGCTGAAGGACCGCCGACCAGGTGCGATTTGGTCTGACGCTCCTTATGGCTCCGGAGGAGGGTTTCGAACCCCCGACCCGGCGGTTAACAGCCGCCTGCTCTACCACTGAGCTACTCCGGAATGTCTGGCGGCCACATAGATGACGCACCAGGGGTGGGGGTGTCAAGGGACGGCCTCGGCCAAGTACGCTTCCCGCATGAAGTCGGAGCGCGAAAAGATGCTGGCGGGGGAGCTGTACCGGGCCACGGAACCGGAGCTGGTGGAGGCGGCGCGGAGAGCGCATGCGCTGATGGCGGCGTTCAATGCCACGGCCGGGCCGGCGGGCATGGAGATCCTGAGGCAGCTGCTCGGGAAGGTCGGCGAGGGGGTGACGGTGCGGCCGAGGTTCTCGTGCGACTACGGGACGAACATCTCGATCGGGCGGGGCACCTTCGTGAACTTCGACTGCGTGTTCCTCGACTGCGCCACGATCGAGCTGGGCGAAGATGTCCAGGTCGCGCCGGGGGTTCACCTCTACACGGCGGGGCATCCGATCGATCCGGAGCTGCGGAGATCGGGGCTGGAGTTCGCCTTGCCGATCCGGATCGAAGACAACGTCTGGCTGGGCGGGGGCGCGATCGTCTGCCCGGGGGTCACGATCGGAAAAAACAGCGTGATCGGAGCGGGGAGCGTCGTGGTGCGAGATATCCCGCCGGACGTGATCGCGGTGGGCAATCCGTGCCGCGTGGTGCGCTCGGCGCTCACGCCTCCTGTGTGATCGCGAACCGCGCGGCGTCGTCCTCGCTCCACCGGAGCAGCGCTGGGCCCTCCTCCTCGAGCGCGGCGCGGGCGCCATTCGACAGCGGCGCGAACGGCGACAGCACGAGGGTGGCCTCCTGCTTCTTGCGCTCGATGCGCCAGGTGCCGGCGACGAATCCATCGACGAGAAACGTCGCCTTGACCTGCAGGTTCTTGGTGACGAGCGCGGGCGATGCTCGTCGGCGACGATGCGCCGGCGGTCATCGTGGCCGAGGACGAGGTTGTCGTACTCGGGGAGGAAGCGCACGGGCGCGTCCAACGCGGTGGTGGGCCGGGGCGCGCCGGGGAGGTCGAACAGCTCGCGCTTCTTGTCGTCGCGGAAGGTCACGAGCTCGGGGCGGAGCTGCTCGAAGGCGGGCGCGAGGTCAGCGAGCCCGGACCAGCGCTGCGCATCCTTGACGGTCGCGGGACCAAACGCGGCGAGATAGCGACGGACGAGCAGCCGCGCGTCGGCCTGCGCCGCGACGGGCTGGCCGATCCAGGTCTCGGCGAGATGAAACTGGGCGTTGCTGGGGAACGACCACCGATCGTGCGTGGGGACCTGGATCAGCGGCAGGTGGGTCCGCACGGCGTAGCCGAGAGCGCGCTCGTCGACGTGCGTGAACTGCGCCGCGAGGCGCGGGCGGAGATCCTCGAACGTCGCGGGGAGCTGTGTCCGGGCGAACGCGACCAGGGCGGACAAATCGAGATGCTCGACGCGGTCCTTGAGGACCGCCCGCATGCCCGCGGTGAGCATGGGTTGCAGCGCGGCGCGCAGCGCGACGAAGTCCGCCGCGCTCATCAGGTGCAACGTCGCGCGCATCGCCGTGCCGCGGACGATCGAGCGATCGTGGAACAGCTGGTGGAGCTGCGCGCGCTCGAAGGCGCGCAGGCGGGTCCACAGGCCGATGAACGGCGGGCGCGGGATCTGTGCCTGCATCCCGGCGAGCTGCTCGATCGCGGCGAGCGGAGTCAGCGGCGCACGCTCGAGCAGGAGCTGGCGGGCGAGATAGGCGCGGTTCAGGGCGCGGGTATCGAGCACCTCGCCGAACGCCGCGGCGGACTTCGCGACTCGCGGGGGCCCCTTCGCCGCTCCCGATGATCTCGCCGAGATCGCGGCCGACTTGGTGGCTCGCGGAGTCCCCGAGATCTCCGCCTTGGCCGGCGTCGCGATCCCCGAAGACTTCGCCGAGATCTCCGCCGCCTTCGCAGACGGCAGAGATTTCCTCGCCTTCGGGGGCGGGGATTTCCCCGGCTTCGGCGGCAGAGATTTCCTCGCCCTCGGGGGCGGGGATTTCCCCGTCTTCGGCGGCAGAGATTTCCTCGCCTTCGGTGGCAGTGATCTCGCTGCCTTGGAGGATCTCGCAGAGATCGCCTCCGCGGCACTTCGAGCCTTCGCCGGCACAGGTTTCTTCGTCATGGCTGATGCCTCGCCGAGACCGGAATCTTCGCCGAGAACGGAATCTTCGCCGAGATCCGCGCCGCGGCCGAGAACGGAATCTTCGCCGAGATCCACGCCGCGGCCGAGACCGGAATCTTCGCCGAGATCCGCGCCGCGGCCGAGACCGGCTCCCTCATGGCCGCGCCCTCCTCTGCGCCGCCACCCGAACGCGCGCCCTCGCCTCGCTCCGCGCGGCCCCGAGCCCGCGTCACTGGCGGTCGCGGTATTCCTTCAGCAGCTGGTCGAAGCCGCCCTGGATCTGCGGCGCGCGGTTGCGCTTCAGGCCGAGATCGATGATCTCGCAGATCATCTGATTGTACGTCCGGCCGGTCGCGGCGGCGGACGTCGCGAAGGCGCAGCTGTCCGCGAGGTCCGGGTTGGGGTTGACCTCGAGCACGTAGATCTCCCCCCGCTGCACGTCGACGCGCATGTCCACGCGCGCGTAGTCGCGGCAGCCGAGGGCGCGGTACGCGCGCAGCGCGGTGGACTGGATCCGTGCCACGAGCGCGGGGGGCAGATCCTCGACGGGGCACTTGCCGGCGACGGCGTGGTGATCGCGGCTGTACGGGTCCCACTTGGCGCGGTACGTGATGATCCGCGGCAGGGGCTGGCCGAGCTCGTCGAGCCCGCCCTTGAACTCCATCTCGTACAGCGGCAGGGGCTGGTCGCCGAGGATCGCGCAGTGGATCTCGCGGCCCTCGATGTACTCCTCGACGAGCGCGGCGCCGCGGTGATCGACGAGCAGCTGCTGGCAGCGCGCGACGAGCGCGGCGCGATCGTGGACGACCGAGCCGGTGTCGATCCCGCCGGACGCGTCGTCGTACGCGGGCTTCACGATCAACGGGAAGCGCAGGCGGAGATCTTCGGGCACGCTGCCGTCGACGGTGATGCCGTCGGGCGTGGGGATGCCGTGGGCGGCGAGCACGGCCTTGGCCTGGGGCTTCTTCTGGCACAGCGACAGCGCGAGCGGGCGGTTGCCGGTGTAGCCGACGCCGAGCAGCTCGAACACGGCGGGGACGTGGTGCTCGTGCTCGGGGTCGTCGCGGAAGAACTCGACGAGGTTCATCACCAGGTCGGGCTTGTGCTGGTCGAGGAAGCCGAGCAGCGCGGTGAAGCTATC
>JBQCJR010000676.1:0-2493 GCA_051952595.1 Kofleriaceae bacterium
TGTCGGCCCCATCGCTGCTGGCGCCGCGATCGGCGCCGGCGTGGTCGCGATCGGCGCGGTCGCGGCCGTGGCCGGCTCGATCGCGGTTGGCGGGGGCGCGGCCGGCGGTCACGCCTCCGAGCAGTTCGGTCGCGTGCGCGAGCACTACTCGGCGATCGCCGAATCCGAGATCCGCCGCGACCGGATCCCGCTGACCCGCCGCGACTTCATCCAGCGCTACTTCGAGGCGCTGCGCACCCCCAAGGAGCCGTGACATGCCGCCTGCCGCCACCGCCATTTCCCCGGTCACCGGAGCCGCCGCGATCGACGAGGAGGCGCTCGCGAGCGCCGCCAGCGCGCTCGAGCGCGTGCTCGCCGAGCTCGCCCAGGTGGTGCTCGGCCAAGAGGCGCTGTGCCGCGAGGTGCTGATCGGCCTGCTCGGCGGCGGCAACGTCCTGATCGAGGGCCAGCCCGGGCTCGGCAAGACCCTGCTGGTGCGCACGCTCGGTGATGCGGTCGAGCTGGCGTCGTCGCGGATCCAGTTCACGCCCGACCTGATGCCGGCCGACATCACGGGCACCCAGATCCTCGTGCGCGACGACGCCGGCCGCACCGGCCTGGAGTTCCGGCCCGGGCCGCTGTTCGCGAACCTGGTGCTCGCCGACGAGATCAACCGCGCGACCCCGAAGACCCAGTCCGCGCTGCTCGAGGCGATGCAGGAGCACTCGGTCACCGTGGCCGGCGCGCGCCACGCCCTGCCCGAGCCGTTCTGCGTGATCGCGACCCAGAACCCGATCGAGACCGAGGGCACCTACCCGCTGCCCGAGGCCCAGCTCGATCGGTTCCTGCTCAAGGTCACCGTCGGCTTCCCCTCGCTCGAGGTGCTGCGCTCGATCGGCCTCGCGACCACCGGCACCCAGCTCGCGACCGCGGGGCGCGTGCTCGATCGCGCGGCGCTGATCGCGATCCAGCGCATGGTCCGCCAGATCGTCGTCGCGCCGCACGTCGCCGACCTCGCCGCGCGCATGACCCTGGCCACCCACCCGGATCACCCGAGCGCGCCGGCGCGGGTGCGCGAGCTGGTGCGGTTCGGCGCGAGCCCACGCGCGATGCAGTCGCTGCTGCTCGCCGGGCGCGCCCACGCGCTGCTCGCCGGACGCGCGTGGGTCGGCGCCGAGGACCTGGTCGCGATCGCGCCGCCGGTGCTGCGCCACCGCATGATCCTCGGCTTCGATGCCACGCTCGACGGCGTCTCGACCGACGCCCTGGTCGCCGACGTGATCGCGGCGATGGCGTGATGCGGATCGATCGCGCGCTGTTCCGGGGCCTCGACGCCCTGCGCGTCGCCGCACCGCACCGCTCGACCGGGGCCCGGCCCGGCGACCGGCGGTCGCGGGTGCGCGGCCGCGGCGTCGATCTCGCCGACTTCCGGCCGTACGCGCCCGGCGACGACCTGCGGCTGGTCGACTGGAGCGCGTTCGCGCGGCTCGAGGCGGTGCTGGTGCGGCTGTTCCACGAGGATCGCGATCTCGCGATCGCCGTGGTGGTCGACGCCAGCGCGTCCATGGGGTTCGGCGCGCCGCGCAAGCTCGACCACGCCGGCGAGCTCGCCGCGTGCCTGGCGTTCCTGGCGCTGCGCTCCCGCGAGCGCGTGCGGATCGCGATCGCCGGGCCGCGCGGCGGCAGCGTGCGAGGCGATCACGCCGGGGCGCTGCCGGCGATCGTCCGCGCGCTCGAGCGCGCCGAGGCCGGTGGCACCGTCGACCTGGCCGCCGCGCTCGCCGCCGAGGCCGAGCGCGGGCGCGCCGATCACGCCGTGTTGCTCACCGACTTGCTCGTCGAGCCCGAGGTTCGCGAGGCGACGCTGCTCCGGCTCGCCGCGCTGGCCCGCCGCCCGGTGCTGCTGCACGTGCTCGGCGACTGCGAGCTCGCGCCGGACCTGCGCGACGGCGTCCTGGTCGACAGCGAGACCGGCGAACAGGTCTCGGTGCGCGACAGCCGCGCCGCCCGCCGGGACTACGCCGCCGGGCTCGCGCGATGGTGCGCCGAGATCGAGGCGCGCTGCGGCGAGCTCGCCATCGCGTACGCGCCCGCGTTCACCACCGTGCCGGCGCGCGCGCTGATCGCCGGCGAGCTGCGGCGGCGCCAGATCACCGAAGCCACCCGCGGAGGTGGGCGGTGAACCTCGCCAGCCCGTGGGCGCTCTCGCTCGCGGCGCTCGCCGTGCCGCTGGTCGCCGCGTACCTGTACCGGCGACACGACGCGCGGCGCACCGTGCCGAGCGCGATCCTGCTGCGCGCGATCCTCGATCCGCGCCCGCCGTCGCGCCGCGCCCGCGCCCAGCTCCGCCACCGCGCGTCGCTCGCCCTGATCGCGCTCGCGCTCGCCGCGGGGATCCTCGCGCTCGCCGGTCCGGGCGCCGGATCGACCCGCGCGACGCGCACCGTGATCGTGCTCGATCGCTCCGCGAGCATGGCGACCCACGACCGCGACGGCGAGCGGCTCGCGCGCGCG
>JBQCJR010000677.1:0-2324 GCA_051952595.1 Kofleriaceae bacterium
CAGCTCGGGCTCGACGCCTATCGCGAGCGCACTGCGGCGCTGCTCGATGCGCTGGCCGCGGATGGCCGGGTCGGCGAGGTGCTCCAGGGCCTCGATCGCGCGCACCTGCTCGCCAGGCAGGAATAGCCGGCACACACTGCCCGGCGATGTCGATCGAGGCCCTGACCCGCGCACGGCTCCCCGAGAGCTGGTTCTGCCGCGACGCCCTCGTCGTCGCGCGCGAGCTGATCGGGTGCGTGCTGGTCCATCGGCGCCGCGCCGGCATCATCGTCGAGACCGAGGGCTATCTCGGCCCCGAAGATCTCGCGAGCCACGCCCGGTTCGGGCCGACCGCGCGGAGCTCGGTGATGTTCGGACCGGGCGGCCGCTCGTACGTGTATCTCTGCTACGGCATCCACCAGATGTTCAACATCGTCACCGGCGAGGCGGGCCACGGCCAGGCGGTGCTGATCCGGGCGATCGCGCCGCACCTCGGCCTCGAGGACGATCCGACGATCGGCCGCGGCCCCGGCAAGGTCACCACCGCGCTCCGGCTGGATCGCCGCCACGATCGCAAGGACCTATCGCGCGGGCCGCTGTTCGTGGCCCGTGGCAGCGGCGAGCCTCCCGAGGTCGCGACCGGGCCGCGGGTCGGCATCGACTACGCCGGCGCGTGGGCCGAGCGGCCGTACCGGTTCTGGCTGCGCGATCACCCCTCGGTGTCGCGCGGCACGGCATCGACGCGCCGCAAGCGGTGACGATACAGCTGATCGGCGAGCTTGGTGCGATCGCGGCTGTTCGCCGGCCGGTAGTGGAAGTGCGGCACGCGCGCGATCGTCGGCAGATCGCGCACGCGCGACACGCCGAGCTCGCCGAGCCACTGGGTGACCTCGGCCTCGAGGCCGCCCTGCTCGGCCAGCCACACCACCGTCTTGTGCTCGGTGAGCCGCAGCGTCGCGGCGTGCTTGCGCACGTAGATCGAGAGCTCGATGTGGCCGTTGTGGATCAGGTCGGTGTCGTAGTCGTCGAGGAACCGCAGGATCTTCTTCGCGTTGACCCGCGAGGTCAGCCACACGTCGGTCGTCGCGGCGTCCTCGAAGTGGTCGAGCACGCGGACCTCGAGGTTATCGCCGGCCGGCAGCCGCTCGAGCAGGCCGAGGAACAGATCGTCCAGGTGCGCCCGGTAGGTCTGCGCCTCGATCACCAGCAGCGAGGGATCCGGGTGGATCACGTAGCCGCTCCGCACGTCGTGCAGCGCCTCGGTGTGGCCGATCTGCGGCAGCACCCCGCTCGGCCACTCGAACGCCGGCGGCTCCGCGATGGTCTCGTCGAGCTCGACCACGTGCTGCTTGCCGACCGACTCGCCGAGCGGCACCTGATCGCCCGAGGCCACCTCGGCCGCCACGGCGCGCGATCCACGCACGTGCTGCTCCGCGGCGTCGATCGCCGCGCCGAGGTGCTCGCCCTGGGCGGCCACCACCGACGGAGCTGCGCCAGCCCGAGCCAGCGCGATGCGATACCAGGTCCGGGTCACGGCGCGAGTCACGCCGGCAGGCTACGCCATCCGGCTAGAGATCGCTGCCGATCGAGAACCCGAAGCTCAGCGTGGTGAACCGAGCGTCGATCGCCGGGGTCGCGTCGAGCCGGCCGCCCGGGTGCAGCCGGTAGAAGTCGAACCCGGCGTCGGCGTAGATCGCCGCCGTGACCGTCGGCCCGAGCTTGGTGAAGAACAGCGGCCACCACAGGAAGCCGAGCGCCCGCACCTTGCCCTTCAGCTGGATCCCGCCGCCGCCGCCGAGCCCGCGGCCGCCATAGCCGTCGAGCGCACCCTCGGTGCCGAGCTTGCCGGCGCTCGCGCTGCCGCGCAGGTAGAGCTCGACGTGGCACGACATCGGCTGGAGGTACTTGAGGTCGAGCCCGTAGTGGCCGAGCGCGCTCGGATCCCGGTAGCCGCCGGTCGCGCGATCGTAGTCGCCGGCGCCGTCCTGGAGGTCGAGAAAGCCGCCGCCCCACAGCTCGGCCGCCCACACGCCTCGACGCACGCCGAGGCCAACCCGGATCCGGACCGCGCGATCGAAGGTCTGGCCGAGCTCGTCCTGGATCGCCGTCGCCCCGACCGACTCGGTGAAGTAGACGCCGTCCGCCGACGCCCGCGAGACCAGCCCACACACGACCAGCAAGGGAAGCAGTCGACGCATGCTGCCAGCGTAAGCAGCGGCCGTGCCACGGAGCCAGGGTCATCGGATCACACGAACCAGCCGGTTGCGGCGCGCGCGATACAGCGGATCGGGCAGATCGCGACAGCCGTGTCGTGGGTCGGGTGCCGACCGCGAACGCTACGGGCT
>JBQCJR010000678.1:0-4515 GCA_051952595.1 Kofleriaceae bacterium
CGAGGTTCACCGTGCGCGAGTTCGTTGGGCGACCGGTTCACCGTGCCGAGGTTCACCGTGCGCTAGTTCGTCGACCGACGGTTCGCCGTGCGACGGGTTCACGTGCTCCGGCTCGCCGTGCGACGGATTACCGTGCCCGGGTTCGCCGTGCGATGGGTTCACGTGCTCCGGTTCGCCAGCGACGGATTCACCGTGCGGGTTCCTTGGGTGACCGGTTCACCGTGCGCAGGTTCACCGTGCGCGAGTTCGTCGACCGCGGGTTCGCCGTGTGATGGGTTCACGTGCTCCGGTTCGCCGTGCGATGGGTTCACGTGCTCCGGTTCGCCGTGCGATGGGGTCACGTGCTCCGGTTCGCCGTGCGACGGATTCACCGTGCGCGGGTTCGTTGGGCGACGGATTCACCGTGCGCGGGTTCGTTGGGCGACGGGTTCACTGTGCCCGGGTTCACCGTGCCCGGGTTCGCCATCCGACGGGTTCGCCGATCTACCGGTTCACCGTGCCCGGTTTTCGCCATCCGACGGGTTCGCCATGCGCGGTTCGTCCGCCGACCGTTCGTCCGCCGACCGTTCGTCCGCCGACCGTTCACCCGCCGACCGTTCATCGCGCGGGCGCCTTCGCACAGCAGCGGGTTCGCCGCACCTCCCCCATCGCGCACCCGCCGCCCCATCGCGCGCCCGCCGCCCATCGCGCGCCCCGCTCCAACTCGCGCGCCCCCGCTCCCGCCTCCCCGGACCGCCTCAACGCCGCCGGCGCAGGTAGTCGGCGATCTCCGCCCGATGGAGGTGCTGGGCCCAGCCGAGGGGTGTGCCGTCGTAGATCAGATCGCGCGCGGTGGCGTCGGCGCCGGCCTCGACGAGGAGCTGGACGGAGGGGAGCACACCGGCGTCGACGGCCTGGTGGAGGGCGGTCGAATGGGGGTGAAAGCCGGGCGCGCCGTAGGCGTCGAGCTCGACGCCGAGCGAGATCAGCGCGCCGATGGCGGCGGGCTGGCCGACGACGGCGGCGCACATCAGGGCGTCGTGGCGCTCGCGGGCGCCGGAGGAGGCGCCGCGGGCGAGCACCTCCTCGACCTCGCCGAGCGCGGCGGCGACGAGCAACGTGCGGCGAGCGCCGAGCGCGAGCAGGTGAGCGGCGGCCTCGAGCTCGCGGTGGGGGAGCGCGGCGCGCAGCGCGGCGTCGAGATCGGCGCCGGCGCTGGCGAACAGATCGATCAGCGCGCGCTGCACGCCGCACTCGCGGGGGACCCGGCCGGTGCATACGAGCGCGAGGGCCTGATCGATCTGCGCGGCGAGCGTGCCGGCGCCGCGCGCGGCCTCGACGAGCGCGCGGGCGATCTCGACGATGTTGGGGGGCAGGCGGCCGCGCCGCACGGGGTTCTCCGCGACGAACCACAGCAGGTACGGGCGCGCGAAGTAGCCGTCGCCGGCCTCGAGGCGCTCGCGCGCGAGCTGGGGGCGCGCGGCGAGCTGGTCGTGGAGCGCGTCGAGCTGCCCGGCATCGATCGCCGCCACCGCCTCGCGCCACGCCGGATCCGGGATGTCGAGCTCGTTCATCGGCCCCAAGCGTACGCGACGCGATCGGGGTCGGCTCGACGGAAACGCGCGTCACGCTCCCGCGCTGCGGGAGCTGCGCGCGGCGCCGATGGCGACGAGGCGACGGGGAGCGACGGACCGCGCGCTCGGCGGCGCCACGGGCTCCACGACGGGCAGCGCGGCGAGCTGCCCCTTGATCCGGGCGAAGTACCCGTGGATCTGGAGCGCGAGCTGGGACTGCGCGTGGGCCTCGCGGGGCTCGACCAGCGAGCGCGCCCGGCCGACGCAGCCGCCGAGGTCCCGGGCGAGCGCGACGAGCTGGAGCAGCGGCAGCCGGGGCTCCTCCGCGATCACCCGCCGCGCGACGCGCTGACGCTCGTAGTCCAGCTCGACCTGGGCGGCCCAGGTGGCATCGCGATCGCCCGGGGTCCCGGCGCGCGCGGCGACACCGATCGACAACGAGACCACCACGGCGGCGAGCACGACGGGACGCATCACTCAGAGAGACGGCCGGTGCCGCGCATTTTTGCGAGATCTTCGAGCCCGGCTCACGCGCGGAGCCCCCCCGTCAGGCTGAGCTGGCTGCGCACCAGATCGACCAGGCTGTCGAGCTCGTCGCCCCCGAGCTTGCGATGGCGCATGACCGAGCGGCGGATCTGCGACACCAGCACGATCCGCGCCTTGGCGAGGTTGCGGCTCACGTTCGATGGCGCGAGGCCGAACAGCTTGCCGAGCTCGACCACGCCGACCCGGTCGATGTAGTGCTGGAGCAGCATGGTGCGCTCGCGCGCCGACAGGGCGCCGATCGCCTCGCGCACGGCGGTCTGCAGGATCTCGCGGGCGTCCTGCTTGAGCAGCTGGTGCGCGGGGCCGTGGCTCGGATCGATGCCGATCGCCTCGAGCAGCGCGTCCTCTGCGGGCACCTCGAACGAGCCGCGCGCCTCGTCGATCGCGAGCCGCGCGGCGACGGCGCGGACCCACCGGCCGAGGTCGCCGCGCCCGGCGTAGCTGGTGATCCGCGGCGCCGGTCCGACGAACAGCTTGACCCGCAGCGCCTGCTTGACGTCGTCGGAGTTGCGGCGATCGCCGGCGACGAACGCGGCGTCGAACGCGGCGAGCGCGCGTGGATCGCCGCTGGCGCACGCACACGCGAGGTACAGATCCGGGAGCCGCAGCCGCCCCACCGCGGCCTCCACCGCCTCGAGCGAGCCTGCCTCGTCGGCGACTCGCTGCGCGATCCACCCGAGGTAGCCCTCGGGATCGGCCTCGACGCCGGGCCACCGCCGCTGCGCCTCGGCGATCCCACCGGCGAGCTGGGCCTCGAGCGCGGCGTGCAGCGGGCTGTGGGGAGGATCACCCGGGGTCCCGAGCTTGTCGAGCAGCAGTGCCGAGAGTGCCACGCAGCGATGGTACCGTCCTTCGCGACCGGTGAGCTGTCTCGGAGAAAACACGGTCACCGATCTGATCGACGCCCTGCTCGCGCCCGAGCGGCGCGCTTCAGTCGAGGACCACACCGCGCACTGCGAGGCGTGCCGCCGGCTGATCTCCGAGCTGGTGCGCCGCACCCAGGGTCGCAGCTCGCAGCTCGCGCTCGGCTCGCCGGGCAGCCCGGTCGAGCGCGAGGTCGCGCCGGGCACCCGGGTCGGCCGCTACGAGGTCCGCGAGCCGCTGGGCCGGGGCGCGACCGGCGCGGTGTTCGCCGCGTTCGATCCCGAGCTCGATCGGCTGGTCGCGCTCAAGCTGATGCACCCGGCGCTCGCCCAGCGCGAGCGGGTCCAGCGCGAGGCGCGCGCGCTGGCGCGGCTCGCTGACCCTCACGTGGTCGCGGTCTACGACGCCGGCGCGCTCGACGGCGAGCTGTTCCTGGCGATGGAGCTGGTCGACGGCACCGACCTGCGCAGCTGGATGCGCGGCCGCCCGCTCCGCGAGCTCGTCGACGCGTTCGTCCAGGCTGGCCGCGGGCTCGCCGCCGCCCACGCCGCGGGGCTGGTCCACCGCGACTTCAAGCCCGACAACGTGCTGATCGGCCGCGATGGCCGGGTGCGGATCGGCGACTTCGGGCTCGCCGGTGGCCTCGACGGCGCGACCGACCTGGTGGGCACACCGGCCTACATAGCGCCCGAGCAGCTCGAGTCCGGGGGCTCCGATGCCGCGTCGGATCAGTTCGCGTTCTGCGTCGCGCTGTACGAGGCGCTCCACGGCGAGCGGCCGTTCGTGGTCAACCTCGCCACCGAGGTCGCGCGGGGCCCGGCGCGCTGGGCCACCGGGCTGCCGCGCCGGCTCACCACCACGCTCGCGCGGGGCCTCGAGCTCGATCCGCGGCGCCGGTTCCCGGGGATGGAGGCGCTCGTCGACGCGCTCGCCCCACCCCGCCGGTCGCGGCGCGCGATCGCGATCGGCGCGGCGGCGGTGGTCGTCGCGAGCGCGGCCACCTCGGCGGCGATCGTGGCGAGCACGGGCCACACCTCCACCGCGCTGTGCGCCGACTCGCCGGCGGTGTTCGCGGCGACCTGGAACCCGATCCGCGCGGCGCTCGTGCGCACGCGGTTCGCCGCGACCGGCGCGCCGTTCGCCGAGCAGGCGTGGTCGACCGTCGAGCGCGCGTTCGCGCAGTTCGGCGCGCGGTGGGCCGCGACCCGCACCGAGGCGTGCGAGGCGACCCGCGTGCACGGCGTGCAGTCGGACCTGCTGCTGACGCTGCGCACGCGCTGCCTCGATCGCGCGCTCGCCGAGGCCGACGAGCTCGAGCTGCCGGGTGACGATGACCCCAAGCTGACGCCGGGCAACGACCGCCGCGGCGCGATCGGCGTTGTCGAGACGGTGGCTAACGTGGCACGCCTCATCATCGGAAACGCGCGTGGCCACATACCGTCCTGGGCGGAGGGTTTGTGGCCACGGCGTTGGCCGCGGCCGGTGTGTGTCACGAAACCCCACGCCTATAAGAGGCGCGGGCGCCCGAAAATCACCCCCCGACGTCGACCTC
>JBQCJR010000679.1:0-6709 GCA_051952595.1 Kofleriaceae bacterium
GACCACGCGGTGATCGAGCTCGGCGACGGCGGCTCCTACCACGCCGTGTACACCAACTCCGCCGACTACGGCCGCGAGGCGATCTTCTCCGGCGGCAAGCTGTACCTGCGGCCGCGCTACCAGCGCTGGCACGCCCGCGCGCCCGAGACCACCGACGAGCCGGCCGCGGTGCGCGACCAGTACTTCGGCGCGCTCGCCGCGGCGTGGGACCTGCTCGCGCCCGGCGTCGAGCTGACGGATCGCGGGCAGGTGCAGGTCGGTGGCCGCGTCGGCCGCAAGATCGAGATCAAGCGCGCGGCGTCGCCGGCCAAGCCGCCCGAGGAGCCGCTGTCGCAGCGCTCGTGGCGCGAGGGGCGGACGATCGACCAGGTCTCGGGCGAGATCGTGATCGATGCCGAGAAGGCGGTGCCGCTGTCGGCCAAGCTCGATGGGACGATCGGGTTCACGCGCGATGGGCGCCGGTTCTCGATGAAGCTCGGCGTCGCGACGCAGATCGCCGCGATCGGCGCGCCGGTCGCGGTCGCCGTGCCGGCCGAGGGCGAGGTCGTCGCCACGCCCGAGCGGCTGCGCGAGGTCGACGATCGAGACTTCCTGCTCCAGGGCATCGCGCCACCGCTGCGCCGCAACCCGGATGGCACCGCCGCGACGCCGCAGCCGGCGAGCGCGGCCGCCGCGGGTTCGGCCGCGCCCGCCACGCCCGCCGCGCCGACGGACAAGACGACGGACAAGACGAAGCGCTCGGAGAAGTCCGAGAAGTCCGAGAAGTCGGACAAGAAGTCCGACGCGCCGGAGAAGAAGTCCGACAGGTCCGAGAAGTCCGAGAAATCGGAGGCCGCGCCATGACCACCGCGCTCGCCCGAAGCCGCGAGTACCTCGCGCCGCAACGCCGCACGATCATCGCGCGCTCGCTCGCCGGCAGCCTCGCCAGCGCGCTGCCGCTGCCGTTCCTCGACGACTGGGCGACCGGCGCGATCCTCAGCCGCGCGTACAAGCGGATCGCCGCGGCGCACCACGTGGACCTCGCCGACGACGCGGTCGCGGCGCTGATCTACGGGACCTCGCAGCCGCCCTCGATCGCCGACCTCGCGATCGGCGGCATCGCCGCCAAGATCGCCGGCCGCGCGGCGCGCCGGATGATGCTCGCGCTCGCGACGATCAACCGCGCGCGCTCGGCCGCCCGCCACTTCGTCGCGATGACCCTGTTCGATCACTACTGCGCCCGGCTGCACACCGGCGCCGCGCTCGATCGCCAGACGGCGCTCGCGCTGCGCGGCGAGATCGCCAAGGCGATCGACAACACGCCCGGCGCGCTCGCCATCCACCCGTTCCGCCGCGGCGCGATGGCCGCCGCCCGCGCCACCCTGCGCGCGCCGCTCGAGCTCGCCGACCTGGCGACCCGCGGCGCGGTGCGCCGGCTGCTCTCCAAGAAGAGCGAGGTCACCGAGGCCGAGGCGGTCGACGATCTCGACCGCGCGGTCGAGACCGCGCTCGCCAACAAGACCGGTTTTCTCAGCCGCACCGTCGCGGCGGTCGAGATCCAGCTGTCGGCCGAGGCCAACCCGGTCCTCGACGGCGCGATCGAAAACCTGGACCGCCGGTGGCGCGCCTTGGTCGCGGCGGGGACCAAGTGACCACGCGCCTCCCCGAGCGCGACGCGCTGGGCTCGGCCCGCCGCGTGGTGGTCAAGATCGGCAGCCGCCTGCTCGCCGAGAGCCCGGCGAGCCGGCCGGCGTCGCTGGCGGATCAGGTCGTCGAGCTGCGGCGGCGCGGCGTCGAGGTCGTGCTCGTCAGCTCCGGGGCGATCGCGCTCGGCATCCGGCGGCTGCGGCTGGCCGGCCGGCCCACCGAGATGCCCGGGCTGCAGGCCGCGGCCGCGGTCGGCCAGAGCCGGCTGATGCAGCACTGGGAGCACGCGTTCTCCGTCCACGACGTCGCGATCGGCCAGGTGCTGCTCACCCACGACGACCTCGGCGATCGGCGGCGGTTTCTCTCGGCGCGGATGACGCTGCGCGCGCTGCTCGATCAGGGCGTGGTGCCGATCATCAACGAGAACGACACCGTCGCCACCGACGAGATCAAGTTCGGCGACAACGACCAGCTCGCCGCGCTGGTGTGCAACCTGGTGTCCGCCGACGCGCTCGTGATCCTGACCGACGTCGAGGGCGTGCGCGACGCGACCGGCGTGCGGATGCCGATCGTGCGCGACATCGAGAGCGAGGCGGTGCCGGTCGCCGGCGGGTCGACCAGCGGGGTCGGCTCCGGCGGCATGGCGTCGAAGGTCGGCTCGGCCCGGATCGTGACCCGCACCGGGGTCCCGGCGATCGTCGCCCCCGGCCGCGAGCCCGAGGTCGTGGTGCGGGTGCTCGCCGGCGCCGATCTCGGGACGCTGTTCGTGCCGCCGCGCGCGGTGTTGTCGTCGCGCAAGCACTGGATCGCGTACGGCGCCAAGCCGGCCGGCCGGCTGGTGGTCGACGACGGCGCGGTGCGCGCCCTGGTCCACAACGGCCGGAGCCTGCTCCCGGCCGGGATCGTCGCGGTCGAGGGCGAGTTCGAGCTCGGCGACACGGTCAGCGTGGTCACCGCGGCGGGAGCCGAGCTGGCGCGGGGGCTGGTCGCCTACCCCTCCGGCGACCTACGAAAGATCTCTGGCTTGCAATCTGCGGGCATCGAGGCCAGGCTCGGATACAAGAGCATCGACGAAGCGATTCATCGGGATGATCTAGTGATCTTGTGAGTGCCACGGCAGAGCGTGCCCAGCTGATCCGCGGCGTCGCGGAGGCGGCGCGCCAGGCGGCGAGGATCGTCGCCAAGGCGCCCGCGGCGACCCGCAACGCGGCGATCTCCGAGATCGCGAACGCGATCGACCACGCGTGCCCGGAGATCCTCGCAGCCAACGCCCGCGACGTGGCCGCCGGGGCCGCCGCCGGGCTGTCGGCCGCGATGCTCGACCGGCTCCGCCTCGACGAGGCGCGGGTCGCCGGCCTCGCCCGCGCGGTCCGCGAGATCGCCGCCGCGCCCGACCTGGTCGGCCGGATCGAGCGGGTCGAGCGCCGCCCGAACGGCCTCGAGATCCAGCGGGTGCGCATCCCGCTCGGCGTGGTCGCGATGATCTACGAGGCCCGCCCGAACGTCACCACCGACGCCGCGGCGCTGTGCCTCAAGGCCGGCAACGCGTGCATCCTGCGCGGCGGCCGCGAGGCGCTCGAGAGCAACCGCGCGCTGCTGCGGGCCGTCCAGGCCGGCCTGGTCGCCGGCGGCCTGCCCGCCCAGGCCGTGCAGCTGGTGCCGCTCACCGATCGCGAGGCGATCGCTGATCTGGTGAAGCTCGACGACCTGATCGACCTGTGCATCCCGCGCGGCGGAGAAGGCCTGATCCGCTACGTCTCCGAGAACGCCCGCGTCCCGGTGATCAAGCACTACAAGGGCGTCTGCCACATCTACGTGCACGCCGCGGCCAACCAGGACGCGGCGCTCGAGATCATCGCGAACGCCAAGATCCAGCGGCCGGGGGTGTGCAACGCCGTCGAGACCGTGCTGATCGATCGCGCGATCGCCCCGGCGTTCGTGCCCGCGCTGGTCGCCGCGGTCGGCGGCCGCGTCGAGCTGCGCGGCGACCCGGTGGTCCGCGAGCTCGGCGGCGCGGCGGTGCACGCCGCCACCGAGGACGACTGGTACGCCGAGTACCTCGATCTGATCCTGGCGGTCCGCGTCGTCGACGACCTCGACGGGGCGATCGCCCACATCGAGCGCTACGGCTCGAGCCACACCGAATCGATCCTCACCGCCGACCCGGCGGCCGCCGAGCGCTTCCTGCGCGAGGTGGACTCGTCGACCGTGATGGTCAACGCCTCGACGAGATTCGCCGACGGCGGCGAGCTCGGGCTCGGCGCCGAGATCGGCATCTCCACGACCCGCCTTCATGCTTACGGCCCCATGGGTGCCGAGGGCCTCACCACCACGAAGTTCGTCGTTCGTGGTACCGGCCAGATCCGCACCTAGGGGCTACAAACGGAGCGACGAGCGACGCATGACCCAGAAGACCCAGAAGAAGACCACCAGCGCACCGAAGCGGGGCAGCGGCTCGACCACCGGCCCCAAGCCCGCGACCAAGGGCAAGCCGCGCGTCGACGCGGCGGCGGATCCGGCGCCCCGCGCGCCGGCCTCGACCGAGGGCCTGGCCGGGGCGCTGCGCGCGCTCGAGCTCGCGCTCGACAAGAAGGCGCTCGAGCCGGTGCTGCTCGACGTGCGCGAGCTGTGCTCGTTCTGCAACTACCAGCTCGTGATCTCCGGCCGCTCGGATCGCCAGGTCGACGCGATCGCCGACGGGATCAGCAGCGGGCTCAAGCTCGAGGGGCTGCGCCCGCTCGGCGCCGAGGGCTCGCGCAGCGGCCAGTGGTCGCTGCTCGACTACGGCGACTTCGTCGTGCACGTGTTCCTGCACTCCGCCCGCGAGCACTACGATCTCGAGGGGCTGTGGAACGACGCGCCGCGCGTTCCGATCGATGTCCCCGACGACGCGCGGATCCCGGCCGACCAGGCCTACGACGCCGTTTCGTGAAGCTCACCCTCGCGGTGATCGGCCGGCTGAAGGAGTCGTACTTCGTCGCCGCCGAGGACGAGTACCGCAAGCGGCTGCGCCCGTACTGCACGCTCGACGTCCGCGAGCACAAGGACGAGGCCGCCCTGCTCGCCTCGCTGCCCGCGACCGCCCACCTCTACGCGTTCGACGAGCGCGGCGCGGCGATCACCAGCCAGGCGTTCGCGCACGACATCCTCGGCGCCGAGCAGCAGCACGGCGGCGGTGCGCCGGTGGTGTTCGCGATCGGCGGCGCCGATGGCCACAGCGAAGCGGTGCGCCGGCGCGCGCGCAAGCTGATCTCGTTCGGCCAGCTCACGATCGCGCACCGCCTGGTGCGCCTGCTCGCCCTCGAGCAGCTCTACCGCGGCTTCAAGATCCTGCGCGGCGAGCCGTACCACCGCGAGGGCTAGACCCGGCCACTAGACCTGGCCACCGCGGAGGCTAGACCCGGCCGCCGCGCTTCATCGCGCGATCGATCTCGCGCTTGTCGTCGGCCTCGCGCTTGGCGGCGCGCTTGTCGTGCTGCTTCTTGTGGGTGACCAGGCCGAGCTCGACCTTGACCCGCGCGCCCTTGAAGTAGAGCTGCAGCGGGATCAGCGTGAACCCCTTCTGCGTGGTCTTGGTGCCGAGCTTGTCGATCTCGTGCTTGTGGAGGAGCAGCTTGCGGATCCGCGCGACCTCGTGCTGCCACCGGTTCGCCTGCGAGTACTCGTTGATCTGGATCCCGTGGAGGTACGCCTGTCCCTTCCGGATCTCCACCCAGCCGTCGGCCATCGTCACCTTGGCGTCGCGCAGCGACTTGACCTCGGAGCCGACCAGCACCACGCCGGCCTCGAGCCGCTCGTGGATGTGGAAGTCGTGGCTCGCCTTGCGGTTGGTCGCGATGACCACCAGGTGATCTGCAGGCTGCTTCACCATCACCACTCGCCGACGTTCGGCATCGACGTCCACGGCTCGGCCGGCGCGAGCGCCTCGCCGCGCTGGAGCAGCTCGACCGAGATCAGGTCCGGCGAGCGCACGAACGCCATCCGGCCATCGCGCGGCGGGCGGCTGATCGCGTAGCCGTGGTCGATCAGCCGCTGGCACGCGGCATAGATGTCGTCGACCTCGTACGCGACGTGGCCGAAGTTGCGCCCGACGCTGTACGCGCCGTCGTGATCCCAGTTGTGCGTGAGCTCGATCTGCGGCGAGTCGCCGTCCGCGTGCTCGCCGAGGTACACCAGCGTGAACCGGCCCTGCTCGTAGTCGCGCCGACGGACCTCGCGCAGGCCGAGCCCGTCGCAGAAGAACCGCAACGCCGCCGGGAGGTCTCGCACGCGGACCATCGTGTGCAGGTAGCGCATGGCGCTTGGATAGCAGCTTTCGGTATCGTCTGCCCATGAGCGGGCCCAACGTCCTCGTCCACTTCCGCGATGCGTGACGACACGCCGAGCCGCACCGCGGCATGGGTCGCCGCCGCTCGCCAGCTCGGCGAGCTGCTCCCCGAGGACGTCCGGCTGGTCGACGATCCGTACGGCGCCGCGTTCACCTCCCCGCAGCTCGGCGCCCTGATCCAGCACGCGACCGGCGAGGCCGACGAGCCCGGCGCGAGATCCCGGTTGACCCGCGTGCTCCGCGCGCTGCGTGGCCCGCTGTCCGCGCTCCCGGGGATGCGCGCGTGGGTGATCTACATGCAGGTGCGCACCCGGATCATCGACGACGCGCTGCGCGAGTTCCTCGCCTCCGGAGGCCGTCAGCTCGTGCTGCTCGGCGCCGGCTACGACTGCCGCGCCCTGCGCCTACCGGAGCTGTCCGGTGCCCGCGTGCTCGAGGTGGATCACCCGGCGACCCAGCGCCACAAGCGCGCGGTGCTCGAGCGGATCGGCGCGCGCTCGCCCTCGCACTACGTGACGTGGGACTTCGAGACCCGCGCGCTCGACGACCTGCCCGACGCGCTCACCGCGGCCGGCCACGATCCGGCCGCGCCGACGTTCACGATCTGGGAGGGCGTCACGATGTACCTCACCGAGCCGGCGATCGATGCGTCGCTGCGCGCGATCGCCGCGTGGAGCGCGCCGCGGTCGCGGCTCGCGATGACGTACGTCGAGAAGGCGGTGATCGGGCGGCCCTCGCTCGCGGTCCGCGCGATCC
>JBQCJR010000680.1:0-2280 GCA_051952595.1 Kofleriaceae bacterium
TGCTTCGCAGCTGACTCCCGGGCCGCGGCCGCGGCGATCGCGCTGCACGAGCGACCGGTGAGCCCCGCGGCCTGTGCGCTGCGCGCCAGGCCGCAGGGGGTACCCCCCGCCGCGGGTCCGCACTCCGAGGCGGACCCACTCGCTGGGCGGGCGCGTCCGACGAGAGCGCGCCACGCTCAGCGCCGCGTGCAGCGAACCGGTACGCCTCGGCTCCGTTCTCCTGCGTCGCCCCCACTCGCTGGGCGGCCCGCATCCGACGAGCGCGCGCGACGCGCTCAGCCAACCGCTGCGCCTCGGCTCCGCCCTCCGAGTCGGCCCCTCGCTGGGCGGCGCCGCCTCCGACGAGCGCGCGCGACGCGCTCAGCCAACTGCTGCGCCTCGGTTCCGCTCTCCGCGCGGCCCCTCGCTGGGCGGCGCCGCCTCCGACGAGCGCGCGCCAGCGCGCAGCCAACTGCTGCGCCTCGGTTCCGCTCTCCGCGTCGGCCCCTCGCTGGGCGGCGCCGCGTCCGACGAGAGCGCGCGACGCGCTCAGCCAACTGCTGCGCCTCGGTTCCGCTCTCCGCGTCAGCCCCTCGCTGGGCGGCGCCACGTCCGACGAGAGCGCGCCAGCGCGCAGCAACCGCCGCGCCTCTGCTCCGCTCTCCGACTCGCCCCCACTCGCTGGGCGGCGCCGCGTCCGACGAGCGCGTCAGCGCGCAGCTAACCGATGCGACTCGGTCCCACACTCCGTAGTCGGCCCCACTCGCTGGGCGCGTACGACGAGAACGCGCGACGCGCGCAGCGCAGGCAGCGCAGCGCAGCGCAGCGAACCGGCATCGCGTTCTCGCGAGTGACAGTGGAGGGACAGAACGAGTGACGAGTGACGAGGCGAGTCACTCGGCGCAAGGCGGGCACGGCTGCCCGTTGCAGCTACTGTCGTACGGATTGATCCGGCCGGGATCCTGGCACTTCGGGGCCGCCTTTTTGTCGACGCGCTTGGTGTCGACTTGGCGGCGCTGATCGAGGCGCTTCTGCTCGTTTTTCCGGAGGTCCTCGAGCCGCTTCTGCTCGGCGCGCCGGGCTGACTCCTGCCGCTTCTTGGCCTCGAGTCTGGCGGCGTCGTCCTCGCGCGCCGCCACCGCGGTCGAGCCCGGCTCGGCGATCGGCACGAGGGCGACCGACTTCTCGAAGTCGCCGGTCAGGTCGATCTTCGTCGTGACGTCCTCGTACCTCGCGCGGTGGATCGTCAGGTACGCCGCGCCGGTGCCGCGCGGGATCTTGGTGTCGAGCGGAGTGGTCCCGATCGACTTGCCGGATAGCAGCACGTCGGCGCCGGGCGGATCCGAGTCCACCTTGATGGAGATCGATTCGTCGCCGTCGGTTTCGGCGGGTTCCGGCTCGGGTGCCGCGTCGGGCGCAGCGACCACGGCGACCGGCGTTGGAAGAGCAGCGATCGCGTCGGAGGATCCGCGCGACGGGCCGGGCGGCTCCACGGGCCCGGCAACGGGTGAGGCACTGCCCCGCGGCTCGACGGTTTCGCCGCTGCCGCCGATGGTGACGGCGAGCAGGATCGTCACGCCGATCACGACGACGCCGATCGCGATGAACAACGGGCGACGGCTGGGACGGAGGCGCGGCTCGTCGGGCTCGGCCGGCGGCGGTTCATAGCGCGGATACACCAGCGCGCTATCGGTGCCTGGGGAGACAGCGACGCCCGCGCCGGCCTTCGCGGGAGCGTAGCCCGGGCGGGTCATCGGGATGCGCGAGCCGCTGCTCGGCACCGGTGTGGGTATCGGCGCGAACTGCCCAGATCCGAGGAGCGGTCCGGCGCCGGCGAGCGGCTGCGAGTCTACGGCGGACGGAAGCGGCTGCGAGCCCACGGCGTGCGGATGCGGCTGAAGTGGCTGCGCGCCCACCGAATGCGAGAGCGGCTGCGAACCCACGGCGTGAGGGAGCGGCTGCGCGCCCACGGCGTGAGGGAGCGGCTGCGCGCCCATCGGCGGAAGTGGCTGCGAACCCACTGCATGAGGGAGCGGCTGCGCGCCCATCGGCGGAAGCGGCTGCGAACCCACCGCCGTTGGGGCGAGGCTGCCCGCGACGAGCGTCAACGGCTGAGGTGACGAGCCCACCGGCGGCGGCTGCGACGACGAGCCCGACGGTTGAGCGCTCATGGCCGACGCCAGCGGCGGTGAGCCACCGCCAGACGCGCCCGGTCGCGAGCCGGTGCCCGACGACGAGAACGGCTGGCTGCCGCCCGCCGGCGCGCCGGCGGGCGAACCGGGGGACATCGCCATCGACGCG
>JBQCJR010000681.1:0-3050 GCA_051952595.1 Kofleriaceae bacterium
GTCCTGTAATTTTTTATCGCGGGTCGCGCTCAGCTGTGCCTGGGCGGCGCGGCCCTGGTCATCGTGTTACTGCGGATCTCTATCCGCATCCACGGCCTGGCGGAACAGCTTGGCCGCCTCGTCGGGGCGGTTCGCGGCGAGCGCGGCCTCGCCCTTCAGGTACAGCCCGGCGGGGTGCGTGGGCGCGGCGGCGGCGAGCTGCTCGCCCTGCGCGGCTGCCTTGTCGAGCTGGCCGGTGCGCGCGAAGAACCGCCCCGCGCGGCCGCGCAGCTCGACGCCCGCGTCCGGCGCGGTGATCAGCTTGTCGTACAGCTCCGCCGCCTCGGGATCGCGCCCGGCGGCCTCGTAGGTGCGCGCCAGCTCGAGGCCGATCTCTGCGCGGTCGGGAGCGAGCGCGCGGGCCTTGCGGAGCGCCGCGATCGCCTCGTCGGTCCGGCGGAGCCGGGCGAGCGCCTTGGCGAGCTGGTACGCCGGATCGGCCTCGTTCGGACGGCCCTCCGCTGCCCGGCGCAGCCACGGCTCGGCCTTGGTCGCATCGCCGGTCCCGAGGTACGCGACGCCGAGGGTGAGCGCGAGCTGCGGATCCTGCTGCGCGCCATCGGCGAACCCCGCGATCAGCTGATCGGCGCGGCCGCGCAGCTCGGCGGCGCGGGCCGGATCGTTCGCGGCGGTCGCCGCATCGGCGAGCTGGCCGAGCTTGGCCACCGCGGCGAGCGCGGGCGTCAGATCGGTATCGCCGACCAGCTTGGCGGCCTCGACGTAGGCATCCACGGCGGCGTCGTCGCGGCCGCGCGCCTCGAGCAGCTTGCCGGTGACCATCTGGATGCGCGCCTGGTCCACCGCGGGCGGCGGCGGGGTGCGCCGGGCGAGCGCGCCGATCCGCGCCTCGGCGTCGTCGAATCGCTTGTGCTGGATCGAGACCTCCGCGGCGACCAGCTGGGCGTGGAGATCGTCGGCGGACTGGTTGAGCGCCTTGCTGATTGCCTCGCCGGCCGCGTCGAGCTTGCCATCGCGCAGCTCGACCTCGGCGAGCCCGGTCAGCGCCGCGACATCGTTCGCGATCAGCGCGAGCGCCTTGCGGTAGCGCTCGCGCGCCGCATCGAGCCGTCCGCCGCGACGCGCCGCCTCGGCGGCGAGGCTCCACGCCTGGACCACCGCGCGTGGATCGCCGGCGTCGAGATCCTTGCGCTGGAGGATCGCGAGCAGGTCCGCCTCCTGCTGCTGCGCCTGGCTCGCCGGCTGCGCGGCGGCCAGCCCGACCTGCGCGCCGATGTGGTCGCGCGCCAGCTCGAGCACCGCGGCGAAGTCCTCGCGCGCGGCGGCGAGGTCGTTCTGCGCCAGCTTGACCCGGGCGCGGCCGTACAGCGCGTGGACCTTGATCGGCGCGCTCGCCGCGGCGTCGGTGAACGCCTGGATCGCCGCCGGCGCATCACCGCGCGCGGCCTGTGCCCACCCCAGGTAGAGCGCGAGCGTGCCGTCCTTGGGCGCCGCGGCGACCAGCGGCTGCAGCTTGGCGATCGCGCGGTCGGCCTGGTTCGCGCTCAGCGCGGAGAGCGCCTGTGCGCGCGCGATCGCCGGCGTGCTGACGTTCGATTCGAGCGCGGTCGCGAGCAGCTTGCGGCCCTGCGCCATCTGGGTCGTCGCGGCGGTGCCGTTCGCGATCGCGTCGGCGAACAGCGACTCGGCGGCGATCCCGAGCGCGTCGGGCTGCGCCGGCTCGAGCTCGAGCACCTTCTTCGCCGCGCGGGAGGCGCGCTGCCAGTGGGTGGGGTCGGCGGCGGCGTACGCGCTGCGCGCCGCGGACAGATGGCGCTCGACCTCGTCGCGGTGCTCCTGCTGCGCGGCGTGGCGCTGGTAGAAGTAGAACCCACCGGCGCCGAGGCCCAGCGCGCCGACCGTGGCGAGCGCGGCGAGCCGGATCCGGCGGCGCCGGCGGCGTGCGACCTCGGCCTCGTCGACCACCTTCTCGACGATCCGCTTCGGCGCGAGCCGCTGGCTGGTGGTCGCCGATGGGCGCGGCTCCTCGAGCTCGAGCGCGAGCTCGCCGTCGCCCGCCGCGGTCAGCGCGATCGATCCGCTCGCCGGTTTGGGTGCCTCGCTGTGCGCGCTCGCGGTCGGCTGCGCGCGTGGTGGATCGAACCGCACCGGCGCCGCGCTCGGGGGAGACAGATCCAGATCGTCGAACTGGCTGGCTCGCGGCGCGATGCTGCTCGCCGGCGGCGCCGTGCTCGGTCCGAGATCCAGCTCTGGCGCTTCGAGGTCGAGATCGAGGTCGAGCGACGCGGTGCCGGCGGCCGGTCCGGGCAGCTCGCCGAGGTCCGGCAGCTCGATCGGCAGCTCCACCGACTCGACGCGCGCACGCGAGGGCTGCGGGAGATCGTCGAAGAAGCCCTTGGGAGCGACCTCTGCGCCTGGCTTGGCGGCGGCGGGGAGATCGTCGAAGAAACCCTTGGTAGCGGGCGGCGCGGGTTTGCCGGGGTCCGGCTTGCCGGGCAGGTCATCGAAGAAGCCCTTGGGCGCAGGCAGGTCGGGTCGAGCGGCGGGCGCCGGGCCAGACGGCTGCGGGAGATCGTCGAAGAAGCCCTTGGGCGCGGGCAGCTCCGGCTTGGGGCCGGCGGATGGCTGCGGGAGATCGTCGAAGAAGCCCTTGGGCGCGGGCAGCTCTCCGCCGGCGCCGGATCGCGGCGCCGGTAGATCGCCCAGGCCGCCGAGCTTGGATGCTGGCAGGTCGCCGGGGCCGCCGAGCTTGGGTGCTGGCAGGTCGCCGAGTCCGCCGAGCTTGGGCGCTGGCAGGTCGCCGAGGCCACCGAGCTTGGGCGCTGGCAGGTCGCCGGGGCCGCCGAGCTTGGGTGCTGGCAGGTCGCCGAGGCCACCGAGCTTGGGCGTTGGCAGGTCGCCGACTGCTGGCGCGGGCAGGTCGCCGAGATCGATCTCGTCGAGGGCGCGCGGGGCGGGGAGGTCGATCTCGTCGAGCGCGGCGCGCGGTGCCACCGGCGCCGTGCGGCTCGGCCTGGGCGCGGGTAGGTCGCCGAGGCCACCGAGCTTGGGCG
>JBQCJR010000682.1:0-3315 GCA_051952595.1 Kofleriaceae bacterium
CTCGTGCGCGCCGATCGCGGCGACCGCGCGTGGATGATGCAGTTCCGCTTCCGCGCGATGGGCGGCGACCTCGTCGGCGCGCCGGTGCGCGCGACCGAGCTGCCGCCGTTCACCCAGCACGATGGCCAGCGCACCGAGGTCGCCGCCGCGCTCGCCGAGCCGGCGCCGCTGCGCGTGCGCGTGGCGATGGATCGCGACGCGTTCGACGAGCTGCGCCGATTCGTCCACCCGCACGCCGGGCCATCGGATGGCCGCGACTTCGCGATCTCGTCGAGCCCGAGCGTGGTCACCGAGGAGATGTCGCTCGAGTCCGTGCCCGCCGAGCTGGTGGTGATCGACTCCGACGGCGTGCACGGCCGCGGCCCGTACGACCTCGGCGATCTCGACATGGTGTCGCCGTTCCCGGCCGAGACGGTGTTCGGGCGGTTCGTCTCGCAGTACCCGGTCGAGCTCCGGCGCCCCGACGGCTTCGTGCCGATCGCACACGCCGAGATCGGCGCGATGACCCACGAGCTGCCGACCCAGGCCGCGCCGGCCGCGCCGCTGATCGGCCCGGTCACCGCGGTGACCGTCGGTGGCCAGGACGCGTTCGGCGGGCCGCGCGGCGTCGGCGCGACGCCGGTGATCGCGTGGGAGCCGCCGGCGCTCGGCACGCCCTCGGCGTACGAGGTCTCGGTGCTCGGACCGGGCGGCGATGACCCGCGCTACGGCTACGGCTGGTTCCCGGTGGCGGTGTTCCACATCCCGGGCGACGCCACCTCGTTGCAGCTGCCGCCCGAGCTGCTCGATCCCACGTTCCCGTATGCGATCGCGATCCGCGCGATCGCGCAGCCGCTCACCGGCGAGCAGCTGCTCGCCGCGCCCCGCCACCTGGCCCTGCCCTACGGCTGGGCCGACGCGATCACCCCGGCGTTCCAGCCATGACCCCGAGCATGCCCATGACTCCCATCTCTCCACGCCTGCTGCTCTCGCTCGCGTTGCTCGCCGCGTGCGGCGACAACCTCGCCGGCCCCGGCGACGACGATCCGATGGCCACCGGTCACAGGCTGACCGGCGAGCACATCGTGCGCTTCCGCGCCTTCAACGGCACCCCGCTCGGCCGCTACCCGGTCGACCTGTGGGACTCGGTGATCGAGGCCCACGCACCGGACGGCGACGGCTGGCGGGTGATCCCCGGCCAGGGCCACCGCGACGGCTCGTTCGAGATCCGCGGCGTGCCGGACGGCGACGTCTGGCTGCGGATCTCGCGGCTCGGCGGCAGCGACGCGTTCTACTGGACCGACGCCGAACGGGTCACCTTCGAGGAGCCATTGCTCGGCGCCCCGGACGGCCCGCGCGGAGAGGACGGCGATCAGCTGTTCCTCGCGGTCGACGGCGTGGACGCGTGGCAGCCGGGCGACGAGCTGTCGCTCTACGTACCCGAGGACAACGTGATCGCGCAGGACGTGGTCGCGGGAGCGCCCGCGCCCGGCACCACCGACCTCGCCGGCATGCCGATCGACTGGACCGGGCGGCTGCTCGCCAACGTCGAGCCCGACGAGCCGGCGTTCCTGGTCCAGTACCGGGTGCGCGAGCTCGGCGGCGTCGAGGTGCGCGCGCCGATCCGCGCGACGAACCCGCAGCTCCGCCAGGTCCCCGGCGACGACGCCACGCTCACCGCGACGCTGATCGAGCCACCGGTGCTGCCGTACCGGTTCCGGTGGGCCCGCGACGCCTTCGAGGCGGAGCGCACGGCGATCCACCCGACGCGCACCGGAGCCTCGTACTACCACGACTACTCGATGACGGCGCTGCCGTCGCGGCGCGGCGACGAGGTGTGGGGCGGCATGGAGATGCCGATGCTGATGCTCGCCGATCCGTCGGTGCTCGAGGGCACGACCGAGCTCGATCTCGGCGTGATCCCGCTGCCGAACCCGTACCCGCGCGAGTGGCTGTTCGACTCGCACGTGGTGGTGTTCCCGGTCGCGCTGCCGCTGCCGAATGGTGAGGAGTACACGCTCGACGCCGCGATCGGGCTCCGGCGCAACGACTTCACCGGCGAGGCGGTGCGCCCGGCGCTCACGCCGATCCGCGCGCCGACGCTCGCGGGCCGCGACGCGTTCGCGGACCAGTCCGGGGTCGGCGCCGCGCCGGTCCTCGCGTGGCAGCTGCCCGAGACCGGCGAGCCGACCGCACACCGGATCCAGGTGATCGAGGCCGTGCTCGCGCCGCCGGTCCCCTACCAGCCGGGCTGGTACATCACCGCCGAGCTCTACGTGCCGGGCGACGTCACCTCGGTGCGCCTGCCGGCCGACCTGCTGCGCGCCGACACGACCTATTCGATCGTCGTGCGCTCGATGGCGCAGCCGGGCCAGGACATCCGCACGCGGCCGATGCGCAACGCCGGCGTGGCGGCGTTTGCGGACGCCGTGCTCGGCCGGTTCACGCGCTAGCGTCGAGCTGCGCGCGCCCGCTCAGGCCAGCGTGGCGCGCGCGAGGCGCGTGTCGTGGCCCTGCTGCCACAGCGACCGCTCGATCGCGAGCAGCAGCGGCCCGAACGTCGAGCGATCGAGCGCCGAGACCACGAACCCGCCGTGGCCGTGCGTCGCGAGGTGATCCGCCTCGAGTGGATCCAGCTTGTCGGCCTTGTTCCACACCAGGATCCGCTGTTTGTCGGCGAGCCCGAGGTCGTCGAGGATGCCCTCGACCGCGCGGATCTGCTGGTCGCGATCCGGATCCGAGGCATCGACCACGTGGAGCAGCAGGTCGGCGTCCGCCATCTCCTCGAGCGTGGCGCTGAACGCCTTGGCGAGCTCGGCCGGCAGATCGCGGATGAACCCGACGGTGTCGGTGATCACGACCTCGCGCTCGTGCGGGAACCGCAGCCGGCGGCTGATCGGATCGAGCGTCGCGAACAGCTTGTCGGCGGCGAGCGCATCGCCCTCGGTCAGCGAGTTGAGCAGCGTCGACTTGCCGGCGTTGGTGTAGCCACAGATCGCGAGGATCGGGACGTCGCGGTGGGTCCGGCGCTGGCGGCGCAGCCGGCGATCGCCCGCGAGATCGTGCAGCCGCTTCTCGAGCAGCTGGATGCGCTCGCGCGCGCGGCGGCGGTTGATCTCGAGCTTGGTCTCGCCGGGGCCTCGCCCGCCGAGGCCCGCCTGGCCACCGGGACCGGCGGTCAGCCGCGACATCATCGTGTTCTTCTCGACGAGCCGCGGCAGCGCGTAGCGCAGCTGCGCGAGCTCGACCTGCAGCTTGCCGTCTCGGCTCGTCGCGTGCTGCGCGAAGATGTCGAGGATCAGCATCGTGCGGTCGATGATCTTCATCTCGGTGGCG
>JBQCJR010000683.1:0-2402 GCA_051952595.1 Kofleriaceae bacterium
GAGCGCAGGCGGGAGCTCGTCCGCGAGCGTAGGCGGACGCTCGTCCGCGAGCGCAGGCGGACGCTCGTCCGCGAGCGCGGGAGCGCGCCCGCGCGGTGCGCTCGAGCTAGTCTCGGTGCGCGAGGGCACGCTCGAGCGCGCTCCGATCGAGCTCCCGCCGGGCGGCGAGCCGATCGGGCTGGTCGTCGATCGCGCGGAGCGCGTCCTGATCGCGTTCCGCGACGGCCGGATCGCGGTGCGCGACCGCGGCGCGTGGACGACCACCCGCCCCACCTCGCAGCTGCCCCCGGACCGCTCCGGGCCGCCGCCGGCCACCTCCCGCTGAGCGCGCGTCGCGCGCGAGGAACCCTCCCGTGGCATGAGACGGCTGCACGAGGGCCACGAACTTGGCCCTCGGTTGTCACGGTGGATGTGGACACGCTAACCTGGAGCTTCGCCGATGGCTCCTCACGTACTGGTCGCCGACGACGACGCCTGGATCTTGCGCATGGTCGCCACCGTGCTCGAGAAACGTGGCTACAGCGTCGAGACCGCCGTCGACGGCGAGGATGCACTCGCGCGCGCCCTCGCCCGCCCGCCGGACCTGCTGATCACCGACGTGATGATGCCGAAGGTGGATGGCTGGGCGCTGGTCCGCCAGCTCCGCGCCCACCCCGAGCTCGCGATGATCCCGGTGATCTTCCTGACCGCGCTGTCGTCGGAGGACGATCGGATCCGCGGATTCCGGCTCGGCGCGGACGACTACGTCGCCAAGCCGTTCCGGTTCGAGGAGCTCGATCTGCGGGTCACCAAGACGCTGCGCCGGACCCAGGCGGTGATGCAGGAGACCCGCGATCAGCTCGGCGGATCCGGATTGCGGGGCGATCTCGCGCAGGTCGGCCTGTCCTCGCTGCTCGTCCTGATCGAGATGGAGCGCAAGACCGGCCTGCTCCAGCTCCGCGCGCCCAACGGCCCCTCGGCGCAGATCCTCGTGCGGGACGGCAAGGTCGTGCACGCCCGGCTCGACGACGTCGAGGAGCCGGTCGACGCCGAGTGCGTCTACTACCTGCTGACCTGGGGCGCCGGCGAGTTCGAGTTCATCGCCTGCCTCGTCGAGGGCGTCGACCGGGTCAACGTCTCGACCACCCACCTGCTGATGGAGGGCGCCCGCCTGATCGACGAGGAGCGCGATCCGGCGGCCGGCACGAAGGTGGCGACGATCCCGCCGCGCTCCTCGCCGCTCGACACCGACGTGATCTGATCGATCTCAGCCGCCGGCGAGCAGCTCTTCGGCGATCTTCTTCGCGAGCTGCGCGTCCACGCGATCGCCGAACTGCTTCTTGATCGCGCCGATCACCCGGCCCGCCATCTTCGGATCCTTCTGCGGCAGCTCCGCGACCGCCTTGCCGACCGCCTCGCGCAGCTCGGCCTCGGTGAGCTGGGTCGGCAGGAACTTGCTGCACCAGGCGATCTCGAAGTCGAGCTCCTCGAGCTGCTCCTTGCCGCGATCACCGGCGTTCGCGTAGTCCACGCGCGCCTTCTCCATCGCCTTCTTGTACGAGGCGATCACGTCCAGGATCAGCGCGTCATCGACGGTGCCGGTGAAGCCCTTCGCGGTCCGACGCTCCATGATCTTGGTGTTGATCATGCGGACCAGGTTCGCCGTCTTCAGGTCCTTGGCCTTGATCGAGGCGGTGAGCTGCTCGCGGAGCTGAGCTTCCAGGTTCGTCGACATAGCCACCATCTACTACCACGGCTGAACCGGGCTAGCTCTTGAACAGCCGCGGCTGAGCGAGCGCTTCCATCGCGGCGGACGACGCCCTCGCCGCGCGGGTGCGGCGCTTGCCGTGCTGCGTGCGGCGGTGCGCATCGCGGCGCTCGGCGCGCAGCATGGGTGAGGTCAGGTTCCAGGCGCCCCCCGTGCTCGATAGCACCACCCCGAGTGTCGCGAGCTGCGCGCGCTCGGCCTCGGCCTGCTCGGAGATCCGCAACATCGCCGCCGGCGCCTCGATCGCATCCCCGGCCGAGTCGACCGAGGATGCGCCGGCCGACTCGACCGAGGACGCGACGGCCGAGGCCACCGCTGGATCGACCGACGGAGCGGCGGCCGGATCGGCCACATCGCCCGCGAGCGCCTCACCCGTCACCACGACCTGGAGCCGCCACGCCGCCCCGAGATCCTCGATCGCTCCGCCGATCGCCTCGGCGAGCTCCTCGGCCGAATCGAGCACCCGACGGGTCTGCGCGAGCGAGATCGGCACGACCCGCTCGCCCGCTTCTCCGCGCGTGGTGACCTCGAGCCGCGCCGCGCCGCGCCCCCGCCCCGCCAGCCGCGCCGCGATCCGCGAGGCCAGGACCGCGATCGCGGCCGGCCCACTGAGCACGCCCGACGAGCCGGCCGCGCTGGCCACACCACCCGCGGA
>JBQCJR010000684.1:0-8368 GCA_051952595.1 Kofleriaceae bacterium
ACCGACGACCGTGACGGCGCCGCCGGCGAGGTAGAGCGGCTTGTTCCGCTTGCCGGCTGCGCCCGACCGCGCCATCGGCGCCGCGACAGACATCTGCTCGGAAGCTGCGCCGCCGAGTGTGGTCTGCGGCTGCGGCTGCGTGCTCGTCACAGCGCGAACGGGCAGCACGCTCGCCATCTTCTTTGTACGCGCAGCGGCGCGGATTTCCGGATCGGGGACGCGCTCCGCGAGCAGTTCGGCGAGCTCGCCTCGCGCGTCGGGCAGGACCGCCCCACACGCGAGCAGCTCGCGCAGCGCTTCCTCAGCCGTCTGGTAGCGGGCTTCGGGCGCTCGAACGAGCAGCTTGGAGACGACGGCCGACACATCGGCGGGCACCTGCCGACCGTTGTAGCTGGGTGGTGGGATGTCCTTGAACTGGAGCTGGCCGAGGCACTCGCTCGTGGTGCCGACGAACAGCGGCTCGCCCGCAAGCATCTCCCAGAGGATCACGCCCACGGCCCACAGGTCGACACGCCCATCGGGCCGCTCGCCGCGAGACTGTTCGGGCGCCATGTACGCGACCTTGCCGCGCACGGTCTCGGTGATCGCGCGACCGCTCGCAGTCATCGCGCGCGCGAGCCCGAAGTCCATCAGCTTGAGCGTGCCGTCGTAGCCGAGCATGACGTTGTGAGGCGAGATATCGCGGTGCACGAGCCCGCGCCCGCGGCTGCTCGGATCCGGATCGGATACCTGGTGCACGTAAGCGAGCGCGCGCAGCATCTCCGCGGCGATGTAGATGGCGAGCGGTATCGGAATCGGCCCTGACTCGCTCAGCGTCGCGAGATCCGCGCCGTGGATGTACTCCATCACGAGGAATAGATCCCCCTCGGAGTCCGAGGAGAAGTCGAGCACCGAGACGACGTTCGAGTGGTTGAGCCGCGACGCGACTTGCGCCTCGGCGATGAACATCTTCGCGAACTCGGGTTTCTTCGCCAGCTCGGGCAACACGCGCTTGAGCGCGACCATGCGCTCGAACCCGTGCTCGCCGCGCATCTTCGCGAGGAACACCACCGCCATCCCTCCCTCGCCAAGCTGCTTCACGACCTGATAGCGGTCGGCGCGTGATGCTGCGCGGCTCCCGCTTGCGCCTTCGACCGCGGCGAGCGCGTCTTGTAGCTCGCGGGCAAGCTCGGTGACGATCTGCTGCCTCCGATCGGGGGCGGGATCGATCGCGCGCATGATCACGGCGGCGAATGCCGGCGGGAACTGTGGAGCGCGCATGCGAAGGTCGAGCGGCATCGTCGTGTGGTGCCGAATCGCCATATCGGTGAGGTGCAGGCTCGTATAGAGTTCATGCGTCTCGTGCTGGTACTGGTACGGGTACCAGCCGCCGGACACCATCCGATACACGATAACGCCGAGCGCATAGATATCGGCGTGTGGCGTAACCTTCTTGCCGCGAAGCTGTTCGGGCGCCATGTAGACCATGGTGCCGATCACCGCCCCGCCCTGGGTTGCGCCACCGACGACGATATCGTCGTTGAGCTGCGCGATTCCGAGATCGAGCACCTTGATCTGTTCGCGCCCACGCTCGTCGAGCACCACGAACAGGTTTTCGGGCTTGAGATCGCGGTGCACCGCGCCGAGGCGGTGGACGTGGGCGAGACAGTCGCAGACCTGAGAGATGAACTCGACGATGGTCCGCAACGGGATCGGCCCGGTTCGCGCCTTGAGCCAGCCATCAAGGGACTTCCCCTCGAGGTAGTCCAGCTCCATGAACCACTCGCCGGAGGGAAGCTGCTCGAGGTGGTGGACGGCGACGAGCCCGGGGTGCTTGAGTCGCGCCGTGGCCATCGCTTCGTTCTCGAATCGCTTCACGAGCGCCGGGTCGCCAGTGAGCGCTGGGTTCAAGAACTTGAACGCTCGCGTGTGGCCGAGTTTGGCGTGGCGAGCGAGCCATACGCTTCCCATCCCGCCCTGACCGAGCATTCGTTCGAGTCGATACGGTCCGATCTGTAAGCCCACCTCGATCATCGGATCATCCCGCCGCGGCCTCCGGCGCAACGTCATCAATCATCGCGCAGCCTTGGCGCGATGAAAAGGACCCGCGAGGTGCAGTTTCGACCATCGCGGGTGGTCGACGCTGCACCAAGCTTCGAGGAGGGGCGCCTCCGCGGATTGGTCCCGTCTGGTGGTCCCGTCTGGTGCCCCGGCCGCTAGCTGGAGCAGGACGTGGAGGCACGGCCGTTGCCCTCCCACGAGCGCTGGAGCCGTCGCGTTTCCAAGCCGAGTCGGGGACATCGACGATCGCGCGCCTTTCTTAGCAACCGGAGGCGGCCGGGGCCGATGACAGTCACGTGTTGCAGACGAACTCGTGCGCGGTGTGTATCTCCGGGTGCAGGTCTGCGTACAGCGAACGCGTTGCATTAGCCCAGCGCAGGCCGGCTCCAAGGCTTTGGCGAACCTTTCGCGAGGGCTTTCGCGTCCCGTTTCAGTTGTCTAGAGCAAAGGCTTTCGCGCGACCTACCGGGCGAAGTCCGCGACATCAGCCGGGTCGGAGTCGTGCCCATCCGGCTTTGGAAAGCCCGCATGTCCCATCGAGAAGCCGACCGAAACCCTTACGTGAGCCGCGTGCAGGGCTGCACCGAACCAACCATCGAGACAGTCAGGAGATGTATGCCGACCATTGATCACGTACCGCTCGCGATTGACCAGGAGGGCCGTGCGCTGGCGTTGCCCGATGGCGCTGCTGGGTGGCGGGTCCGACGTCACACCGGAGGGCGTCCCAAACTCGTCGTGGGGGACAAGAAGCTGCCGATGCTGTTCCCGCTCGACTACACGCTCGCCGACGTCGAGGACATTCTGCCACCCGGCACGTACCGGCTTGATCTCGTCGACAAGGATGGACATCCGCTCGAGGTGACCGTCCCGATCACGCTCTCGGGGCCAAGGAACGCGGCGCCCGAGAGCTACGAGCCCACGCCGCTACCAGGAGACGAGCTCATCCCGGCAGTGTTGCCTCCGACGGGCAGTGATCTCCGCTTGGTTCTGGAAGCGAACGTGCGCGCGACGCAGATGGCTTTCGTGCACACACAGCGCACGCTGGAGATGGGGCTGCGCATGGCCGAGACGCTGCGGCAGGGCGTGCAGGTCCTCGCCGAATCGCAGTCCGATTGGATCAAGTCGATCGCCGCTTCGCGTGGGTTCTATCGGAACGCAGCACCACCCCATGTGGAACCGCTGGCACTGGCCGCGCCTACGACGAGGGGCGGCGACGACCAGGAGGACGAGGGCGACGAGGAGGAGGGCAACGAGGAGGAAGGCGGCGCGCACCCGCCTCGGCCGGACTGGATGGAGGCTCTCGGGCTGGCGATCGCGCCGGCGATCGCAGCGCTCGTGCCGCAAGCTGTCGAGGCTTTCACCGCGGCGAAGTCGGCAGACGGAACGAAGGTCGGGCCGCGGTTCGAGCTCGCCGATCTGTTCGATTGGCGCCGTGGCCACGCGAAAGCACAGGATGCAGCGGCATCGCCTGGGGCGACCGCATCACCGGCATCACCTCCGCAGCCTTCAGGCTCCCAGCCGCTCGCTGCGCTGCCCCCCGAGCTGATGGCGAAGGTGATCGCAGTGCAAGCGATGCTGAGCCCAGACGAGCGGCGGCTTGCGTTCCAGCTCCTCAAGGCGTTCCCCAAGGATGACTTGCCGACGCTGATCTCGCACGTCGCACCGATGTCGACCGAGCAGCTCGCAGCGTTCCTCCGGGCGCAGATTGCTGCCCCGACGGTCTCGCCAACGTCGCCCAGCTCACGGAGGGTGGAGACTTCGACGAGCGCGGACAAGTCACCGGAGGCTCAGTAGATGCGCGCGGGCAAGAGTCGGCCAATGGACCTCAATGGTGACGAGGCGACCGCGCAGAGCGAGCCGCGCGACCCGCAGCGTGGCGGGCATGCGCTCGAACGTGTCCAGCGTCAAATGGGGCTATCCGAGTTGCCGAATGAGATTGTTATTGACGGCAAAATGGATCGCGAGCTGCTCGCCGCGATCGCACTTGGTGCGCTCCGCAACGGCATCGCCTATCTGATGGGCCGCCACGGTGGGACTGCACTGCCTCATGTCTCGCTGCCGTCGAGACCTGCGGCGCCAGATCGCGAAGTCATGACGGCCGATGAGGTCGCCGAGTTCCTCGGCGTGGATCGAAACACGGTGTACGACTACGCGGGCCGCGGTGTGATCCCTCATCAGCGCCTCGGCAAGCGAATCCTGTTTCGTAGGGCCAAAATCGTGTCATGGTTGGATGCGCAATGCAAGGCCGCGTCGACTCGGAAAGGTTAGTCATGCCGATTCGACGTGGGAGCGATGGTCGCTGGCGGTATCGCGAAGTTGTCCAGAAGCCGGACGGGACGCGCGAGAGAATTAGCGGCTCTGCTCCAAGACACATCAACACGAAAGTTGCCGCGCAGGAGGAGATGCGTCGGCACATCGAGCGCATCTTGTATCCCGAGCGTGCGCCGATGAAGAAAGGAGTGATGACTTTCCACGAGTGGTTCAATGGGAGGTTCTGGCGCGAGTGGGTCGTTGGTCGGAAGAACAAGCCAACCGAGGTCAGGTCGAAGGAGACGATCTATCGGCTTCACTTGAAGCCGAGGTTCGGCGATATGCCGCTTGACGAGATCACGGTCTCGGAGGTTGCGCAGTTTCGCGCGAGCCTCGTCGAGAGTGGCAGTGTGCGAGAGAAGCGCATCAACAACATCCTTGCGGTGCTGTCGAAGCCCCTCAAGTATGCCGTCGACTGCGAATTGATTGCTAAGGCTCCTAAGATCGGCTTGTTCAAGGTGGAGCGACCGGAGATCGTGGCGTGGGACTTTGAGGAGTACGCGCGGATTCTCGCGTCGGCGGAGCTGGAAGGGCCATACTGGTACGTCGCAACGTGCTTGGCCGGAGAAGGTGGCAATCGCATCGGTGAGATCAAAGCGATGCGTTGGCGGGAAGACGTGGACATGATCGCGAGAACCGTCACGACAAACCTCCAAACGCGCAACGGCGTGACCACCACGCCCAAGGGGCGCACTCGTCGAACCGTGCCGATGACGGATACGCTCTACCAAGCGCTCAAGCGGCTGGACACCATCCGTGAGGGCCTCGTGGTGCGGAACCCCGATGGCTCTGCGATCACCGATAGCGATGCCGACACCGCGATACGCCGGATCTGCCGGCGCGCGGGGCTACCTGTACGGTACTTCCACGTGCTGCGGCACTCGTTTGGAACCCACGCCGCGCTGTTCGGCGTGAACCCGTGGCGGCTGCAAACGTGGCTTGGGCACAAGCGCATCGACGAAACGATGCTGTACGTGCACGTCGCGGAGGCACACCGTCGCGAGTTGCCGAAGGTGATCCGTCGGGCGGCGCGGGGCATCGAGGATCCGGACGCTCGGGTCCTCGCGATGCTGGGAGCGCGTGGCAAAACCGTGCCAAAAACGGAGGCACGTAGGACTAGATCGGTAGCAGTTGTAGCTACTTAGAGGGTGCGATCGGGGGGACTCGAACCCCCACGCGGTTAAGCACAGGAACCTAAATCCTGCGTGTCTACCAATTCCACCACGATCGCGTGCGCGGGACGTATAGCACGAGCGTCACTGCTTGAGCGACGTCACGCGCAGAACGGCCTGGAGCTGGGGCGAGCTAGCGCTGCCGATGTTCGCGGTCACGGCGCCGGGCGCGACGTAGGCGGCCCGCACATCGATCGTGTGGGAGCCGGGGGCGAGCGCGATGGTGCGGCTGAACGACCAGTTCGAGATCATCTGGGCGACGGCGGCGGTGTTGGCGGCGACGACCCGGCGCTTGGCGCCGGAGGGCTGGTTGTCGACGTAGATCTCGATGTCGGCGGCGGCGAACGCGTCGCCGGTCGCGGTGCACTGCAGGCCGCCCTCGGTGTCCACGACGACGACGGCGCCGGCAGCGACGTCGACCGACAGCGACAGGCCGGGCAGCTGGGTGAAGTTGGTCATCGCGGACGTCAGCACGAGCTGGCCGGTGCCGAGGGCCTCCTGCACGCGCTGGCCGGTGGTGCCGGCGGGGCCGGCGGGGCCGATGGGGCCGGGAGGTCCGATCGGTCCGGGCTCGCCGGGCTCGCCGCGCGCTCCCATGTCGCCCATGTCGCCCTTGTCTACACAGGCGGTGGCGACGAGCGCGGCGGCGGCGGCGACGGTGAGGATCGAACGGGTCAGCAGCGAGCAACCGAGCGACATCGCGTCACGATAATCCGGTTTGGCCGAGCAAGGTGGCTGCGAGCGCGAGCAAGCTGCGATCTCCCCCGATCCGGCCGACCAGCTGGACGCCGATCGGCACGCCGGTGCGCGACCGGGCGACGGGGATCGAGATCGCGGGCTGGCCGGACACGTTGAACGGCGCGGTGAACACGCCGAGGCGGGCGGCGGCGCGGAACGTCTGCTCGCCGTCGAGGCCGGCGAACGCGCCGATGGCGGGCGGCAGCTCGCCGACGGTCGGGGTCACGACGAGATCGGTCTCTCCGAACCAGTCGAGCACGAGCTGGGCGAGCCGCGCACCGGCCTCGGCGGAGGCGGCGCGGCTGACGGCGCGGCCGCGGGCGTGCAGCCAGCGGGTCGTGGGCTCGAGCCGGCCGGCGATCCCGAGCACCAGGGGCACCCGCGCGATCATTCGGGCCAAGATCGGCACGAAGTCCTCGATCTCGCCGCCGAGCAGCGGAGCCTCGTCGACGTGGTGGCCGAGCGAGGCGAGTTGGTCGGCGACGGCGCGGGTCGCGGCCGCCACCTCGGGATCCACCTCGACGAGGTGCGATCGCGCGAGCACGCGGACGCGCAGCGGCGGGACGCGCTGGTCGCACGCGTTGGCGAACCGGTGAGTATCGCCGAGCACGTCGATCAGCGCGGCGGCGTCATGTGCGGTGCGGGCGAGTGGCCCGAGCATCGAGATGCCGACGCGATCGATCCCGGCGTACGGGTTGGGGAGCACGCCGCGGCTGGGCTTCATGCCGACGAGGCCGCAGAACGACGCGGGGATCCGGATCGATCCACCGCCGTCCGATCCGGGGGCGATCGGGAGCATGCCGGCGGCGACCGCGGCGGCCGAGCCACCGCTCGAGCCGCCGGCGTAGCGATCGGGCACGAGCGGGTTGCGGGTGGGCGGCGCCGCGATGAACGGCAGGATCGTCAGCTCGGAGCACGCGAGCTTGCCGAGCAGCACGAACCCGGCGCGCCGGCACGCCCGCGCGGTGAACCCGTCGACGGGCGCGTACAGCCAGCGGAACGCGCGCGAGCCGAGCCGGGTGAAGTGGCCGCGTAGGTGCTCGTGGTCCTTGATCCCGGTCGGGATGCCGAGGAACGGCCGGCGATCGCCGCGCGCGAGCAGGGCATCGGCGCGGCGGGCCTGGGCGAGCGCGCCGCGCTCGTCGATCGACACGAACGCGTTCACCTCGGCGTTGGCGCGCTGGATCTGATCGAGGCAGTGGCGGGTGAGCTCGACGGACGATAGCGCGCGGCGGCGCAGCTGCGCGGCGAGCTCGAGCGCCGATCCGAGCGCCGGGGTGGCCATCGCGCGCACGGTAGCGGATCTGGGTCAGCCGATCAGCTCGGCGTCGTCGATCAGCACGGCGGCGGGGCCGATGTAGGCGCCGCGCCGCACCGTCGCCGCGCTGCGCCGGGCCCGCGCGAGGGCGGCGATCAGATCGAGCCGGATCGTCCCGCCGGTGAACGCGCGGCGCGCGCCGCGGTCGCGGTCGCGGTCGTGATCGATCGCGAGGGCGAGCTCGAGGCTGGCGTCGCCGGTGTAGCGATCGATCGCGAGCGCGCGCAGCCGGCGGACCTCGATCGTGCGGCCGGCGGGCAGCTGCTGGTCCCAGGTCCCGGGCGACACCACGAGGTTGCGCACGCCGCCGTTGGGATCGCGCTGGCGCCGCGCGGCCTCGTGGGCGGTGAGGCCGAGCCCGCGCGCGATGCCGCGCTCGACGAGCGGGAACCGGCGGACGGGGTCGCCGTCGTCGCCGACCGGCGCGGAGCGTGGGGCGAAGTCGATCGCGCCGTCGCTCGACAGGCTCAGCGGCTCGTCGATCCGGTCGGCGCCGGGCACGACGGGCGCGCCGAGCCGGTAGCGGGTGAGGCCCTGGCGCTCGAGCGCGGCGTCGGCCTGCGCGGCGAACGCCGCCCACGCGCCGAGCGCGTCGCCGTGGAGCAGGGCGTCGGTCGAGAGCACGAGCGCGCAGCGGCCGGCGGCGGGCGCACCGGCGGTGGCGAGCTGCGCGAGATCGGTCGCGGCGGCGGCGATCGCGGCGTCGAGATCGAGATCGGCGATCCGGCGGGCCTCGCGCGCGATCGCGAGGCTGCGATCGTGCGCGCGGACCAGCGCCTCGGCGCGGACG
>JBQCJR010000685.1:0-10289 GCA_051952595.1 Kofleriaceae bacterium
GGTCCGATCGGCGTGATGGGCCCGATCGGTCCGGTGGGCGCGACCGGTTCCGCCGGCGCCACCGGCGCGCAGGGCCCCGCCGGCCCGGCCGGCCCCGCAGGCCCCGCCGGCGTCGCGGGCCCCGCCGGTCCCGCAGGCCCCGCGGGCGGGCGCGAGATCTACTTCGACGCCAACAACCAGCGGATCGGGCCATGGATGGCCGGCGCCGGGCTCCGCTACGAGGACGCCGCCGGCCGGACCTGGTCGGTCGGCGACTACTACCCGCTGAACCCGCGCCCCGCCGGCTACTTCGATTCCAGGAACGGCGCCGCCTTCACCACGACCGACTGCACCGGCACGGCCTACATCGGGTACCCCATCCACCTCGATGTCTCCTCGGTGCTCTCGGTCAACAACACGTACGTGACGCTCGGCGCGCTCGGACCTGCCCTGACCCCGACGCTGCGGTCCCGGATCTTCCTCGACGGCTCGGACCACACCTCCACCTGGTGCCAGGAGCTGCCAGCGCCCGCCACGAGCTGGAGCCTCGCCATCCCCGCGACGCTGCCCGCGTCGTTGCCCGCCCCGACCGTCACGTTCAAGCCGCCGTTCCACGTCGTGATCGAATAGGTCGCGCGCGCGCGCCTCACCACGCGCAGGTCGGCTGCTTCTCCTTCGCCGAGTCGAGCGCCATCTTGCAGAAGTCCGGCAGCAGCTCCTTCTGCGCGCCGTCCTTGGACTTCTGGATCCACATGTCCTTCTGCATGCCCAGCATGCGCTTCATCGACTCGCCCTCGGGCCCGCCGACCTTCTCGGCACACGCCGTCGCCTTGACGAGGAAGCTGTCGCACGCCTCCACGCCGGTCGGCCCACCCGAGCCTCCCTTCTTGCAGCCACCGAGCAGCGCGAGCCCGAGCACGAACGAGATCACCAGATAGTTCTTCATCGAATTGACTCCTGTCAGCTTGCGAGCCGCGGGCTGCAAGCAGACGGCCAGCGCACGGGCGCGGCGTTGCGCGAGGTTGCGTGCGCGCGCCGGCCGCGCGTGTCGACACGCGTGTCGTCGCTCAACAATACACATAAACCTCGCACGCCGGCGCCCGTGTGTCCTCGGCGCTCGTTCGCCGCCCGGATCGACGTGAGTAAGGTGCAGGTATTGATCAAATTCGGAGGAGTCGGATGGAGGTCAGGAAGATCGATCGGATGGAGGTCAGGAAGGTCGTTGCCGAATGCATCGGAACGGCGTTGCTGGTGTTCTTCGCCGTCGGGACCGCGACGCTGTCGTTCGGGTTCCAGCTGTTCGGGACCAGCCCCGCCGCCGGCGTCGTCGCGACGGCGCTCGCGTTCGGGCTCGTGCTGCTCGGGCTGGTGTACACGATCGGCCCGATCTCGGGCTGCCACGTCAACCCGGCGGTCACCCTCGGGTTCGTCGTCGCGCGTCGGATGTCGATCAAGGAGGCCGTCGGCTACTGGATCGCGCAGCTGGTCGGCGGCGTCATCGGCGCGCTGCTGCTGTGGGCGGTGTTCAGCGGCTCCGAGTTCTACAGCCGCGCGAACATCGGCATGGGCGCGACCGGCTACGGCGTCCACTCGATCATCGGGCTCGGCATCGGCACCGCGTTCCTCGCGGAGCTGATCCTGACGTTCCTGTTCGTGCTGGTGGTGCTCTCGGCGACCAGCCGCGTCGCGTCGGCCGGGTTCGCCGGGCTCGCGATCGGCTCGACGCTCGTCGTGGTCCACCTGATCGGCATCGCGCTCACCGGCACCTCGGTCAACCCGGCGCGCAGCTTCGGCCCCGCCGTGGTGCTCGGCGGCGATGCGATGCGCCAGGTGTGGATGTTCTTCGTCGGGCCGCTGGCCGGCGGCGCGATCGCGGCCGTGGTCTGGCGCTACGTGTTCGCGCCACCGCCGGTCTCGGCCGCCGGTCGCGTCGAGCCGACCGAGGCGCCGAGCGAAGCCCCCGGCCAGCCCCGCCCCGTGCGGATCGAGCCGGCGCCCAGCCCGACCTGACGCGTGGCGCTCACGGCACGATGCCGACGCACTCGAGGGCGCAGCCGAACGCCGCGCCGGCGCACGACCGGTCGTCGATGCACGCCTGGCAGTCGTCGGCGCGGTCCTCGTACGCCTCGCTGTCGGCGGCGCGGTCGCGGCAGCGCGAGGCGCACGCACCGGCGTCGTAGTTCGGATCCGCGCAGTCCTTGTACTTGTTGCAGATCTGGTTGCAGTCGTACGCCCGATCCACCGCGTCGCAGCCGGACGTGACGGCGAGCAGCGCGGTGAGCGAGAGCGCAGAGGCGAGGCCGAGCTCGAGCATCATGGCTCCGACGATCGCCGGTTATTGAATAGCGGTCAACATCGAGATCGTCGCCGATAGGTGACGATCTCCGCCCTTCGAACACATTCAAAATACACGAAATGATTGGCGAACCGCAGGGGCGTTCCGTAGTGTCGGCAGCACCTATGAAGAAGATCAGCACGCTGTTCGCCATCCTCGCCCTGTCCACCACGATCGGCCTCGCCGGTTGCAAGAAGAAGGACGAGGCCAAGAAGGACGACACCGCGGCGAAGCCGACCGAGCCCGCCAAGGCCGACGAGCCGAAGGCCGACGAGCCGAAGGCCGAGCCCGCCAAGGCCGACGAGCCGAAGGCCGATGAGCCCGCCGCCGCCGCGGCTGGCGACCTGCCCGCCGAGTGCAACGAGTACAAGTCGATGATCGAGAAGCTCGCGAGCTGCGACAAGCTGCCCCAGGCGTCGCGCGACGCGCTCAAGCAGGCGTTCGACCAGGCGTCGGGCGCGTGGGCCGGCGTTCCGGCCGAGGGCAAGGCGGCGCTCGCGACCGGCTGCAAGACCGGCGCGGACGCGCTCAAGCAGGCCGCCGCGTCCGTCTGCGGCTGGTGAGCCGAACCGCCCGGGAGACCGGGCTCAGCCCGCGATAGCGAGGCTCCCGCGCCGCGCCGGCAGCCGCCGGTGGCGGCGCGGCACGTATCTCCACCGCGATGCGGTGGCCAGCGGATGCGGCCGGGTGAAGCCGGCCGGGCATCCGAGCCGCAGGCGAGGAATCGCCCGGGACTACGGGCAGCTCACGTCGATCGCGAGCTGGTTGTTGTCCTCTCGGCACTCGAGGCCGATGCCGGTGCCGTCGCCGCGATCGTCCACCGAGACGTGACCGGCGCCGTTGGCGCCCGCCCACGTGCAGCTGACCGTGGTGCACGTCCCCGGAAACACGCGGGCCGAGGTCTTCGCGATGCAGCGCACCTCCGCCGGCGGGCCCTCCGCGTAGACCGTCACCGGCAGGCCCTGGGCCACCGGCTCGGTGCCGCGGTTGCAGATCTCGGCGGTGACGGTCGGGCCGGAGGCATCGCACTGCACCTTCGCCTGCCGCACCGTGAGGTCCGGAATCGCGCCGGGGACCGCGCCATCGCCGGGCGAGTTCTGGCGGAAGTTGTTGAGCCCCGGCTGGCGCCAGTTCTGCGCCCACTGGCTGGTCCGCGGCACGTGGCCACTCTCGTCGACGTTGGTGACGCTGTAGGCGTGCTGGTTCCAGATCGTGCGGGTGTTGACCCAGCGGTCGATCCCATCCGCGAGCACGCGCACGCCCGCCGCGACCGCCGAGGCCGGGTGCGAGGCGCGGCAGACCTTGCCCGCGGCCGACGGCCCGGCGATCGGATCGAGGCACACGAAGCCGTCGCCGCCGCAATCGGGATCCGCGTCGCACCGGCAGCGGCCGAGCGGATCGCTCACCTGTTCGCGGCCACACCGCGACCCCGACGAGCAATCGGAGTCGTCGAGGCACTGCACCCCATCGAAGATCGGATCGATCAGCGGGCACACCGTGGCGCAGTTCGCGTTCGACGTGCTGACGATCTCGGCGTTGTAGTCCGCGTCCACGTCGACCACGAGCGGGTTCTCGTACCAGGTGCACGACGTGCGGTAGCGCGAGTAGAACACCTGGCCGGTGATCCCGTCGTAGACGCGGGTGAAGCACTCGTCGCCGTAGACCACCTCGGCGCGGCCGTCCCCGTCGAAGTCGAACACCGAAGAGCCGGTGGTGTTCGACGAGAAGTCCTGCGACTGCTGGACCCACGAGATGCCATCGGTGCGCAGCGACGGGCAGCTCGCCGCATCCGGCGTGCCGCGGCAGTCGAGGTCGAACACGTGGTACGCGCTCGCACCCGCGGACGCGAACTCGACCCGGCCGTCGCCGTCGAAGTCGGCGATCGTGGGCGGGCCACCCTTGCCGATCGGGCCGCCGCCGAGCGCGACCAGGTTCGCGCTGAAGATCTCGCGGCCCTGGGTCGTGAACACCTTGGCCACCCCGTTGTAGACCACGACGATCTCGGCGATCCCGTCGAGCGTGTCGCGGATGTCCTGGCCGTTGGGCGGGAACGTGCCGAAGTCGGCGACCGCGGTGTGGCCATTCCCGCCGGGCAGCGCCTGGAATGGCATCCACCGCCGGCCCACCTTGTCCCACGTGTAGATCTGCGTGCCGGCGATCAGCTCGGGGGTGCCGTTGCCGTCGACGTCGGCGATCACCGGGATGTAGCCGGTGCCGATCGAGTCGACCACGCCAGCGATCGACTCGTCGATCGTGTTGCCCGCGGCGTCGTACACCGCGCCGTAGAAGATGATCTCCGGGACGCCGTCGTCGTCGAGATCGTGGATCGACGGGCCCGACCAGTTGCACAGGTTGTCGGCGAGCTGCGACGCGGTCTGCCACATCACCTGCCAGCCGCCGGGCTGGAGCGTCCACGCGACCAGCCCGCCGTCCATGCGCGCCGCGATGATCTCCGGCGTGGAGTCGCCGCCGATGTCTCCGATCGCCACCGAGGCCGAAGCGATCACGTTCGGCGCGGCGAGCGTCGCCTGCTGGGTGCAGGTGAGCCCGTCGATGATCCGGATCACCCCGAAGTAGTTGGCGGGGTTCGAGCCGACGCACGACTCGGTGCCACCATCGGTGTAGTTGTAGGACGTGAAGACGATCGACGGCGTCGAGAACTCGCCCTGGCGGTAGAACGAGGCGACCATCGGCGTCGCGAGCACGTTGATGTGGTTCGGGTACGGATCGCCGACGGACGGCGCGAGCCACTCGCACTGCGCACCGGGGAAGAACACGCCCGGCACCGGATCGCGCTTGCATTCGGGGTCGCTGACGCCGCCGGGGCCAACGCCCCACGGCAGACACTCCCCTGCCGAGGTATCGCAGTACGAGTCCCCCGGGCAGTCGCGGTTCGCCGTGCACGAGGTGGGCGGCGGAACGCAGGTGTCGTAGCGGCACACCGTCCCGTCCTCACACGCGGGCGAGCAGTGGTGCGCCCCGTCGGGCCCGCCGCCGTTGTTGTTGTTGCAGCTACATCCGCCGAGCCACGACGCCGCGGCGACCAGCGCGATCGTCGCTGCGGCGCGCAGCGATTCCAGGGGAGTCATCGACGCCCATGGTACTGCGCCCCCTCGCAGCGCGATACGTCCCCGAACGCTCCGCGATCAACACAGCGAGTTCTTGAGGCACGCCTCGTTCACCTTCACGCCCTCCCTGCGCTCGCGCAGCTCCTTCTCGCGCCGCGCCCTCTCCACGTCGGCGCGAATGCGGGCTTGTTCTTGATTCAGTCGGTGCACTCGGTCCGCCGCGGCTCGGCGGTCTGCCGCGGTCTGCGCGTCGAGCAGCGCCTGCGTGGACTGCGCGAGCTGGCGATCGAACTGGTCGAGCTCGCCCTGCAGACGGTCGAGGTTCTCGGACGCCGCGATCGCGGCCTGCCGCGCGGCGACGCGCTCGCGCTCGGCGGCGCGCGCCTGGTCCAGCGCCTGGTGCGACGCGCGCATGTGGCCGAGCGCGAACCACAGCAACACGCCCGCCCCGGCCACCGCCAACGCGGTCACCGCGACCATCCAGGTCGGCCGCTTGCGCGCCACCTCCTCGCGACGCAACGCGAGCTCCTGCGCGGTTCGAAACTCGGCGAGCGCGACCTGCCCACGTGCGAGCTCGGCCGCCGCGGCCGCATCGATCCGCAGCCGCTCCTCGCGCTCGGCGGCCTGCCGCGCATGCTCGCGTGCGATCGCGGCCTCGTGCTCGGCGCGCGCCGCGGCCTCCACGCGCTCCCGCGCGAGGCGCTCGGCGGCCGCGATCTCCGCCTGGCGGGCCACCTCGGCGGCGATCTGCGCGGCGCGCTCGTCGGCGACCCGCTGGTGCTCAATGGCCCTCAGCTCGGAGAGCGACGTCAGGATGGAGGTCTCGCGGGTCGCTGACTGCATGGCGACCAGACACCCCCCACCACGCTCGATTGCAGCGCGCGCCCGAAAACCCGAACCGAGCCCGAAAACGCGACAGGCGCCCGGGTGGGGCGCCTGTTCTCGATCTCGGCGAGCGAGGTGGGCTACGAGCAGCCCTTCGCGAGCGGGTTGTCGAGGCACTCCTGGCGGATCTTCACGCCCTTGAGTCGCTCGGCGCGCGCCGCGGCCGCCTTGGCCTGCGCGATCCGGGCCTCCATCTCGGCCTTCTCGCGGCGGAGCTGCTCGAGCTTGGACTTCGCCGAGGCGCGGTCGGCGTCGTTCTGCGCCGCGACCACGTTGTCGACCGCGGTGCCAACGCGCTTGTCCAGATCGCCGAGGTCGCGCTGGAGCTTCTCGACCTGCTCCTGGGCGTCCTTGGCGTCCTTGCGCGCCTGTTCGGCGATCGCCTCGGCCTTGCGCTTGGCCTCCTGGTCCTCGTCGGACTTGTTCATCGCCTTGATCGCGAAGAACACCAGCACGACGGCCGCGACCAGCGCGATGCCGGTCACCGCGAGCATCCACGTCGGGCGCTTCTTGGCGACCTCGGCGCGGCGCAGCTCCATCTCCTGCTGGAGGCGCTGCTGCTCGAGCGCCGCCTGCTGGCGCGCGCGCTCGGTGGCCTCTGCCGACTCGACGCGCATTCGCGCTTCGCGCTCGGCGTTCTCGCGCGCCTGCTCGATCCGGAGCAGCTCTTCGCGCTCGGCGCGAGCCTTTGCGTCCTCCGCCTCCTGGCGCGCACGTTCGGCGGCCTCGCGGGCGGCAACGCGCGCCTCCTCGGCGCTGCGCACTGCCTGCTCTTCTTCCTGGACGCGGTTCTCCTCGATCTGTCGGAGCTCGCGGAGCGAAAACAACACCGAATTTTCGCGCTTCTCGGGCTGGGCCATGGAACGTCCTCAGTACCCCGGCGGACGAAGCCGGGCCCCATGATCTCTATCACGCAAGATCCGGCGCAGCAACGCGATGTTGTGTGGTCCGCGCACGTGCGATACACCCCGCCATCCCGATGGGCTACGTCGATCTCCACAGCCACGTGCTGTTCGGTCTTGACGACGGCGCCTCGGATCCATCCACCTCGATCGCCATGCTCGACGGGCTGGCCACGCTCGGCGTGACCGAGCAGGTCGCGACGCCGCACCAGAAGTCGGGCCAGTACCTGCCGGCGTGGGATCAGGTCGAGCTGGCGTTCGCCGAGCTGCAGCGGCTGCGTGGCGCGCATCACCCGTCGCTCCGGCTCGCCGCCGAGAACATGTGGGACGATGTATTCTACCGCCGCGCCGTCGACGGCAGCTTCCCCCACTACGCCGGCACCCCGGCGTTCCTCATCGAGATCCCACCGCCGCTGATGCCGCCCGGCATGCTCGATCGCCTGTTCAAGTTCCGCCGCGAGGGCAAGGTCCCGGTGCTCGCCCACCCCGAGCGCTATCACGCGCTGTGGGACGATCTCGAGCTCGCGCGCGCGCTGCGCCGGTCGTGCGCGTTCCTCATCGATCTACCCGCGCTCGCCGGCTATCACGGCCGCCGCGAGTCCAAGGCGGCGCGCCAGCTCGTCGAGTCGGGCCTGGCGACCGCGGTCGCGACCGACGCGCATCGGGTCGGCGATCTCCAGCAAGCCGCCGAGGGCCTCAAGTGGATCGAGAAGAAGCTCGGCCATGCGACGGTCGTGCGCCTGTTCGACCACGCGCCGCGCGCCCTGCTCGCCGGCGATCTGCCCGACTGACCGCTCACCTACATGCGCCTCGTCATCAATCTCGCTCTGTCCCTGGGAATGCTCGCACTGTGCCTCTGGCTGGTGTGGCCCGACGCCGGCGAGCGCCACGAGCTCGCCGCGGCGTTTGGCCGCCTCGAGTGGTCGAGCTTCGCGCCCTACCTCGCGTTCTACTTCGTGCTGCAGCTGATCGTGCACGTGTGCCGCTCGCTGCGCTGGAACCACCTGCTCGCCCCGCTCGGCGTGCGGGTACCAGCCGGCCCGCTGCTCGCGATCTCGTCCGTCGGCTTCATGGCGATCCTCGCGCTGCCGGCGCGGCTCGGCGAGTTCGTGCGCCCGGGGCTGCTCCGCCGGCGCGGCATCTCGGCCTCGGCGGCGCTCGGCACCGTGGCGGTCGAGCGGATCGTCGACGGCCTGCTGATCTCGCTGTTCGTGTTCGGCGCGTTCTTCGCGGCGCGCGGCCCCGAGGCGCCGGGCTGGATGATGCCCACGGCGTACGCCGCGATCAGCATCTTCACGGCGTGCCTGGTGTTCCTGGTGTTCGCGATGTGGCGCCCCGAGGCCACGGTCGGGTTCTGCCTCCGGCTGACCCTGCTGCCGCGGTTCGCGCCGCGGATCGCCTCGGTGATCGAGCACAAGCTGCTCGACATGATCCGCGGGTTCGGGGTGCTGAAGGACCGCCGCAACCTGATCGGCTTCACGCTGTGGAGCCTGGTCTACTGGGTCGCGAACGGGCTCGGCGTGTGGGTGCTGGCGCGCGGCTTCGATCTGCCGCTCTCGGCGATCGGCGGGTTCGCGACGATGGGCCTGGTCGCGGTGGGCATCAGCCTGCCGAACTCGCCGGGCCTGGTCGGCCAGTTCCAGTGGTTCACCCTGCTCGGCCTCTCGATCTATCTCGGCCCGGGCGTGGTGGATAGCCACTCGTCGCTGCACGCCCACGCGCTCGCGTTCGCGATCACCAACCACCTGCTCCAGGTCGCCTGGTATGTCGCCGCCGGCGCGGCCGGCCTGGCCTCGCCGTGGGTGTCGATCTCGGACCTCCGGGTCGCCCGGCAGTCCGGGGCCGCCGCAGAGGGCGACGACGCGGTGGTGGCGACCAGCGCGCCCGAGCTCCAGAAACTGGCGCCCGCCGCGGCCCGGAGCGACGATCTGGTCGATGACCCGGTCGATGCTCCGGTCGATGCGGTGGCAGATCGCTAGCGCGCTCCTCGCGGCCGTCCTCGGGGCGGCGTCGCCGGCGCTCGCGCGCTCCGAGAAGACCCTGGCCTACTCGCGCGAGCAGGCGTGGTCGCCGTCGGTGCGGTTCCTGGCGGTCGACGAGCGGCTCAAGCTGGTGGAGAAGGACGCCGACGCGGGCTACGTGCTGTTCGAGCTGCGCGATGACGGCAAGCTGTTCCGGGGCTCGCTCGAGGTGACCACGGTGGTGGTCGATGGCCGCTCCCAGGTCCGGTTCATCCTGAAGATCGAGGATCGCCCGAGCTGGCTCGAGATCGCGATGCTCCAGCGGCTCGAGCGCAAGCTGCGCGCCGAGCTCGGCTCGCCGGCGCCGCCGCCGTCGTCGAAGGCGCGCGAGCGCGGTTCGCCCGAGCGCGGCCCCTCCCCGCCGCCCGCCGACGACGGCAAGCCCCGAGACCGCGGGCCGAGCCTCGACGATCCGCCGCCGCCGTCCGCCACGCCGTGACGGACGAGCGCGCGGTGGTAGGCTGCGCGCATGGCTCTCGTCGATCTGCGCAGCGATACCGTCACGCGCCCGACCGCCGCGATGCGCGCGGCGATGGCCCAGGCCGACGTCGGAGACGACGTCTACGGCGAGGATCCCACGGTGCGCGCGCTCGAGGAGCGGGTGTGCGAGCTGCTCGGCACCGAGGCCGCGCTGTTCGCCGCCTCGGGCACGATGGCGAACCAGATCGCGCTGCGCGCCCACACCCGGCCGGGCGACGAGGTGATCGCCGCGCGCGACGCGCACTGCTGGCGCCACGAGTCGGGCGCGCTGGCGGCGCTCGCGGGCGCGCAGACCCAGCTGATGCCGGGCCACACGTTCACCGCCGCGGAGGTCCGCGCCGCGTACAAGGGCGACGATCCGTACGTCTCGCCGACGCGCGTCGTCGCGGTCGAGAACACCCACAACATGGGCGGCGGCCTCTGCTGGGAGCCGGCGGCGCTCGCCGAGGTCACCGCGGCCGCGCACGCGCTCGGCATGGCCACCCACCTCGACGGCGCGCGGCTGTGGAACGCGGCGATCGCGACCCGGCGCACCGAGCGCGAGCTCGCCGCGGCGCTCGTGGGGTCGCCCCAGCTCGCGGGCGATGGATCGCGGGTGCACACCAACAGCGTGATGAGC
>JBQCJR010000686.1:0-6648 GCA_051952595.1 Kofleriaceae bacterium
AAGCCGAGAGCACCTCCTGCGGTGCGATCAGGCCGCGCTGCGCAGCATGTTGCGAGGCCTGCGCGATCAGCTCCGGCGAGACCTGCGCGTCGAGGCAATCGATCAGCGTCCGGCGCACCGCGGTGACCGGGATCGGGCCGACCCAGGTGCGCTCGCGAGGCGGGATGTCGGCGTGGTGCACCGCGACCTCCGGTGGGATCCGGATCTGCCGAGACCTCCACGACATCGGCACCGTCACGTGGGCAAGATGAGGCAGCGCATCGGAGAGATCGAGCAGGAACAGCGCGGTCTCGTGCGAGAACACGCCTTCGTTGCGGGTCCACAGCCAGACCGCGATCAGATCCTCGTGGTCTCCAGCCGGAAAATCGACGATCCGGTACAGCGCGCGCTTCACGCGCTCGACGCGCCGGCTCGCGAGGTACTTCGCGAGTAGCTGCTGCGACACCCCGGCGTCCTTGGCCTGGCTGGCGCTGAACAGGCCCTCCTGGCGCACCGCCGTCCGGAACAGCCCCTGCCATGGAGAGGCAGCTCCAGCACGCGCCATGGGGCAACCATATCCGCGTCCTCGACGGGGCCAAGTTTGCGGCAGTGAAAAGATTAACCCCTAGTTAATCTTTTCAATGAACAGATCAGATAAGGTTAACCAGTGGTTGATCTTTTCGGATGCGGTCCTGGAAAAGATTAACTAACGGTTCATATTTTCCAGGACGAGTACTGACCAAGCGGCGCGACTTCAGACCACGCAACATCCTGAATTCACGCGCCCTCGCCCGCCTTCTGCAGCTTCTTGCCGATGACCAGCAGGCGCTGGTGGAGGGAGTGGGCCTGGCTGGCGAGCTCCTCGAAGTCGGCCTCGCGGGCGGTGCCGGCGAGCTGCTCGGCGCGCTCGGAGAGCGCGAACACCGTGGCCGAGACGTCGAGCGCGTCGGCCGCGGTGGGAAGGCGAGCGGTGTCACCGTTGCCGCTCCGCGAGGTGATCAGCTCGTTGAGACCGGCGACCTCGCCGGCCACCGAGCCGAGCTCGGACATCAGGGACTGGAGCCGCTGGTTGCGCTCCTGGACGACCGGCACGTGGGCGACCACCTGCTTGGCGAGCTGCTCCTGGTGATCGCGCGCCGCGGCGAGCGCCTGGACCAGGCGTTGGCCGGCGACCTGGAGCCGCTCCTCGGCGGCGGCGATCTCGGCGAGGGTGTGGTTCGCGCGCTCGAGGTGCTTGACGCTCGACAGCGGCGTGTCGAGGAACAGCTTGCCGAGCCGGGCGTAGCCAGCGAGCTCGGCGTCGAACGCGGCGGCTGCGTCGGAGAGGGCCGAATCGTGCTTGGCCATGCCCGACTCTACTCGCTCACCGCAGCCAGGTGAGCGGCTCGCACAGCCACAGCCGGTACGGCCGGCGCGCGGAGGTGAACACCTGACGCGGGCGCCACCGCGCGCCGGCGAGGATCGCGCGCATCGCCTCGGGCGTGTGCTTGTAGCAGTGCTCGGTCACGATCGACTCGCCGGCCGCGAACGAGATCACCTCGCCGCCGACCCGCACCAGCTGGCGGCAGGTGCTGACCAGGTGCATCTCGACCCGCGAGTGATCGCCGTTCCACAGCGCGCGGTGCTCGAACGCGTCGAGGTCGAACGTCGCGTCGCGGGTGCGGTTGAGGTGCGCGAGCAGGTTCTTGTTGAACGCGGCCGTGACGCCGTGCTCGTCGTCGTAGGCGCGGAGCAGCGCGCCCACGTCGCGCGTGCCATCGGCGCCGATCAGCAGCAGCCGATCCTCGCCGGCGAGCTGCGCGAGCATCGCCAGGAACCGGCGCGCGGCGGATGGCTCGAAGTTGCCGATCGTCGAGCCGGGGAAGAACACCAGGGTGCGCCGCCACTCGTGCTGCGGGGCCGGGAGCTCGAACGGCTGGGTGTAGTCGGCGGTGACCGGCTGGATCTCGGTCGCCGGGAACTCGGCGCGCAGCGATCGCGCGCAGTGCTCGAGCTGCTCGTGCGCGACGTCGATCAGCACGAAGTTCGACGGTCGCTCGAGCGCGCGCAGCAACATGCGGGTCTTGATTCCGGCGCCGCTGCCGGGCTCGATCACGCGCGGCTCGGGGCCGACCTGGTACGCGATCTGCGGCAGGTGCTGTTCGAGCAGCTCGAGCTCGGTCGCCGCGGGGTAGTAGGCGTCGAGCGTCGTGATCTGCTCGAACAGCTCGGCGCCGCGCGCGTCGTAGAGCAGGCGGCACGGCAGGTGCTTGCGCGGCGCGCGTAGGCCGGCGAGCACGTCGTCATCGCGCGGGACGTCGAACGGGCGGGCGGTCGAGAACTGGCTCATCGGGCACCTCCGTCGCTTGCGAGTCGCGCGCCGGTCATCTGCCAGCGCGCCCAGGGCGGGAAGAAGTTGCGGTAGCTGGCGCGGACGTGGCCGCGCGGGGTGAGGCAGGAGCCGCCGCGCAGCACCATCTGCCCCGACATGAACTTGCCGTTGTACTCGCCGAGCGCGCCGGCCAGCGGCCGGAACCCGGGGTACGGGCCGTACGCGCTGCGCGTCCACTCCCAGACGTCGCCGAACAGCTGGGCGAGCCCGCCGCCGGTCGCGGCGCGTGGATGCAGCCGATCGTCGTCGGCCCAGTGGCCATCGCGCGGCCGTGCGCCCGCCGCCGCGTGCTCCCATTCCTCCTCGGTGGGCAGCCGCGCGCCGGCCCACGTCGCGATCGCGTCGGCCTCGTAGTACGAGAGGTGGCAGGCGGTCTCCGCCGGATCGATCTCGCGGATCCCGGCGAGCTCGTAGTGCACCCACGCGCCGTCGCGGTGCTCCCAGTACAGCGGCGCGCGCCAGCCCTCGCGCCGCGCCATGGCGAATCCGTCGGACAGCCACAGCCGCGGCTCGTCGTAGCCACCGTCGCCGATGAACGCCAGCACCTCGGCGTTGCAGAGCGGGCGGTTGGCGAGCCGGTACGGTTCGAGCACGACCCGGTGGACCGGGCGCTCGTGGTCGTACGCGAAGCTGCGATCGCTCGCCCCGATCTCGACGATGCCGCCTTCGAGCTCCACCCAGCCGAGCGGCGCGATCGAGGTCTCGAGATCGCGCACCAGATCCGTGCGGTACGCCGGCTGGAACGGCTGGGTGCCCAGCGCGTGCTTGAGGTCGGTGAGCAGGAGCTCCTGGTGCTGCTGCTCGTGGTGGAGGCCGATCTCGAGCACGCCGCGCGCCGCATCGTCGAGCTGGCCGGAGGTGATCGCGCGCGCCACCGCGTCGTCGACGTGGGCGCGATAGAGGTAGACGTCCTCGAGCGACGGCCGGCTCGCGGTGCCGCGGCGCGCTCGCTCGGCGCGCACCCCCACCGCGTCGTAGTAGCTGTTGAACACGAAGCTGTAGCGCGGATCGAGCGGCGCGATGCCGAGCGGCGCGAGCACGAAGGTCTCGAAGAACCAGGTCGCATGCCCCAGGTGCCACTTCGCCGGGCTCGCGTCCGGCATCGACTGGACCACGTGATCCTCGACGGAGAGCGGCGCACACACGCTCACCGAGCGCTGTCGCACGGTGCGGTACCGCGAGAGCAGGTCCAGCGCCTTCACGCGGTCGTGTCTTGCAGCGCCCATACCACCGGGGCGATCCGGAGGGGATCGCGGCGCGTGCTCTCGCGATCCGCGGCCACCGATCGTGCGGCGAGCCGCCACCTGGCCGGGGAAGTACGCGCACGCTCCGGGCGCGCGTCGCGCGAACGGATCTGCCAGCGATCGTCGAGTGGATCGCGGTGCGCGGCGAGGCCCGCCGCCGCCGAGCGCTCGCGATGCGTAGGAGTGGCGCCGACGATGCGACGTCGTTTCGCCTTCGCGCTCGCCCGCTCGCGGGCGACTCGCCGTGGCACGGTGGCGCCTGCGACGCGCTCATCCTCGACGGCGAGCGATCGCGGCCCTCAGGGATCCGAGCGCGCCATGCCTCCTGCCCGAGGACATCCCTGACACATCGCCGCGGCTGCTCGGGCGAGCTTCAAAGCGCCCGGCGCGCTCCCGAGATCGGCGGATTGCTCCGGCGACCATCCGCGCAGGTCCGACACCGGCCAATTCAATCGCTCGCGCCCGCCCGAGCCGGCTCCGACATCGACGAATTCAATCGCTCGCGCCCCGCGCACGTCCGACATCGGCGAACTCCAATCGCTCGTGCCCCGCCCGCACACGTCCGACATCGGCGAACTCAATCTTGCTCAGGCGCCCGCCCGCGCAGGCTCCGATATCGGCGAATTCAATCGCTCGCGCCCCGCTCGCGCCAGGCTCCGATATCGGCGAATTCAACCTGCTCCGGCGCCGGCCGCGCAGGCTCCGATATCGGCGAATTCAATTTGGCTCGGGCGCCCGCCGCGCAGGCTCCGATATCGGCGAATTCAATCGCTCGCGCGCCGCCCGCGCAGGCTCCGATATCGGCGAATTCAATTGCTCGCGAGACCTGCCCGCGGCTCCGATATCGGCGAATTCAACTGCTCGCGAGCCCTGCCCGCGCAGGCTCCGATATCGGCGAATTCAAACCAGGGGCCCTGGCCGGCGCTCGATCTCCGAGAACGGTGGAAACCTGATTCCGCGCTCGGTGCCTCCGAAGGGGCGGCGAGCTCGATCCGTTTGGCAACGACCGGGCCGCGACCTCGCGGCATGCGCTCGGCAGAGAGCTTGGTCGCGCTATCGAACATCGTGCTCGCGACCAGCGTCGCGAGGCGCTCGGCGGGTCGCTCGGTGCCGGATCACGTTCCTCGGATGCTCGAGGAGCAGTCGAAGTGTTCGTCCGAGACCGGCCACCATGCGCTGGAGCAGGAGCCACATGTGGAGGGCGCAGTTGCAAGTCCGCGACCAGGCGCCGAGCGGGTGCGCGCGCCGGGAGCTCAGCGAAACCGGTGGCCGGCGTCGAAGCGGCGATCTTCCCAGTGCCGATCGCGCTCGCGGCGATCGCGCTCCGCCCACTCATCGCGGGCGTGGCGCTCGTCGCGGAGCGCGCGCCATCCGCGGTTGCCACTGCGCGCGGCGTCGAACCAGCGCTCGCGATCCTCCGGGCCGAAGTAGCCGCGATCGAGACCGCGCTGGTCGAAGCCGCGATCGAACGCAGCGTGCTCGCGCCCCCGCCAGTCGGTCCGGTGGTGGAGCGCGATCTCGCGCTCGCGCTCGCGCGCCCGCTCGTGAGCGGCCCGCGTGGCGCCGTCGGGGTGCTCGTCCCAGGTGCGCTCCTCCATCCCGGCGAAGCGCCCCTCGTCGTCGCGGTCCTGACGCGCCCGGCTGATCCGGGGGCGGTACGGTTCGTCGCGATCGCGGTGGTCGCCACGCTCGCGATCGGGGAGAAACGTCCGGTCCGTCCGCATCGCCGGGCCGCGCCTGGCACTACCGTAGAGATCTCCTCGCGGCCGGCCCGGCTCGCGCCAGCTCGGTTCGCGATCCGCGTAGTAGCTCCAGGTCTCGTCGAGCTCGGGGTGGTCCTCCGGCTCGCGCTCGCGGCGGTGCCTCATTCCTCCGCCACGCCACCGCTCGCGACGCACCAGCTCGTCGGGCTCGCGACTCGGTACCAGCCCGCGCCAGCCCCGCTCGATCTCTTCGTCGTAGCGCCAACCACGTTCGCCGCCGCGTCCGCGCCAGCCGAGCTCGTGCTCCTCGGGCCGGTGCAACGCTCCTTCGCGCTCGTACCCGCCGCGTTCGCGTTTTTCGGGGTGGCGTCGACCGCGTCCACGCCCGCCGAGCTCGTGCTCCTCCCGACCATGCCAACCGCGCTCGCGCCAGCGGGGCTCGCCTCCTTCGCCGCGTCCGCGCCAACCGCCTTCGCGCTCCTCTCGGCGATGCCAGCCGCCCGGCTCGCGCTCCTCGGGCCCACGCCAACCGCGCTCGTGCTCCTGTCGGCCACGCCACCCCAATACCCGCTCCTCGTGCCCACGCCAACCGCCTCCGCGCTCCTCTCGGCGATGCCAGCCGCCCGGCTCGCGCTCCTCGGGCCCACGCCAACCGCGCTCGTGCCAGCGAGGTTCGCCTCCTTCGCCATGCCCGCGCCAACCGCGTTCGCGCTCCTCGCGGCGATGCCAACCGCTCGGCTCGCGCTCCTCGTGCCCACGCCAACCGCGCTCGTGCTCCTGTCGGCGACGCCACCCCGGTTCGCGCTCCTCGTGCCCACGCCAACCGCGCTCGTGCCAGCGGGGCTCGCCTCCCTCGCCGCGCCCGCGCCAACCACCCTCGCGCTCCCCGCGGCGATGCCACCCCGGCTCGCGCTCCTCGCGGCGATGCCAGCCGCGCTCGCCTCCTTCACCGCGCCCACGCCAACCGCGCTCGTGCCAGCGGGGCTCGCCTCCTTCGCCACGCCCGCGCCTACCGCCCTCACGCTCCACGCGGCGCTGCCACCCCGGCTCGCGCTCCTCGTGTCCACGCCAACCGCGCTCGTGCCAGCGGGGCTCGCCTCCCTCGCCGCGCCCGCGCCTACCGCCCTCGCGGCGATGCCACCCCGGCTCGCGCTCCTCGTGCCCACGCCAACCGCGCTCGTGCCAGCGGGGTTCGCCTCCTTCGCCACGCCCGCGCCAACCGCGCTCGTGCTCCTCGCGGCGATGCCACCCCGGCTCGCGCTCCTCGTGCCCACGCCAACCGCGCTCGTGCTCCTGTCGGCGACGCCACCCCGGTTCGCGCTCCTCGTGCCCACGCCAACCGCGCTCGTGC
>JBQCJR010000687.1:0-6563 GCA_051952595.1 Kofleriaceae bacterium
TCGGCGGATACCAGAGCACCTTCAGCTCGCGCGGAAGCCGGTCCCGGACATCCACGATCTCGTCCTCGGGCAGGAGCTTCTGCACCGCGACGAACACGGCGCGCGTCGTCCGCTCCGCCTGTTCGACGGAGATCCGGAGCGCGCTCGCGACGAGATGCAGGAACGCGAGCTCGTCGAACGAGATCTCCGGTCGGTCGGTCTCGTGAACCACGCATCGGATGATGATCGTGCGGAGCGTCGGCGGCACATCGCGTGCGACCTCTTCTGCCTCGCTGCGGGGCAGCCTCATCTCGAGCGCGCACAGCACCGTGTCGGCCGCCTCGAACGCGGGCACGTGCGCGGGCAGGACCCCGCTGTCCTCGATATCGCGGAACAGGTTCTCGATGACGCGCTCTCGTTCGTCGTCGGTGGACGTCGGCGCGGCGCTGGGTTCTAGGCGATCCATGGGCACCTCTCTCGATCGTCTTCAAGCAAGCGCGGTGCCTGTCCGCGGGTCGAGCGCGTCCCTGCGATCAGCGAGGCACCGAGGCGCCGGACGGTGTCGCCCGGACTCGCACGCCGCCGCGCGATCAGACCTTGCCGAGCGAGCGCGGCGGCTGGCGCCGCGTGCCCACGATGCCGACCACCAGGAACGTGAGCACGTACGGCAGCAGCGGCGCCAGCTCGCGCGGGATGCCGCCGCCGCCGATCTGGAGCTGGATGTTGATCGCCTCGGCCGCCGCCACGCCGACGCACGCGAGCGCGGCGAACGCGGGGCGCCACCCGGCGAGGATCACCATCGCGAGCGCGATGTAGCCGCGCCCGCTCGACATGTCGGCGACGAATCCGCCGACCGCGAGCGAGAGCTGCGCCCCGCCCGCCCCCGCGAGCGCACCACCCACCAGCGCCGCCGCGAGCCGTGCGCGCACCGGGGACACACCGACGGCGACCAGGGCGTCGGGCCGATCGCCCGCCGCGCGCAGGCGCAGCCCCCAGCGGGTCCGCCGCACCGCGACCGGCACGACGAGCGCCGCGACGATCGCGATCCACACGATCGGATTGCCCACCACCGCGTCGCCGAACGCCGGCGTGGGCGGCGAGTTCGCGCCCTCGTGATAGAGCAGCTGGAGCAGGAATCGCGTGCCGCCCAGCGCGAGCAGGTTCAGGGCGACCCCGACGATCACCTGGTTCGCGCCGAGGCGCAGCGAGAACCAGACCTGCGCGGCCGCCACGGCCATGCCCGCCGCGACGCCGCCGAGCACGCCGGCGTACGCGCTGCCGGTCGCGTGCCCGACCGCGGCCGCCGCGAACGCGCCGAACAGCAGCTTGGCCTCGAGCGCCAGGTCGATCACCCCGGACCGCTCGGTGATCGAGCCGCCGAGCGCGGCCAGCGCGTAGGGCACGGCGATCCGCAGCACCTGGGCGGCGAACGCGAGCGAAAAGATCGCCTCGATCACGAGCGCTCCTTCAGGCGGTGCGGGCTGGGCTCAGAGCCGTCGGCCGACGCGGCGCCCTCGGTCCCCGGCGGTTCGGTACGTGCGCGGTCAACGCGAGCACCACCGAGCCCCTCGCGCTGCGGCGTCGACGACGCGGCCGTCCCGGGCGCGGACGTTGCGAGCGCGTCGCCCCCGGCGTTCGCCTCGGCGCCACTGCCCGCACGCGCCCGGCGCGTCCGGATCTCCGCCTCGGTCGGGATGGCCTCGCGCTCGCGCTTGCGCACCCACGGGCCGGCCGCGGCCACCGCGAGCACGACCACGCCCTGCAGCATCTCGGTGAGCTCCTTCGGCACCAGGTCCGCGACCGCGAGCCCCCCGGACGACAGGAACGCGAGCAGCAGCGCCGCGATCGCGACGCCGATCGGGCTCGAGCGCCCGAGCAGCGCGACCGAGATCCCGAGGAAGCCCGTCCCGCGGCCGAGCCCTTCCTCGAACGCGTGCTTGTGGCCCATCACGAAGTTCGCCGCCGCGAGCCCGGCCAGCGCGCCCGACCCCGCCATCGCGAGCATCTGGACCCGCGGCACCGAGATCCCGACGCTGCGCGCCGCCGCCGCGTCCTGGCCGACCGCGCGCCACGCCTGCCCCCAGGTCGTGCGGCTGCGCAGCCACCACATCGCCGCGACCGCCGCCGCGGCGAGCACGAGCGACGCGTTCGCCGAGCTGCCGCCCAGCCCGAGCTGCGGCAGCTGCGCGCCCTCGACGATCTGGCCGCCACGCGTGGTCCCGCCGCGGAACAGCACCGCGTTGCCGAGCCACAGCGCGACCCCGGCGATGATCGCGTTGAGCATGATCGACGTGAGCACCTCGTGCGCGCCGCGCTTCGCGCGCAGCACGCCGACCAGCCCACCCACCAACCCGCCCGCGGCCGCCGCTGCGATCAGGCACAGCGGCACCGCGAAGATCCACGGCGTGCCCTCCGGCAGCGCCGCGCCCAGCACCGCACACGCGAGCACGCCTGCGGTGAGCTGCCCCTCGGCGCCGATGTTGAACAGCCCCGCGTCGAGCGCGAGCGCGACCGCGAGCCCACACAGCGCCAGCCCGGTCGCCTTGTACAGCACCTGGCCGAGCAGGTACGGGTCGCTCGCCGTCCGCTCGATCATCGCCCACCACACGCGCCCCGGCGCCACCCCGGCGATCAGCATCAGCAGGCTGCCGACCGCGAGCGAGGCGAGCAACGCGATCGCCGCGGCCTCGAGCTCGCGCCTTCCATCGCTGCCCGGCCGGAGGATCACGCGCGCACCTCCGCGCCCGTCATGCACGCTCCGAGCGCCGCGCGCGCCTCGGGCTCGTGGAGCTGGTGCCCGGCGCGTTGCCCGACGACGGCGCCGCGCAAGAGGACCAGCACGCGGTGGCAGAGCACCAGCAGCTCGTCGAGGTCCGCCGAGATCACCAGCACCCCCGCGCCGCCCTGCGCCGCCGCGCGCAACCGATCGTGGATCCGCGCGACCGCGCCGAGGTCCACGCCACGCGTCGGCTGCGCCGCGACCACCGCGCGCAGGCCCGGCCGCGACAGCTCGCGCCCGACCACCACCTTCTGCTGGTTGCCGCCCGAGAGCGACCGCACGACCGCGTCCGAATTCGCCGGGCGGATATCGAGCTCGATGATCCGCTCGACCGCGTTGCGCCGCACCGCCATGCGGTCGATCCGCCAACGGCCCGTGACATCGCGCCGGCCGAGCGCCAGGTTCTCCGCGACCGTCGAGTCGAGGATCAGCCCGCCGTGGTGGCGATCCTCCGGGATGTGGGCGAGCCCCGCGGCGAGCCGCTGCGCCGGCGTGGCCGTGCGCGCGTCGCGTCCGCCGATCCGCAGCGCGCCCGCCAGCTGCGGCACCAGCCCCGCGATCCCCAGCGCCAGCTCGCGCTGACCGTTGCCGTCGACCCCGGCGATCCCGACGATCCCGCCCTCGCGCACCACGAGATCGATCGGCGACAGCCCCGCGACCGAGAACCGCTCGAGCGCCAGCGCGACCGGCGCGTCCTCCGGCGGCGGCGCCAGCTGGCTCGGCGCCGGCAGCTCCGCCCCGACCATCGCGCGCGCGATCGCCGCGACATCGAACCGCCCGCGCCGATCGCCGGTCGCCGCCACGCCAAGCTCGCGCAGCGCCCCGATCGCCTGCTGCACGTCGGTCCGCCCGCCATCGGGTACCTGCGTCTCGTCGGTTCGCCCGCCATCGAGTGCTTGCGGCCCGTCTGCCTGCCCGCCTCCGCGCGCCTGCGGCTCGTCCGTCCGCCTGCCATCGGGAGCCTGCTCGTTGTCGGTTCGGCCGCCGTCGAGAGCATGCTGCCCGCGCGCCTCGTCGTCCCCAAACGCCTGCGGACCGGCCGCCTGTCCGCCGCCACGCGCCTGCGGCCGCGCCTCCTCGCCCCCGGGCGCCGCACCTGCCCCGGTGGCCACGAACGTCGCGACGGTTGCGCCCTCGCGCAGCACCGTCACCTCGTCGGCGATCGCCCGCACCTCGTCGAGCTTGTGGGTCACGATCACCACCGCCGTCCCGCCCGCGGCGAGCCGGCGCAGCGTCGCGAGCAGCCCGTCGACCTCGACCGGCGTCAGCACGGCGGTCGGCTCATCGAGCAGCAGCCACTTCGCCCCGTGGTAGAGCGCCGCGACGATCTCCGCCCGTTGCGCCGCGCCCACCGAGAGCGCCTCGGCCGGCGCGAACGGATCGACCGGCAGCCCGATCTGCGCGCCGAGCGCACGCAGCGCCGCCGCGGTCTCGCCGAGCGCCAGCAGCCCCGCGCGTCGCGGCTCCGCCCCCAGCACCGCATTCTCGACCACCGTCAGCGTCTCGGCCGACGCGCCGTGCTGCTGCACGATCCCGATGCCCGCCGCGCGCGCCGCCGCGCGATCCCAGCGCGCGAGCTCGACCGGCTTGCCATCGATCGCGAGCGATCCGTGATCCGCGCGCATCACCCCCGACACGATCTTCACCAGCGTGCTCTTGCCCGCGCCGTTCTCGCCGACCAGCGCGTGCACGGTGCCCGGCCGCACGCGGATCCGCGCCCCCTCCACCATCCGGCAGGTCCCGATGCGCTTGTAGAGCTCCGCCTCGATCACGCCGGCCTATTGTCAGCGGGATGGCGCGCCTCGGCCAGCGCCTGGAGCCGGTTGCTCGCCCACCGCCCTACCCGCCCGCGGCCTCGCTACTGTGCCGGCACCTGGATCGCCCCCGCCACGATCTCCTCGCGCAGCTTGTTCACGCGCGCGACCACCTCGATCGACAGCAGCGCCCGGTTGCGCTCGTCGGCCACGAACCCAACGCCCTGCTCGGCGAGCCCGAGCTCGTGCACCCCGCCGCGGAACCGGCCCTCGATCGCGCTGCGCACCACATCGACGACCGCCACATCGACGCGCTTGACCATGCTGGTCACCACGCAGCACGGCGCCGCGTCGTGCTGGTCCGAATCGACGCCGATCGCCCGCGCGTTGCGCTGCCGCGCCGCCGCGAACACGCCGTCGCCGGTCTTGCCCGCCGCGTGATAGATGACGTCCGCGCCCTGGCCGTACTGCGCCGACGCGAGGTCCTGCCCCAGCGACGGATCCGCGAACGCCTTCGGCTCCGTGCCGGCGTACGCCGACAGCACGCGACAGCGTGGGCACACATGCCGCACGCCGGCCTCGTACCCCGCCTCGAACTTGCGGATCAGCGGGATCTTCATGCCACCGACGAACCCGACGACCTTGGTCTGCGTGATCAGCCCCGCGATCGCACCCACGAGGAAGCTCCCCTCGTGCTCGCGGAACTGGAGCCCCGCGAGGTTCGGCAGCTCACCGACGCCCTCCGACGGCACGTAGTCGATCCCGGCGAACTTCACGTCCGGGAACTGCTTCGCGAGCCGCTCGAGATCCGGCCCGAAGATGAACCCCACGCCGATCACCAGATCGACCTTGCGCGCCGCCAGCGTGCGCAGTGCGCTCTCGCGGTCCGCCCCCTCCGACGGCTCGATGTACTGCACCTGCACGCCCAGCTCGGTCTCGGCGCGCTGCAGGCCGCGCCACGCCGCCTCGTTGAACGACTTGTCGTTCTTGCCGCCGACGTCGAACACCAGCCCGACCCACACCCCGCTGCCCGCCTTCTCGGCCGGCGGCGCGATCGCGAGCCAACCCGCGGCGAGCAGCACGACGTTCAGCGAGACCAAGCCAGCGAGTACGTGCCGCGTGTTCACCACGGTCGGGCCATCTTCGTCACCCAGCCTCCTCACCGTATACGATTTCTTCAGCCGTTTCCCCTTCGTGGTCCAGGAGCCCCCACAACCGCGGACATTCGGCACGAAGCGCAACTGCCTCTCCGCTTCGCAGGTTCAGAAACGCATCATGCTCGTGCGCGATCGACGCGAGCCAGACCGAGCGATCCGCCCTCAAGAAGCAGAGGTCCTCGGGTCTCGCCGGCTGTTTCCACGCGAACAGGCCCGATACGGACTGACCCACGACCTCGATCACATCAGAAGCAACAACAAACTCGTACACCGTCGCGAAGCCACCCAACAACACCGTCCCAGGCCACGTACGAGCTCGCCGACGGCCGACCAGGAAGCCCGTCAGTGACTCGAGACACTCGAGGCCACTCCTGGAGAGCTCGATCTCGTCGCGGATCACGAACAACATGCGCGCACAAGCGCGCTTGGCCTCGCGAAGCAGCTCGCGATATCGCTCCTCACAAGGCTCACTCGCGAAGCTGTGTGATCGAACGATTCCCATGTTCGTGTTGAGATGTACCCGAAAACAAAACGACCGCCGGTGACGGCGGTCGTTCGTAGCTCGCGGAACGCGTCGAGCTAGTACCCCGCCACAGAGGTTTTGATCGGTTGGAGCCGGGGTAGCTCCTCTTCGGGAACGAGAAGCTCGATGGAGCGGGCTTGTCGAGGTGTACGCCGAATCAAGCCGAGCTTTTCGAGTTGCACGATCATCTGGTGGACGCTGGGCGGGGTGACGCGGAAGAAGCGCTGGAAGTCGGCCTCTGCGGGAGGCTGACGGTGGAGGAGGACGTAGGTGTAGATGAAGGCCAGGTACTGGCCCTGCTTCTCGGTGAAGCGCGCGGTGCCGGAAGCGCTGGACATGCTGAGCCCGATTTGATCAAAGGCTCCTCGAAG
>JBQCJR010000688.1:0-2223 GCA_051952595.1 Kofleriaceae bacterium
CGTTCTCGAGCACGACCGCGGTCTTGATCTTCGCGGCCCGCACGCGATCCGCGGCCGAGCCGGAGAGCGGCGACAGGTGCGCGACCACCTTGGTCTTGCGCATCTCCTCCGAGTACATCCGCGACACGTCCGCGACCTTGTCATCCCAGATCAGCGCCGGGAGCCCGGCCGCCTGGCGATCGCGGTTGACCAGCGCGAGCAGCCGGCGCTCGGCCTCGGCCGGATCGGTGGTCGGCGCGTCGTCGACCGAGGGCTCGACGGTGAACGAGACCGGCGGCTCGGAGGCGCACCACACCGGGAAGTTCGCCAGCACGGTCGAGCCCTGCGCGCCGTTCGCGGTGATCTCGACCTGCTGCTTGCCGTGGGAGTTCTTGCACGCGACGCGCGTGGTGAACCGGCCGGCGTGGCCGTGGGTCAGATCGAGCCGCTCGGTGGCGCCGTTGTTGCGGGTGACGTAGACCTCCGGGTCGCGGTACTGCGCGTCGACCACCGCGTCGAGCGCGAAGCTGCCGCCCTGGTCGATCGCGCGTGGGATCGGCTGGGTGGTGACCCCGGAGCCCTGCAGCGCGAACACCACCGCACCGGTGCCATCGGGCAGCCGCTTGGCCGATCCGATGCCGACCCGCGCCGTCGCGCCCTCGGCGAGGATCTCGGCGAGCCGCGGCCGCAGCTGGTCGACGATCAGCTCCGGCGAGTCGATGTTGCCCCACACCACGAGCAGGTTCGGCGACGGCTCGATGATGCCGTGGCGCTGGAGCGCGAACTCGACCACGCTGTACTGGATGATGCCCTCCTCGGGCACCACCTCCGCGAGCTCGGCGCACGCGCGGAACAGCCGCGCATCGGCGACCGGCGTCGCCGTGCCGGCGCGCGCCGCGGCGTCCTTGACCGCGAGCACCACCGCGTCGCCGAGCGGGCTGGACGGCGGCGCCTGGACCGGCTCGTTGTAGCGCGCGGCCGCGCGGCCCGACGGCGCGAACGTGACCGGCCCGGGCCCACTGGCGATCGAGGCGCTGCCGCTGCCGTGGCCGCGCCAGCTCGGCTGGCTACCGATCGCCTGCGGACCGCGCCCCGAGCACGCAACCACCGCGACGAGCACGAGGACGAGCACGCGTTGCACGCCGAAACGTTAACACGCCGCCGCCGCCCGGCCCGGCTCCTGGCAGGCCCGGCTCCGGGCATAGTGAGCCGCGGCTCCCGAATTTAGGTCGCGCGCGCGACGCGAGCCGCGCGCGCGAGGTCACAGACGCGAGGGCACGGCGATGCCGGACTCAGCGCTGCCCGCAGACGAGCTGGCCGCAGCCGCCGCGCTACCCGCGCGTGTGTCCGCAGCCGCGCCTCCGCCGAGCACCTTGGTCCTCGCACCGCCACCAGTCGCCGCGCTCGGCGCCGCGCTGCCCGCTGGGGCCACGCCACTCGCTGGCGCCGCGCCACTCGCTGGCGCCAGGTTGCCCGAGCCACTGCCCGCCGAAGTCGCGTTGCCCGCCGGTGTCGCGCTGCCCGCTGGCGCCGCGCTGCCCGAGCCGCTGCCCGTCGCTGCGCTGCCGGCGCCCGCGGCCTCCGCGTTGCCCGCGGCCTCGCCACCCGCCGGCGCCGCGCTCCGCGGCGAGGTCGCGCCGGTCGGGTCCGCGAACACCACGGTCAGCATCCGATCGAGCGCGTGGAAGTCTCGGTACGTGATCCGGTTCCACGACGACGCCGTGACGTTCTCGTTGCCGCCGGAGCGCTTGTCGACGCGCACGACGTTGAGCCGCCACCGATCGCCGACCTGCGGCGGCAGCCGCACCGCCATCGCCTCATCCCTGCCCTTCACCGCCGCCCACGGGATTCCGATCTCGACGTCCCAGCCCTGGTCCGCGTCGCCGCCCTTGTCCGCCGTGCCGCGCACCGCGACCGCGGTGACCATGCCGCTGTCCCACGACTCGTCGCCCGCGGGGCCACGCGGCCCGGCGAACCACGAATCGAACGTCGCGTTGTTCGGGTTGACCTGGAGCTCGATGTAGCCGCGACGGTTGCCGTCGGCGTCGACGAACAGCTCGATGCAGTCCGCCTTCCACAGCGGCTCGTCGTGCTGCTTGTACGGGCTGAACACGTCGGTATCGACGATGCTCGCGAACACGTACAGGTACTGGTCGTCCCAGGTCAGCTTCGCGGTCGCCTTGCCGACCGGCTCGGGGCTGCCCTCGGCGGTCACGAGCTCGCCGGAGGCCGCGGCGGTGCGCC
>JBQCJR010000689.1:0-2241 GCA_051952595.1 Kofleriaceae bacterium
CGATCCCCAGGACGATGTCGCGGACGGTGTACTCGGTGGCCCCGAAGGTGCTCGAGTCGTCCGTGGTCGCGAGCAGGTTCGCCAGTTCTCGGAGGTCATCAACGGCGGCCTGTTGGAGTGCCGCGAAAAGCCGATCCGCCTCCGCTTGTTGCTCGGGCGTGAGAACCTCTGGAGTGCTGCGTCGGGCCATCGGACGGCTCCTGCCGGGAGGAATATTGGACTCACACTCATCCTCCCGTACCCGCGTCAAAAAAGCCACCGTCTTCTGTGACGCCCACCCGGGCCTGACAGGTCACCAGAGGGGCTTGCGCTGTGGACGTGTGACGCACCCCTCAGGCCGGTGTCTTCGCCCCTTCGCCGACCAGTTCCTGTAGCTTTTTGGCGATGGGTGAGAGCTTCATGGTTCCGAACGAGCCCTCGTACCGCTGAGCTTTGGCCAACAGGGTGGCAAACGCCACGTGGACGATGAGCACCGCTCCCACGTGCGCGCAGAACCGCCGCGCGCCGACCACGTTCCCGTCGTCCAGGCCCCACCACACCTTCATCCGATCATTCACCCGCTCCACGCTCGTGCGCCCCTTATACCGCCGCTCGAATTGCGGGGTCGCACGTGGGATCGACGGGAACCGACGAAGGTCGATCTCTTGAGGCACGCGTACCGTCAGGCCGTACGACTTGCCCGCGTTGCACTTCGACCCGCTGGCGCAGTCGAACCCTTCGACCTGGGCCGGGCACCGGTACTTCAACGTCCCGCGGTCCTTCTCATGACCCGCGTAACGCATGGCCCGGCGCACCGGGGCCGGACTCACCGTGTCGTAACAGTACACGGTCCCGGCTTCGTCGTGAACCACATGCAACGGCACCCGACCGCCGATCACTTTCTCCTGCTCCCCGTCCTTGGGCCAGCACGCCCGGTTCTGAATCAGCGGCTTGATTCCGGCCTCGTGTAGCACCTCATGGACCTTGATGTCGTCGGCCGCCTTGTCGTAGGCGAGCGTCTCGATGCGGCCCTCGGGTAGGTTCTCTTGAGCCCCTTCGACCAGCACCTCGATGCACTCGTTGTCGCCCGTCTTGGTGTCCGTGATGTGGTACGACAGGACCACCTCGTGGGTCACATCGACTAACAGATGCAGCTTGTACCCGAACCACTCGACCACTTTGGTCACCCTCCCGTCGTCGTCCTTGTACTCCTTGCGGCCCCCACTGGCTTGCGGCAAGCCCTCGGCGATCTCGGCTTCGCGGCGTGGCTCGTGGGGCTCGCGGCGTCCCCTCAATCCGGTCGAGTCGCCCGCCGTGTGCCGACCCAGATCGGGTACGGCCGACCCCAGGCGTTGGACCATGTGAGCGAAAATGTCGCGGAGCAAGTCGAGGTGGGCCGGTTGTCCCAGAACGGCCAGGAACCGGGTCAGGTTCCACCCGTTGGGCACCGCGTCTTCGGTCTCGATGCCGATGAGCAGGCGTAACGGGGCGTTCCGCTTGAGTTCTTCCAAGCACGCTTCGATCGAGGTGTGACGAAGGATGATGGACAACAGCAGCACGCCCCAGAGAACGGATACCGGATACGTGTTGCACCCGTGGTGCCGGCGCTCGTTGAGCGTTGCCAAGAGTTCGCCATCGGGGATGGCGCGGAGCGCCTCTTTGATGAGACCCAGTGTGGGCGAGACCTCGAGTTCGTCCCAGGGAAACAAGGACTTGGTGGCGTGGAGCAACATGCGGGCCTCCGGTGCGGGTAAACGCTCGGAGGGGTGACGCGCAGCCATTACCCGCGCAACAACATGCCTGGGGTAAAAATCCCCAAAACTCGTCCCCCGCGCGGGAAAACCGGCTCGGCATCCAGCACTTTTGGGGTCATGATTTTCGGACACCCGCGCCAACACCTAGAAATTCCACCACACCAGAGACGCGCAAGCGCCTCGAGCGCGACACCGCGCTCTTGGCCCGCTGGCCGTTTCGGTGTACGCTCGATGGCCCCGCAACCGGAGCGAACCTATGCCGCGCCTTGTGCTCGTTTGCTTCTTGACGCTCGCCCTCACGCGCCCGCTCCCGGCCGCGGACTGGCCCACGTTCCTCGGGCCGACCCGCGACGGCGTGTCCGCGGAGAAGGGCACCATCAAGCCCTGGCCCGCGACGGGACTGAAGGTGGTGTGGGAGTGCGAACTCGGGATCGGGTTCGCCCCGCCGGTCACCTCCGACGGGAAGCTGTTCCACGCCGACCGGTTCGGGGACAACATCCGCTTGACC
>JBQCJR010000690.1:0-8339 GCA_051952595.1 Kofleriaceae bacterium
ATCCTGGCGGCGGCGGGGCTGCACGCGCTGGCCCATCATCGCGAGCGGCTCGCCGAAGATCACGCCCACGCGCGCGCGCTCGCCGAGGCGCTCGTGGGGTCGCCCCAGCTCGCGGTCGATGTATCGCGGGTGCACACCAACATCGTGATGATCGATCTGGCGCGCGGCTCGGCAGCGGCCGCGATCGCGCGCGCGAGAGAGCACGGCGTCCTGCTCGGCTCGGCGGGGCCGCAGCGGATCCGCGCGGTGACGCACCTCGACGTCGATCGCGAGGGCTGCCTGCGCGCGGCCCGGGTGATCGCCGAGCTCGCGGTGGCCATGGCGTGAGCCGGCCGGCCGAGCGAGATCCCGCGGCGGGCCGCCAGGCGTGGCGCGCACTGCGGACCACGCTGTTCGCGCTCGGGTGCGCCGCGCTCGCGGCGTGCTCCGCGCCGGCGACGCTCGGAGATCTGACCACGGCGGAGCGGCGCGCCGACGCGGGCGACACCGATGGCGCGGTCGCGGCGTACCGCGCGGCGCAGGAGAGCTGCCGGCGGCTGAAGCCTGCGCGGCGGGCCCGCGCGGCGTGCGCGGACGCGCTGCTCGGCGAGGGCGAGGCGCTCGAGCGCGGCGGCCGGACCCAGCGGGCGATCGACGCGTACATCGCGGTCCCAGCGCGCGCGGGCGACGACGAGGCCACGGCGGCGATCGCGGTGTACCGCGCCGGCGAGCTGCAGCTGCGCGCCGGCCAGACCACGGCGGCGTGGACCGCGCTGTGGCGGGTGGTCACCGATTGGCCCGAGGAGGCGCCCGCGGCCGACGCGCTGCGCACCCTGCTCGGCGACGGCCGGGGCCGCGATCCACGCGCGCTCGCCGAGGAGATCGCGAAGCTGATGACCTCGCTCGCGGGCACCGCGGTCGGCGACAACCTGGTGTGGTCGCTCGCGGACCTCCAGGAGCACGAGCTGGACAACGCCCCCGCGGCGCGCGCCCTCTACGACCAGATCCCGACCGACTATCCCACGAGTGGGCTGCGCGACGACGCGCGGTGGCACGCGGCGCGGATCTCGAAGGCGCTCGGCGATCCACGCGGCGCGGTCGCGCGGCTGCGCGCGCTGCTCGCGACGCGCGAGGTCGCGTTCGGGGCCGGCTCGTACTTCTCGATCTGGCTCGACGACGCGCAGCTCGAGCTGGGCCGCGTGCTGCGCGACGAGCTAGCGGACCTGTCCGGTGCCGCCGCGGCGTTCCGGCAGCTGCCGAAGGACTACCCGGCGTCGATCCTGCGCGACGACGCGCTGTACGAGCTGGCGGTGACGCTCGTGCGCGCCGGCGATCCACCGGGCGCGTGCGCGGCGCTGCGCGAGCTCGAGAAGCTGGACCGCGAGTCGAAGTACGTCGCGCGCGGCAAGGAGCTGTGCCCGTGACGGCGGTCCGGCTCGCCGGTGTGCACAAGCGGTTCGGCGCGCGCGAGGTGCTCGCGGGGGTCTCGCTCGAGCTGGCGCGCGGCAGCCGGCTGGGGCTGATCGGCCCGGCGGCCTCGGGCAAGAGCGTGATCTGCAAGCTGGTGTGTGGGCTCGAGCAGCCGGATCGCGGCGAGATCGAGCTGCTCGGCGAGTCGGTGGTCGGCCGGCGCGAGGTCAGCCTCGGGCCGCTGCGCCGCCGGATCGGCATGCTGTTCCAGAACTACGCGCTGTTCGACTTCCTGTCGGTCGAGCGCAACGTCGCGTTCCCGCTCGAGCAGCGCGGCGGGATCGACGCGGGCGCGATCGCGTCGCGGGTCTCGGAGCGGCTGCGCGCGGTGGGCCTGGCCGGCAGCGAGCAGAAGCTGACCGCCGAGCTGTCGGGTGGCATGAAGAAGCGCGTCGGGATCGCGCGCGCCACGGTGGCCGATGCCGAGCTGGTGATCTACGACGAGCCGACGGCAGGGCTCGATCCGGTGACCACCCAGAAGATCTACGACCTGCTCGCCGCGGATCAGGCGAGGACCGGCGCCGCGGTGCTCGCGGTATCGTCGGACGTGGTGGCGCTGTCCCGGTTCGTCGACGAGATCGCGTTCCTGTACCGCGGCCAGATCGCGTACCGCGGCCCCGCGGCGACGATCGCCGACGCGCCGGATCCGCTGGTGCGCCAGTTCGTGCGCGGCGAGCTCGACGGGCCGCTCGATCGCGAACCCGGTCGCGAGCGAGGTGCCGGGTGATCGGCGAGCGCACCATCGGCGGCCTCGGCGCGGGCGCGGTCCGGATCGCGCAGGAGGTCGGTGGCATCGTGGTGCTGACCGGCCAGGTGCTGCGCGCGCTGGTCCCGCCGCGGATCGATGGCCGCGAGCTGCTGCGCCACCTCTACCGGATGGGCAACCGCTCGGTGCCGATCGTCGTGCTCACCGCGTTCTTCGCGGGTGGCCTGATGACGCTCCAGACCGGGCCGTTCGTGAAGAAGCTCGGCGCCACGTCGCTCGCCGGGTGGGGCGCAGGCTACGCGGTGCTCCGCGAGATCGGGCCGATCCTGATCGCGCTGATGTTCTCGGGGCGGGTCGGCGCGAACAACACGGCCGAGCTGTCCACGATGACGGTGACCGAGCAGCTCGATGGGCTGCGCGCGCTCGCGATCGATCCGATCCGGTTCCTGGTGGTGCCGCGCGTGCTCGCGATGATGCTGATGCTGGTCGCGCTCACGGTGATCGGCGATCTGATCGCGCTGCTCGGCGCCTCGGTGGTCGGCCGCGCGATGCTCGATATCGACTGGTCGACGATGTACCACTCGTTCGCCGACAACCTGAAACCGTACGACTTCCTGCACGGCATCTACAAGTCGGTCGCGTTCGGGTTCGTGGTCGCGATGTCGTCCTGCTACTTCGGCATCACGGTGCGCGGCGGCGCGATCGGCGTCGGGCGTGCGGTCAACGCGGCGGTGGTCGCCGCGGCGGTGTCGATCATGCTGATCGACTTCTTCCTCACCTACCTCACCGGATGATCCGCGCCATCGAAGCCCTCGGCCGCGCCGCGGTCGCCGTCGCGCGCGCCGCGATCGAGCTGTGGATGGTCTACGTGGCCACGATCGCCGGGCTGGTGCGCAGCCTGTCGCCGCACCACCGACGCAACCGCGGCGAGCTGGTGCGCCAGATGCACGCGATCGGCAATCGCTCGGTGATCTTCATCGCGATCACCCTCGGGTTCATCGGGATGGTGATGGTCTACCAGGCGTGCCTCCAGCTCGGGAAGGTCACCGGCGACTACTCCCAGATCGGCAGCCAGTACCTGCGCCTCATCATCTCGGACTTCGGCCCCACGCTGACCGGCCTGATGCTCGCGACGCGGGTCGGCGCGGGGATCGCGGCGGAGATCGGGTCGATGAAGGTGACCGAGCAGATCGACGCGCTGCGGATGAGCGGCGTGTTGCCGATCGACTACCTGATCGTGCCGCGGTTCGTGGCGAGCGTGATCATGACCCTGATGCTGAGCGTGCTCGGCGCCGCGGTGATGCACGCCGCCGGCGGGCTGACCGCGCAGTACTCGTTCGGCGTCAACCCGGCGACGTTCTACGACCTCTCGACCATCCGCGGCCGGCACCTCGCGATGTTCGCGGTCAAGGCCGTGGCGTACGGCGCGGCGATCCCGATCGTCGCCGGCTTCTGCGGGCTGCGCGCGCGGGGCAGCTCCGAGGGCGTCGGGTGGGCGACCACCTCGGCGGTGATCGGCAGCTCGTTCGCGGTGCTCGTGCTCGACTTCGTGATCTCGGCCGCCGCGCTGTTCCTGACCGGCGGTGACCTGTGACCGCCCCCGCGTACATCCACTGGAAGGACGTCACCAAGTCGTTCGGCGGCAAGCCGGTGCTGCGCGGCATGAACCTCGCGGTCGACAAGGGCGAGGTGATGTTCATCATCGGCACCTCCGGCGTCGGCAAGTCGGTGACGATCAAGCACCTGATCGGCCTGCTGCGGATCGACGGCGGCGAGATTTGGTTCGACGGCCAGCGGATCGACCAGCTTCCCGAGCGCGCGCTCGCCCCGCTCCGCCGCCGCATCGGCATGGTGTTCCAGAGCTCGACGCTGTTCGACTCGATGACCCTCGCGGAGAACGTGGCGCTGCCGCTCCGCAAGCACGGCAAGCTCCGCCACGCCGAGGCGATCGAGGAGGCCACCCGCCGGCTCGCCCAGGTCTACATGGCCGAGCACGCGGACCGCTATCCCGCCGAGCTCTCGGATGGCATGCGCAAGCGCGCCGCGATCGCCCGCACCCTCGCGCTGTCGCCCGAGGTGGTGCTGTTCGACGAGCCCACCACCGGGCTCGACCCGGTCAGCGCGCGGCGGATCGACCGGTTGATCCGCGAGCTCGCCGAGCGCCTCGGGGTGACCGCGATCGTGGTGTCGCACGATCCGCCGTCGATCTTCGGGATCGCCGACCGGGTGGCGTTCCTGTACCAGGGCGTCGTGCACGTCGTCTCCACGCCGGAGGAGCTGCGCGCGTCCAGCGACCCGATCGTGCAGCAGTTCATCCGCGGGCAGTCCTCGGGGCCGATGGAGACGCCGGGGTTCTAGCAAGATCTAGCGAAGCCCCGCGCCCGCGAGCTGCGCTAGGCTCGGGCGCATGGTCGATCGGGCGTTCCGGCTCTGGGTTGCCATCGTCGCCACCACCGCCGCGTGCCGCGGCGCGCGAGAAAAGGACGGCGAAGGCGCGGCGAGCCCCGCCCCACCGGCCCCGCCCCCGCCCGCGGTCGCGGCGACCACACCCAACGAGTTCCTCGCGCGCGGCGCGCCGACGTTCGTGCTCGGCACGGCGGGCGACGATCGGGCGGATCGCGAGATCGCCGGCCAGATCGCCCTGATCCAGGGCCTGCTGTTCCCCGCCTCCCCCGTCGTGACCGACGCATCGATCGCGGAGACCTGGCCCGAGCATCCCGTCGTGTATGGCGGGCCTCACGTCAACTCGCTGATCGCGCGCATCGCGCGCTGCCTGCCGTTCGAGCTGGCGCCCGCGCGGCTGGCGATCGGCGAGCGCCGGTTCGAGGGCGATGGGGTGGTGCTCGTCGCGGTGGTGCCGGCGAGAGCGCGCGATGCGAGCTGCCCCGGCCATCCCGAGTTCCTGCTGTACGCGGGCACCGGGACACCGGGCGTCGCGGAGATCAACGCGGGCTCGGTCGCGCGTGGTGGCGAGCCGCTCGTGGTCGCCGATGCGTTCGGCCGGCTGGCGGCCGGCACGTGGCGCGGCGGCCGCGTGGTACTCGACCCACCCTCTCGTCGCGAGGCCTGGCGCTCGGAGCGCCGCACGCAGCGCGGCGTCGCGATCGAGATCTCGTTTCCCGCCGATGAAGATCGCGCCCCCTCCCCCGGCCGCGACGAGGCGATCGCCGCGGTCGAGCGCGGCGTCGCGACCGTCGTCGAGCGGCTGGGGCTCGCGGATCGCGGGCTCGCGATGACGGTCTACCTCCACCGCGACCGCGACGCGAAGCAGGCTGCGACCGGCAACGGCGGCGATGGGCACGCCGCGCCGTACGCGCGCGCGCTGCACGTGCGCGGCGATCTCGCGCCGCCGGCGCTCGAGGCGCTGATCTCCCACGAAGCGACGCACGTGCTCGCGGCCCAGGCGTGGGGCCAGCCCGGATCGCCGCTGCTGGGCGAGGGGCTCGCCGTGTGGGTCGCCGGTCGCTACGCCGGGCTCACGCTCGCGCAGTGGAACGCGCAGATCCAGGGTGCACCGGCGCTCACCACGCTGCTCGGCCGCGAGTTCCTCGGCCTGCCCGAGCGCGACAGCTATCCCGCTGCCGGCCTCGCCGTCGAGGCGCTCATCGGCGAAGTCGGGCTGCCCGCGTTGCGCGATCACCTGTACGGCGCGAACGCGCGCACCTGGGCCGACGCGTGCCGGGCCGCGAACACCACGGCCACGGCGCTCGAAGCGGCGTTCGTGGCGCGGGTCGCGCGCTGATCAGTGACAGTTCTCGAACCGGATCTGACCCGAGACCGCGTGGCCGTTGTGGTCGCACTCCAGCGTGGCGTGGCCCTCGAGGTTGGTGATGCCGTTGATCCGGCTGTGCTGCGCCTTCATCACGAGCGTGCCGCACGGCCCGAGGATCTCGCCGGTCTCGGCGCCGGGCGCGAACCAGGCGGCGTCGCAGCTCCCGTCCGCCAGCGAGAGCAGGCGGATGCGCCGGCCGTCCTCGTGGTGCAGCTCGATCCCGGAGAAGCCAAACGCCTGCCCCGAGCGACAGTTGCTCACCTTGAACTCGGCGTGATCGACCATCAGCTCGCCCGAGACCTCGGCGGTGCACGCGCCGCAGCCCGCCGCGGAGACCGCGATCAACGACGCGGCGATCCAGTCGATCGCCCTGACCTTCACGACACGACTCCGAGCGACTGCCGGGCGGGCCGCTGGTTGGTCGCGCGCATGTGGATCCGCCGGTGCTCGAGCGGCGCGGCATCCAGCGGAGGCAGCGCGAGGCCGAGGAACCGCTCGCCCTCTCGCAGGGCGAGCCCTCGGTCGACGAGCTCGACGAGAGCCGCTTCGATCTCGGGCTCGCCGAGCGCCGCGGCGACCCGGGCGGGCAGCTGCGCGTGCACCCGCGACACCGTCGAGATGTCGGAGAGCGCGAGGTAGATCCACGCCTGGCGTGCCGACAGCTCGGTGCGCACGAGCCGCCCGCCGCGCGTGTCCTCGATCAGGAGCCGCTCGTCCGGGGCATCGTGCATGGTGAGCCGAGGCACCTCCGCCTCGCGCCAGCGCTCCATCCACTCGCTCGCCAACCTGGTCACGTCGTCGTACGCGGGCTCGCCGAGCGTGTCTTTCCACGTCACGTCGAAATAGTACGCGATCCGCCCGAGGTCGAGCTCGTCCTCGGGGAAGATGCCTCGATACCAGCGGGCCGGGCGCAGGTCCTCGACGTACACGCCGCTCCGGAAGAAGTACGGGCTGTAGCGGTGACACTCGACGCGCGGCGCCCCACCCGTCGGCGGGCGGAGATGGAACAGCAGCGGCATCCACGCCGCCATCTCCGCGTAGTCCTCGGCGCGCTCGCGCGGGACGCGGACCAGCAGGTTCCACAGCGGGAGCAACCCGTACTCGGTCGAGCACTTGAGGAAGAACACGTTCTGCAGCGCCGTCACGCCCTTGTCGATGACCTGGAGCAGGTGCGTCGACAGGCTCTCGATGCCCGGCTGCACGTAGCGCACGCCCGCATCGGCGAGCGACTTGAGCTGCCCACGCGTCAGGTTCGACTTCACCTCGAAGAACAGATCGACCCTGCCCAGGCTCGAGCGCAGCGGCTGCTCGATCAGCGGCGGGAGGAACGTCTTGAAGTAGCTCATCGCCATGATGTTGTCGGTCGCCTGTAGGTTGCGCACCGGATAGCGCGCATCCATGCGCCGCAGCATCGCGAGCACGGCCTCCGAGCTCTTGACGCGAAACCCGATGCCGTCGCCGTTGAGCCCACAGAACGTGCAGTGCTTCTTCTGCCCCCACCAGCAGCCTCGCGAGGCCTCGAACGGCAGCGCGACGCGCTCCGCCCACACCGGGTTGTCCAGCAGCCCGACGTGCGCCGCGTCCTCGAAGAACTCCTGGTAGTCGGGATCGGGGAGCGTCTCGAGGGATTCGTCGGGTGTGGGCGCGGCGGGTGGCCCGAGGATGATCTCGCCTCGGTGGCGCACGCGCAGGCCCGGCAGCGGCGCCGGCGCCACGCCTTCGACGAGCGCCTGGAACAGCGGCACGACGATGTCATCCGCCTCCCCGGTCGCGACCGCGTCGATCCACGGCAGCCGATCGAACAGCTCCTCGCCCGCCTCGCCGTGGAAGCACGCCCCGCCGTAGACCACCGCGATCTCGGGGTGCCGCTCCTTGAGCAGGCGACCGAGCGCGATCGCGGCGACGGTCTGGAAGAACATGCACGAGAACGCGACGACACGCGGCGGCCCCTGCTCGGTCAGCCGGCGGTAGCAATACTCGAGATACGAGCCCACTACCTCGCGACGGATCTGGCCCAGCCAGGCCGCGGGATCGGCGACGTTGGGGATCGTCTCGAGCTCGTCGCCACACGTGCGAAGGAACTCCTCGTCGGACATCGCGAGCGGGCGCCGCCACGCGGCCTCGGCGAACAACCACTCGCTCACCTGCGTCTCGACGCCCTTGAACCGCGCGATCATCTCGTAGCTGCCGAACCCGAGCGCGTGCGCGAACACGAAGTTCAGGTTGTGCACCCGCGCCGCGAGCCCGGCGCCCTGGAGCTGTGCCTTGATCAGCCCGAGCGCGATCGGCGCGCGCATGACCGACCCGAACGGCATGTTGACGAGGTGAATCACGGCAGACGCTCCGCGGCTCAGTGCAGCACCGGGAGCCGCAGCTTCTTCTGCTCCTCGTAGTACTGCTGCATGGTCTCCG
>JBQCJR010000691.1:0-2035 GCA_051952595.1 Kofleriaceae bacterium
GCCTGGCCGATGCCGAAGATCAGCGTGATCAGCGGCGTCAGCACCACGAGCGGGATGGACCGCAGCACCATCGCGGTCGGCATGACGATCCGCTCCAGCACCGGCGACACGCAGAACACCACCGCGAGGGCGAACGCGGCGGCCAGGCCGACGACGTAGCCGATCCCGGCGTCCCGCACCGTCACCGCGAGGTCGGCGGCGATGGTCGCGCGGTGGTCCGCGGCGCCCTCGGCGGTCGCGACGTAGGCGAACACGTCCCACGGGCGCTTGCCGATCAGCGGGCTGACGTCGAACGCCTCGAGCACGGCCACCCACAGGGCGAGGGCCACGAGCACGGCCGCCGCGAGGGTGCCGACCCGGCGGGCGACGAACCGCCCCGTCCCGCCGCTCATCCGCGCGTCTCCTTCGCCCACGGGGTGAGGACCCGCCCGACCAGCCCGACGAGCGCGTAGCCGCCGAGCGCGATCAGACCGGCCAGGATGCTCAGCGCCCACACGCGGTCGGGCTGGATCTGGCGCTGCGCCGCGTTGAGCGCCACGCCGATGCCCGCGTCGATGCCGCCGAGGTACTCCCCGACGACGGCGCCGAGCAGCGCTGCCGGGACCGCCACCTGCTGGGCGGTGACGATCGCCGGCAGCGCCGACATGAGCTGGACCTTGCGGATCTGCGTCCACCGGCCGCCGCCGTACGCGGCGACGAGGTCCAGCGAGCTGCGGCTCGCGGAGCGCATCCCGAGGATGGCGCCGACGAGCGTCGTGAAGAACACCAGGAGGGCGCCCAGGAAGATCGCCGAGGCGCGGCCGCCGAAGATCACCATGACGATCGGGCCGATCGCGGTCACCGGGAGGCAGGCCGAGATCACGCCGATCTGCGTGATCACGTCCTCCAACCGCGGCACCACGAGCACGACCGCCGCCAGCGCCAGGCCCGCCAGGTTGCCCCACAGGTAGCCCTGCGCGGCGCGGGTGAGCGTCGGGACGACGTTGGCCTCGTAGAACGGCCAGCCGTCCGCGACCGCGGAGCGGGCCACGTCGACCGGCGACGGGAACGAGGTGCTGTTCTCCAGGCCGGCGGTCATGGCCCACCACAGCGCGACCAGCAGCACGATGCCGACGGTGCCGCCGACCCACGGGCGGGCCAGGGCGCCGCGGAACCGCGCGACGGCGACGCTCACTCGTCGCCCTTGCCGGCGGACCCCGGGGAGAACAGCAGCCCCGACAGGTGGTCGACCACCTCGTGGAACTCCTTCGTCCGCATCATCTCGGGCGTGCGCGGGCGCTCGAACGGGATCTCGACGACCTCGACGATCCGGCCCGGGCGCGCCGACATCACGGCGACGTAGTCGGACAGCAGGGCCGCCTCGGCGATGCCGTGCGTGACCATCAGGGTGGTCGCGGAGCGCTCGGTCCAGATCCGCTGCAGCTCGAAGTTCAGCCGCTGCCGGGTCATGTCGTCGAGGGCGCCGAACGGCTCGTCCAGCAGCAGGAAGTCCGGCCGCACCGCGAGCGCCCGGGCGATCGACGCGCGCTGCCGCATGCCGCCCGACAGGTGCGCGGGGCGCGCCTTCTCGAAGCCGGTCAGGCCGACGAGCTCGATCAGCTCGTCGACGATCCCGTCGTCCTTCCGCTTCTGGATCTCCAGCGGCAGCCGGATGTTCTTCTGCACGGAGCGCCACGGCAGCAGGGCGGGGTCCTGGAACGCGATGCCCATGCCGTCGGCGCGCTTCCCGGTCGCGACGGGCGTGCCGTTGACGGCGACCGTGCCCGACGTCGGCGTCTCGAGGCCCGCGAGGATGCGCAGGATCGTCGACTTGCCGCAGCCGGACGGGCCGAGCAGCGACAGGAACGACCCGCGCGGGGTGTACAGGGTCACGTCCTCCAGCGCGGTCACGGACCGGCGGCCGGTGCGGAACTCTTGGCCCCGGCCGGTGAGCGCGATGCCCGGGGAGGCGGGCACGCCCGCCCCCGCGGCCGAGGGAGCCGGCAGCACGGGGGCGGGCGTGGACTGGGGGTCGGTCACGACAGCAGGTCCGGGT
>JBQCJR010000692.1:0-5153 GCA_051952595.1 Kofleriaceae bacterium
CAGCCGGCGCTGCGCGGTGGTGCGGACCAGGAAGATGTTCTCGGCCTTGATGTCGCCGTGCAGGATCGCGCGGCCGTGGATGAACCGCACCGCGTCGGCGACCTGCCACATCACGTCGCACGCGACCTTCGGCGGCAGCGGGCCGCTCTGCAGCTTCTGGTGCACCGTCTGGCCGTCGAGCAGCTCCATCACCATGAACAGGCCGAAACACTCGTCCTGCCCGAAGTCGACGATCGAGCAGATGTTGTCGTGGGCCAGAGCCGAGGCCAGCCGCGCCTCGCGATAGAACAGCTCGCGGATCTTCGGCTCGGTCGCGATCGCGCTCCGGATCAGCTTGAGCGCGAACGGCTTGCCGAGCGCCTGGTGGCGGACCCGCAGCACGCGGCCCATCCCGCCCTGGCCGAGCTGGGCCTCCACCACGTAGCGACCGCCGATCAGATCTCCCGGCCGCGCGCCGCGTGGTGGCTCCTCGAGCCGGTCGCCGGGGGCCGAGGGGCGGGCCGAGAGCACCGAGCGCGCCGCCGAGGGCAGCAGGGTCTCGCGGCCATCGCGCTCGATCGGCGAGGCGAGCCCGCCGGGATCGAGATCGTCGTGATCGGCGTCGCCGTCCCCCCGCGTCCGCCTCGCCATCGGCGGCGATGTTATCGAAAAACTCGTGCTATGAGCACGCCATGGACGACTCGGAATTCGATCGCGTGGCTCGCGACGAGCTGCACCACATCGAGGACGCCTTCGCCGATGTCGATCCGGACGATATCGAGGTCTCTTCGAGCGACGGCGTGCTGAAGCTCGATCTGCGCGATGGCACCCGGATCGTGATCAACAGCCACCGCGCGGCGCGCCAGATCTGGATGGCCGCGATCGCGTCGGCCTGGCACTTCGATCCTGCCGATGGCGGCTGGCGGGCCGCCAAGACCGGCGAGGAGCTGCGGCCCACGCTGGTGCGCCTGGTGAAGGAGCGAATCGGTCTCGTGCTTCCGCTGTAGCAAACCGCGCGGTTACAATCGGCCCATGGCCGAATCGCAGATCCTGTCCGTGATCCGGGTGTGGGCCGCCGTCGCGTGGGCCGACGGCACCCTCGCCGAGGCGGAGGCCGAGGGGCTGCGCCGGCTGATCCGCGGCGCGGACCTCACCCCGGACGAGCGCACCGCGGCGAGCGCGATGCTCGGCGCGCGGGTCGCGCTGCCGGAGACCTACCTGACCGCGAGGCGCGCCGCGGGATCTACCGTGCCTCGTGCAAGATGGCGGTGGTCGACGAGGTGCTCAGCCAGACCGAGCGGCGCACGCTCGACCGGATCCGCGACCTGCTCGGCGTGCCGCGCGAGCTGGCGGCGATGATCGAGGCCGAGATCCCGGGGCTCGCGTAGCGCGTGGCGATGCAGCGCCGTCACTCGGTCCGCCATCTGCTGTGGCGCAGCGGCGTCGCCGCGGTCTCGCACGCGATGATGTTCAGCGGCGTGTATCCGCTGGTCCCGCACGCCATGCGGGTGATCGGCCGGCCCCCGGAGCACGAGCGGCCGGTGCGGGTCGCGCTGGTCGAGTGGGGCATGGCGATGGCGTTGTCGGCGGCGCGGCCGGCCGGGTTCCTGCCGCTGCCCGGGGCGCGCACCCGCGGGCCGCGGCCGATCATCGTGCTGCACGGCTACGCGATGAACCGCGCGAACTTCGTCCCGCTCGCGATGCGGCTGCGCCGCGCCGGGCTCGGTCCGGTGTTTGGCTTCGAGTACTGGACGCTCGGCCGGGTCGCCGCTGGCGCGCGCCAGCTCGCGTGGTTCATCGAGGAGGTTCGCGCGCGGACCGGCGCGGACGAGGTCGATCTGGTCGGCCACTCGATGGGCGGCGTGGTCGGGCGCTACTATGTCGCGCTCGGCGGCGGCGACGGCGTCGTGCGCAACCTGATCGCGCTCGGCTCGCCGCTCGGCGGCACCGCGCTGTCGCGGATGGGCGTCGGCCACCCGGCGCGCGAGCTGGTGCTCGGCTCGCGGCTGGTCACCCGGCTGAGCGCCGCGCCCGCGCCCCGGCGCACCCGGACCACCCTGGTGTGGTCGCGCGCCGACGCGCTGGTCCCCGGGGCGCGCCAGCATCCGCCGGCCGACGCCGAGGTGCTGCTCTACGACGACCTCGGCCACATCGCGCTGCTCGGCTCGCGCCGGGTCGCCGCCGCGGTCGTCGAGCGGCTCGCCCGGTGAGCCCGGTGAGCCCGGTGAGTCCGGCGGCGTACGATCGCCGCCTCGAGGACGCGCCGCGCGCGATCGCGATCCTCGTGGGCTCGCGCGGTTGGCCCTGGCATCGCGCTCGCACCAGCGGCTGGGCATGAAGCCAGCCGATCTCGAAGTCCTGTCCTCGGAAGCGCTCGCCACCGCGACCGGCGGCATGCGCTGGGAGCAGTTCCGCCGGTCCACCAACGTCGAGGATCGGCGCTCGCCCGCCGCGATCCGCCGCGACCAGGAGTGGTGGGACCGCACCCAGCGTCCGAGCACGCCGGATCCGATGGCGCCGACCTCGCCCGGCCCGACTGCGCCGATCGCGCCGGCCGACCCGATGTCGTAGGGCTACGCGGGCGCGCCGCCGAACAGCGTCGCCATCGTCGCGCGGGTGATCGTCACGTCCACCAGCTCGCCGACCGCGCCGACCCCGGCCGGCAGGATCACCGTCTTGAACCCGTCGGTGCGGCCCATCAGCTGCGCCGGGTCGCGCTTCGACGGGCCGTGCACCAGGACGCGCTCGCGGCGGCCGACCTGCGCGGCGAACACCTCGGCGCTGATCTGCTCCTGGAGCGCGACGATCTCGGCGAGCCGGCGCTTCTTGATCTCGGGCGACACGTCGTCGGCCAGCTTCTTCGCGGCGAACGTCAGGTCGCGCTCCGAGTACGCGAACATGAACGCGCTGTCGAACCGCACCTCGCGCATCAGCGCGAGCGTCGCGGCATGGTCGTCCTCGGTCTCGCCGCTGAACCCGCTCAGGATGTCGGTCGACAGCGCGATGTCGGGCATCGCGGCGCGCAGGCGCGCGACGATCGCGCGGTAGTCGGCGACCGTGTAGCCGCGGCGCATGCGCTCGAGCACGACGTCGCTGCCCGACTGCACCGGCAGGTGGACGTACTTGCAGATCTTCGGCTCCTCGGCGATCGCGGCGATCACGTCGTCGGTGAAGTCGACCGGGTAGGGCGAGGTGAACCGCACCCGCTCGATCCCGTCGACCCGCGCGACGGCGCGGAGCAGCTGCGCGAAGGTGACGTCGTCCCACGCGTACGAGTTGACCGTCTGGCCGAGCAGCACCACCTCGCGGTAGCCCGCGTCGGCGAGCTCGCGGACCTGGCGCAGCACCTCGCGCGGCGACGTGCCTCGCTCCCGTCCGCGGGTGAACGGCACCACGCAGAACGTGCAGAACTTGTCGCAGCCGCGCTGGATCGTGACGAAGCCCGAGACGCCGTCGCCGCCGGCCGCGCCCGACAGGCCCTCGTAGGTCTCGGCCTTGTCGAGCTTGACGTCGACGAACCGGCGGAGCTCGGCGGCCTCGTCGCCGTCGTGCGCGTCGCGCCGGCGCGCCGCGGCCAGCAGCTCGGGCATCCGCCGATAGCTATCGGGCCCGGCGATCACGTCGACCGCGGGCGCGCGGACGGCCAGGCCCTCCTTGAGGTGCTCCGCCATGCAGCCGACGATCGCGAGCACGGTGCCCGGCCGCCGCCGCTTGAGCGCGCCCAGCTCGCTCGCGCGCGCGATCACCCGCTCCTCGGCCTTCTCGCGGACCGCGCAGGTATTCACGACGATCACGTCGGCGTCCTCGGCGCGCTCGCTGACCGCGTAGCCGGCATCGGCCAGCACGCCGCCGATCAGGTCGCTGTCGGCGACGTTCATCTGGCAGCCGTAGGTCTCGACGTAGACCCGGGGCGCCCCGGCGGCCGGGGCCGGCCGCGCGCGCACCTCGCCCGACCGCTTGCCCAGCGAGACGAGCCGACCCGACGGATCCGACATGGCCCCGCTCCTTACCACGGCCTCGCGCGCCGGCGCATCAGAAACGCTATCCTCGTCGCGTGGCGACAGAGGCCTCGGCGCGACGTCCGCCACGATTCTCGGCGCTCCACGCCGCGCGCGCGATCGGCTGGACGGCCGGCGCGGCGCTCGCCCCGGCGCTGCTCGGAGCCGTGCTCGGCCGGCGCGGCGTGTCGATCGGCGTGGCCTGCGCGTTCCTCGCAACCGGCTGGCTGCTGGTGTGGCTGCCGCGCGCCGCCCACCGCGCGTTCGAGGCCGCCCGCTACCCGCGCGCCGGCCGGCGCTACCGGCTGATCGCCGCGCTCGCGTTCACCGCGCGGCGCGAGCGCGCGGCCGTGCTGTCGCGCGCCGGCTGCCTGCTCGCCGCCGGCAAGCTCGCCGAGGCCGCGGCGCTCCTCGCGGCGTTCGACCCGGCGGCCCTCGAGCCGTCCGAGCGCGTCGTGTGGCTCAACAACCGCGCGTGCGTGGAGCTCGATCGCGGCGGAGAGGCCGCCGAGGCGCTCGCCCTGGTCGAGCGGGCGATCGAGCTCCGGCCCGACGTGCCGGCGATCCAGCACACCCGCGCGCGCGCGCTGCTCGCGGTCGGCCGGGTCGACGACGCGATCCACGTGCTCGAGGCGATGCGCACCGGTGGCGAGCTGGCCGCGCCGCTCGAGGCGGACCGCTGCCGCGAGCTCGCGCTGGCCTGGGAGCGCAAGGGCCACGCGGATTACGCGGCGGACTACCGCGAGCGCGCCCGGCGCAGCGCCGCGAGCTGACCGCGCTCTGACTGCGCCGCCGTCGTCGCGACGACCTGCGCAGGATCTCGGTGCGCTGTCGAGAGGACCCGCGCAGCGCCGCGAGCTGACCGCGCCGCGCAGTCGCGCACGACCTCGCGCAGCGCCGCGGGCTGACCGCGCCGCGCAGTCGCGCACGACCTCGCGGCGGCGCCGCGCTGCTACCGCCGCCGCGTCTTGCTGCGCGCCACCTGCACTCGCGCGCTGCGGCCCGCGCGCGACCGGCGCGCCCGGGGGGTCACCAGGTCGGCCGCCACCGCGCGCTCCTTGGCTTGGCTCGGCTTGCCGCGGTTGGCCGAGCCGCGGGTCGACTTGCGCGACGGCCGGGTGCGCGACTCCTCGAGCGCCGCGGTCGCGCGCGAGGGGCGGGCGCGGGTGCTGGGTC
>JBQCJR010000693.1:0-8345 GCA_051952595.1 Kofleriaceae bacterium
TCGCGCGCGAGAGCTACGAGCTCGCGCTCGAGCTGGTGCTCGATCGCGAGGCGCTCGCCGCCGGGCGCACCGCCACCGCGATCGCGCGCGTGAAGCTCGCGGTCGCCGGCGCGCCGGCCTCGCTCGCCCTGCTCCGCCAGCCGACCTGGGACGTCACCCTGACGGATCGCCACGGCGTGTCGACCACCCGATCGCAGCCGCTCGAGCTCTCCGACGACGACGCCGCGGTGCTCGCGTGGCCGCTCGGCCCCGAGGTCGCCCACGTCGCGATCGCGGTGCGTGGCACGGTCGAGGTGCGCAGCGAGCAGCGCGAGCAGCCGCTGGTCGCGAGCCGCTCGGTCGCGGTCGCCACGATCCACGAGACCTCGGACATCGAGGCGCTCTATCTCGCGCGCACCGCCGCCGGCTGGGTGATCTCGGCGCTCGGCAAGACCGGCGAGCCCCGCGCGCGCCGCCCGGTGACCGTGGCGCTGACCCACCGGTGGGCGCGCACCCAGCTCAACGTCGAGCTCGCCACCGACGAGCGCGGCCGGATCGAGCTCGGCGCGCTGCCCGGGATCGAATCGATCGCCGCGACGCTGGGTGCGCTGACCCAGCGGTGGAGCACCGGCGACGCGCAGCTCGCCGCCACGCTGCACGCCACGGAGGGCGACGACCTCGTGGTGCCGGTGCCGCCCGCGCGCACCGCCGGCGAGCTGCTGCGCCGCGCGTCGCTGGTCGAGCTGCGCGGTGGCGCCCCGGCGCGCCATCCCGCGATCGAGACCGAGCCGCTCGAGGGCGGGATCGCGATCCGCGGGCTGCCGGCCGGCGACTACGAGCTGCGCGCGCCCGGCGTGCACGTGGCGATCGCGATCGCCGCCGACGGGCCGGAGCGCGCCGGCTGGCGGATCGATCCCGGCGAGGTGCTCGAGGTGCCGCGGCCCGTCCCGGTGGTCGAGCGGATCGGCGATCTCGATGACGCCGGGATCGAGATCGCGCTGCGCGGCGCATCGAGCCGCACGCGCGTCCACGCGATCGCGACCCGGTTCGGCTCGGCGCTCGTCGAGCCGCCGCCGATCGGCCCCGCCCGCGTCCCGGGCCGCCGGCGCGACCGCGCGCGGCGATCGATCTACGTCTCCGGCCGCGAGCTCGGCGACGAGTACCGCTACGTGCTGGAGCGGCGGGCGGCCAAGCGCTACCCGAGCCTCCAGCTCGACAAGCCGAGCCTGCTGCTCAACCCGTGGGCGCGCCGGACCTCGACCAGCGCGATCGCCGTGGCCCGCCCCGGCGAGGCGTTCCGCGGCGGCGCGGCGCCAACCATGGCGCGCGCCGCGTACGGCGGCGGCGGCATGCGCGCGCAGGCCGCGATCGACGATCGCGCGTTCGCGAGCCATGACTTCCTGCCCGAGCCGCCCGGGGTGGTCGCGAACCTGGTGCCCGATCGCGATGGCGTGGTGCGCGTGCCGCGCAGCGCGATCGGCGCCGCGACCGAGCTGACGATCCTCGTCGACGATCCGATCGGTGGCTCGGTGCGCCGCGCCGCGTTGCCCGAGGCGCCGCTCGCGCCGCGCGACCTGCGGCTCCGCCACGCGCTCGATCCGGCCCGCCACGTCGCCCAGCACAAGGCGATCGCGCCGCTGACCGCCGGCCAGCAGCTCGTGATCGAGGACCTCGCGACCGCGCAGGTCCACCTGCTCGACAGCGTCGAGCGCGCGCACGGCTACCTGCTCGCGCTGCGCGACGACGCGACCCTGCGCGAGTTTGCGTTCGTCACCCGCTGGCACGAGCTCCCCGACGCCGAGCGGCGCCGGCTGTACAGCAAGTACGCCTGCCACGAGCTGCACCTGTTCCTGTTCCACAAGGACCGCGCGTTCTTCGACGGCGTGGTGCGCCCGTACCTCGCGCACAAGCGCACCCCGACGTTCGTCGACCACTGGCTGCTCGGCGCGGATCTCGCGCCGTGGCTCGAGCCGAGCCAGCTCGCGCGGCTCAACGCGGTGGAGCGGGCGCTGCTCGCCCAGCGGCTCACCGCGGACGACGCGCTGCCGCGGATCCTCGACGACCAGATCGCGCTCGAGCCGCCGGATCCCGCCGCCGACGCGCGGCTGATCGACGCGCTGCTCGGCGCCGCGACGCTCGAGCGCCCGCGCGAGCTGGCCGAGGCGCAGGAGGTGGCGAACCTGGCGGCCGAGGCGGAGGAGCTCAAGATCGGCGGGCCGCCCCCGGCTCCGGCCCCGGCCGGCGCCCCGGCCGCCAAGCCCGAGATGGCCAAGCGGCGCGCCAAGGGCCGCCCCGCGCCGCTGCGCGAGGCCGCGGCCGAGGTCGAGGACCTGGCCGCGGATCTCCGCGAGCGCGAGGTGGAGCGGCCGCACTACCGCGCCGCCGACCAGACCCAGGAGTGGGCCGAGAACAACTGGTGGCGCCGGCTGCCCGCCGAGAGTGGCGCCGACCTGATCCCGCCCAGCCGGCTGTGGCGCGATCTCGCGCACCACCGCGCCGGCAGCTTCCTGTCGCCGTGGCTCGGCCTCGCGACCGGCAGCTTCGCCGAGGCGATGTGCGCGCTCGCGGTGACCGATCTGCCGTTCGTGCCCGGCGCGCACCAGCTCGTGCACGCGCCGCCGCGGCTCGCGATCACCGCCGGCGCCGCGACGCTCGCCGGCTCGGCGCAGCTGGTCGACCGCGCGCTCGCCCCGAGCGGCGCGCCGCTGGTCGTCGGCACGAGCTACGTGCGCGCCGATGATCGCTACGAGTGGTCGTCCGGCGAGCAGGTCGACAAGTACGTCGAGGGGCCGCTCGCGACCGGCGTCGTCTACACCTGCCTGGTCGTGCTGGCGAACCCGACCAGCTCGCGCCAGCGGATCGCCGCGCTGGTCCAGATCCCGCGCGGCAGCCTGCCGGTCGCAAACGCGCGGGTGACCCACACGCTCGACGTGCTGCTCGAGCCGTACGGCACCCACGGCCACGAGTACTCGTTCTACTTCCCCGAGCCCGGGTCGTGGACCCACTACCCGGTGCACGTCAGCCGCGGCGGCCAGATCATCGCCGCCGCGCCGGCGCACACCCTCGAGGTCACCGCGGGCGGCGGCGGCGCGGATCCGCGGTCGTGGTCGCACGTCTCGCAGCGCGGGACGCTCGCCGAGGTCACCGCGTACCTCGCGACCGCGAACCTGGCCGCCACCGCGCTCTCGCGCGCCGCGTGGCGAATGCGCGATCGCGCGGCGTACGACGCGATCCTCGGCGTGCTCGAGCGCCGGCGCGCGTACGACGCGACGCTGTGGGCCTACGCGCTCTACCACCGCGATGGATCGCGGATCCGCGCGTGGCTGCGCGCGCTCGGTGCGCCGCTGCTCGCGGCCGGCCCGGTGCTCGAGGCGCTCGGGCTCGACGCCGAGCAGCTCGGTGGCTACGAGCACCTCGAGCTCGCGCCGCTGATCAACGCGCGCGCCCACCGGCTCGGGCCCAAGCACCGGATCCTCGACGAGGGGCTCGCCGCGCAGTACGCGCGGTTCCTCGAGCTGGTGGCGCACCGCCCCGCGCCGACCGCCGAGGACCTGCTCGCCGCGGCGATGTACCTGATGGCCCAGGACCGGTTCGATCCGGCGCTCGCCGCGCTCGCGCGCGTGGACGCGGGCGCGCTCGCGGATCGCATGCAGCACGACAACCACGCCGCGTTCGCCGCGTGCCTCGCGGGCGAGCTCGACCGGGCGCGCGCGCTCGTCGATCGCTGGGCCGATCATCCGGTCGATCGCTGGCGCCACCGGTTCGGCGCGCTGCGCGCGATGCTCGACGAGCTCGCCGGGGCGGCGCCCGCGATCCTCGATCCACACAGCCGCGACCAGCAGCAGGCCGAGCTCGCCGCGCGCCAGCCGACGTTCGAGATCGCGGTCGATCGCGACGGGATCGAGATCCGCAGCCAGCACGTGCAGGCGCTCGAGCTGCGGCTGTTCGAGATGGACATCGAGCTGCTGTTCTCGCGCCAGCCGTTCGTGCAGAGCGATGTCTCGCGGTTCTCGTTCATCGAGCCCGGCTACCGCGAGCAGCTCCGCGACCTGCCGCCGGTCCACCGCGTGGCGTGGCCGGCCGGGCTGCGCGGCAAGAACGTCGTCGTCGAGGCCGTCGGCGCGGGCCAGCGCAAGGCCGCCGTCCACTACGCCAACGAGCTCGCGACCCAGCTCGCGAACCAGGTCGGCCAGCTGCGGGTCCTCGGCACCGCGGATCGCCAGGCGCTGCCCGCGACCTACATCAAGGTCTACGCCCGGATGCGCGGCGGCGCGGTCGCGTTCTACAAGGACGGCTACACCGACCTGCGCGGCTGGTTCGACTACGCGTCGCTCTCGACCGGCGAGCTCGATCGCGTCGAGCGGTTCGCGATCCTGGTGTGCTCGGATCGCGCTGGCGCGGCGATCCTCGAGACCGCGCCGCCGGTGCGCTGAGCCGCGCGGCGCTCAGGCCGCCTTGTGGATCCGCGCGGCGTGGACGATCGCCATGCTGATCGCGGTCTCGACGTCGGGCGCGTAGGCCAGCCGGCCCGGCGAGCGCTTGATCCCGGCGCGCTCGAGGATCTCGTGGACCTCCTCGGTCAGCCCCGCGAAGATCACCTTGATGTTCGAGCGGTACAGCCGGTCGAGCACCGACTCGAGCGCCACCAGGCCGGTCGCGTCCATCGTCGGCACGTGCTGCATCGACAGGATCACCGTGTGGTCGGTGCCACCGGTGGTGTGCAGCGCGTTCATCGCGGTCTTCGCGGCGCCGAAGAACAGCGGCCCGGCGATCTCGTAGACGCGCACCCCGGGCGGGACCTCGAACCGCGTGTCTGTGGACGCCTTGAGCTGGGCGCGGGTCAGCAGCGCCATCTGCTTCATGAACAGCAGCGCGGCGAGCATCACGCCGACGGTCACCGCGACCACCATGTCGAACACCACGGTGAGCCCGAAGCAGATCAGCATCACCATCACGTCGCGGCTGGGCGCGACCCGCGCGAGCCGGAGGAAGTGGCGCGCCTCGGACATGTTGCGCGCGACCACGACCAGGAGGCCGGCGAGCGCGGCCATCGGCAGATAGCCGACCAGCGGCGCGAGCGCGAGGATGCACGCGAGGATGAACACCGCGTGGAACACCGCGGCGAGCGGCGAGCGGGCCCCGGCGCGGATGTTGGTCGCAGTGCGGGCGAGCGCGCCGGTCGCCGCGATCCCACCGAAGAACGGGCACACGATGTTCGCGATCCCGAGCGCGATCAGCTCGGAGTTCGGATCGTGCTCGGTGCCGCTCATCCCGTCGGCCACCGTGGCGGACATCAGCGACTCGATCGCGCCGAGCATCGCGATCGCGAACGCCGAGGGCAGCAAGTCCCGGATCATCTGGTAGTCGATCCCGCCGCTCCGGGTGAGGTCCCACGGCGCGAGCGGGAGCGGGGGCAGCGGCGGGATCCCGGCGATCACCTCGCCGTCGATCGTGACGCGGAACTTCGAGGCGATCGTCGTGGCGTGGAACCCGGGGACCAGCTGGTCGAGGATCACCACGGCGACCGAGACCACGACCAGCGCGACCAGCGGCACGGGGACCCGGCGCACCACCCGCGGCAGCCCGAGCAACAGCGCGATCGTGACCACGCCGATCGCGAGATCCCACGGCTGGAGCGCGGGCAGCGCGTCCCACAACGCGTGCAGGTACGCGAACGTGCCCTCGGTGCGCGGCAGACAGCCGGCCGCGGCGCCGTCGAGCGTGCCCGGCGGACACCCCGGCAGCCCGAGCAGGTCCTTGAGCTGGAACACCCCGATCACCACCGCGAGCCCGGCCGTGAATCCGGTGGTCACCGGGTGGGGCACGAACTGCATCAGGCGCCCGAACCGCGCTAACCCCATCGCGACCAGGATCACCCCGGCCAACAGGCCCGAGACCAGCAGGCCGCCGAGGCCGTGCTGGTGGACGATCGGCACCAGGATCACCACGAACGCCGCGGTCGGGCCGGTAACCTGGAACCGCGTGCCGCCGAGCACGGCGCAGAGCACGCCGGCGATGATCGCGGTGTACAAGCCGTGCTGCGGCGGCACGTCGCACGCGATCGCGAGCGCCATCGAGAGCGGCAGCGCGACCACCGCGACCACCAGGCCGGCCAGCAGATCGGCGCGGAAATCGCTCCGGGTGTAGCCCTCTCGCAGCTTCTGGCGCAGCCCGTAGCCGAGCAGGTCCTTCGCGCGGTAGGCGAGCGCCAGCTGGCTGCGGAACGCCTCGGACAGCTCGTCCACATAGCGAAGGCCGCGCTTGAACACCGGCGCCCAAGATAGCACCGCTTGACAGATCCCTGCGGGCCTGCGACGCAGTCCCCATGGTCCACCACCGGGAGCTGTCGATCGCGACCCACGGGCGCGGGACGTACGACGTCACCCGCGAGGTGGAGCGCGCGGTCGGCGAATCTCGCGTCCGGGAGGGCCTCGCGACGGTGTGGATCCATCACACCAGCGCCTCGCTGATCGTGTGCGAGAACGCGGATCCGGATGTCCGCCGCGACCTCGAGGCGTTCTTCGCCCGCCTGGTGCCCGATGGGGACCCGCTGTTCCGCCACACCGCCGAGGGCGACGACGACATGCCGGCGCACGTGCGCGCCGTGCTGACCCAGACCTCGATCGGCGTGCCGATCACCGGCGGCCGGATGGTGCTCGGCACGTGGCAGGGGCTGTACCTGTGGGAGCACCGCACCTCGGCGCACCGCCGCCGGCTCACCGTGACGGTGATCGGTGAGTGATCTCGCCGCGGGCGGGCTCGCCGAGACCACCCGCGCCGCGCTCGCCGCGCTCGCCGAGGGCGATCGCGCCCTGCGCCGGTTCGGGGCCGCGCACCACCGCTACGCGCTCGCGCCTCCGTCGAGCGCCAGCGCGATCGAGGCGATCGAGCGCCGGATCGGCCCGCTGCCCGACGACCTGCGCACATTCGCCCTGGAGGTCGGCGCCGGCGGCGCGGGCCCGTACTACGGCTGGCTGCCGCTCGAGCGCGCGGCGGAGCTCGTGTACGACGCGCCGCCCGGGATCGAGCGGTGGCGCCGCGCCCTGCCGGTGGCGCACGTCGGGTGCGGCTACGCGGCGGTCGTGCCGCTCGATGGCGACGCACGCGGCGAGCTGTGGCTCGACGCGCGGGCGCTGGGCCAGGTCCACCCGATCGCGCCGAGCTTCACCGCGTTCTACGTCGGATGGATCGACCGGCTCGCCCGCGGGCGGTGGCCGGACGATCTGGTCCCGCCCGGCGCGTGTGCCCTGGCCTCGGCGCTCGGCGGATATCTCGGGGTCTGCGAGCAGCGGCTCGGGATCGAGCCCGGGACGCTGGCCGGCCCGGCGCTGCGCGAGGCCCTCGACGCGCTCGGACCCGGCGCGATCGCGAGCGCCGCCGAGGGCCCGCTGCCGCTCTTCGAGCCCGGCGACCGCGTCGATCCGTGCCTCGCGTGCGCCCGCCTCGTCGATCATCTGGCCGCCGACGGGCTTCGCCGCGACGCCGTCGCGCCCGGCCTGCCGCCGCTCCCGCTGCGCGGCCCGCGCTCCGAGGGATCGGGATAGCTTCTTGATGCTGTCCGGGGACCGGACAGTGAGATGACGTCGATCTGTCACCGCTTTGTCAGACAGATCGTCTAGGGTGCGCGCGATGATCATCTTCTCCAACCAGCGCCTCGGACCTGCCTCCGAGCTCCTGGTGTCCCGCCCCGTGGCGGAGGAGATGCTGCGTGCAACGGCGGCGGCGGCGAGCCAGGTGGCGGATGCGCGGTGGGAGCACGAGCTGGTGAGCTGGCTCGAGGAGCGGGCGCGCGCGGATCTCTCCCTCGACCTCTCGATCGATGTCGGCGACATCGCCTGGACGCCCGAGAACTTCGAGCGCCAGCGGAGATTCCTGCTCGCGGCCATCCTGAAGGCCACGGAAGGTTCGGAGCACGCCCGGGCGTTCGAGCGGTGGGCTCGCATGATCGAGGCCCATCCCCGCGAGTCGATCCAGTACGGGAAACGCTGGGCCTGGCGCCCAACTGCCTGAGATTGTTCACGTAAGAGTAAGGGCCGAGGCGCGCGCGCTGCCGGGCGCGGTGCTAGAGTGAATCGCCGTGCCGGCTCCCATGTCTGGTGGACCCGGATTCTATCCGCAACCCAACGAATGGACCTGTGGTCCGTTCGCGCTCAAACACGCTTTGCTCGCGCTCGGCCGGATGGTCGACGTCACGCAGATCGCGTCGACCGCGCGCACGCACTGGTGGTCTGGAACCAACGAGATCCAGCTCGCCCGCGCGGCGCGCGCGTTCGAGTGCGACCTCGTGCTCGAGCGCCGCAGCGACCCCGAGGACGCCCGAAAGATCCTGGTCAAGCACCTGCGCGAGCAGACGCCCGTGCTGCTGT
>JBQCJR010000694.1:0-3489 GCA_051952595.1 Kofleriaceae bacterium
CGTGCAGCCGCACGCCGATCTCGTCGATCGGGCGCGCCGGATCCGCCAGCGCGCGCAGCCGCTCGAGGATCGGCCCCGCCTGGTCGAGCGCGTACGCCACGTCGAGCTGCACGCGGTTCGCCTGCTCGGTGAGCTGGGCGCGCGCCATCTCGTCGGTCGCGCCGCGGGTCGCCTCGCGGCCGAGCCACAGGATCGCGAGCCCGACCGCCGCGACGAGCAGCGGCACGGTGATCAACACGCCGATCGGAGAGGCGAGCGCGCGGCCGATCCGGACCGCGCCGCGGCTGGTCGTCGCCTCAACCACGAGATTCGTACACCACCCGCGCGGGCAGCTCGAACGCGGTCAGGAACCCGCCCTTGCCACAGCCGGTGTCGAGCCCCACACACGCCGGCCCGGCCCACAGGTCCGAGGGATCCTCGGGCGTGTAGGTCGAGAGCTCGACCGGCAGCGTGCGCGTGGTGGTGTGCCCGAACACCACCAGCTTGCCGCGGTAGTGCTCGAAGAAGTCGCGATCGCGCAGCCACAGCAGCGCGCGCGGCGGCACCACGCCGCTCGGGTGTGGGAACGCGCCGTCGATCCGCTTGATCCCGGCGTGCACGTAGATCGCGTGGTCGTCCTCGTAGAACAGCGGCAGCGCGCGCATCCAGTCGACCACGTCGGCGGGAAAGAACCGCGCGTCGAGCATCGCCTGGAGCTCGGCCGGCTGGGGGAACGCATCGGGCTCGGGCAGCGCCCCGCCGGTGAACGAGCGGTAGCACTCGAAGCAGCCGTTGCCGCGCGGGAACACGAACTCCGGCCAGCCGCGATCGATCACCTGCAGCCACGCGTCCTCGTGGTTGCCGCGCAGCGCGACCACGCGCGCCGGGCCGCGCTGCGCGAGCTCCCGCACGTGCGCGACCACGCCGGCCGAGTCGGGGCCACGATCGAGGTAGTCGCCCAGGAACACCAGGGTGTCGGCCGGGGTGAGCGCCGGGAGTCGCTCCAGCAGGGTCAGCAACGAGGCGAGATCGCCGTGGATATCGCCGATCGCAAAGGTCCGACCTACCACCGCATCATCGTATCCATCATTTCGTCGCGTTGTCGTGGCGCGAACCGTGGAATCATGGGGCGCATGACCGCTCGCCCGCTGACGCTCGCGCTCGCGCTCGCACCCCTGCTCGCCGCCGCCACCGCACACGCGCAGGCGCCGGGCCAGGTCGCGCCGATCGATTCGGATGCGCCGTACGGGGCGGGCTCGACGTACGCGCCGTATGCGCCGTACGCACCGGAGGATCCGGTCGTCGCGCCGGTCGCGCCGCCGGTTGCGCCGCAGTTCCAGCACCGCCTCGGCATCGGCGCGTCGCTCGGGTTCCTCCAGGTCGATGCCGCGCAGTACGGCGGCGGCGTCACCGAATTCGACATCGGCGAGCTCGCGATCCGCTACCGCGCGAGCCGGCGCATCGAGCTCGAGCTCTCGATGAGCGGTGGCCGCGAGCAGCTCCCCGACGGCGGCGCCGGCCAGCTCGCGACCGGCAGCGTGGCGCTCGCCGCGCGCTAACGGTTCCGGCCGGAGCAGCCGTGGGGCTGGTGGATCATGGGCGGGCTCGGCGGCAGCGTCGTCGAGCGCAGCGACTCGACCTCCGACGAGCGCGACGCGGCGACCCGCCCGCTCGGCGTGGCCGGCATCGGCGTCGAGCGCCGGTTCACCCGCTTCGCGCTGCAGGCCGAGCTGCGCGCGATCGCGATGGGGGCACGCAAGGACGAGCGGCACGTCAAGGGCGACCCGGTGTTCACCCCGGACGGCGCGCCGGTGCCGCTGTACGCGCCCGGCAACGTGACCTACGCCGAGGAGCTCGCCGGCACGATGCTGACGCTCGGCGCGAGCTACTACTTCTGATCGCGCCAGCGCAGCACGTCGATCGTCGCCGGTGACTGCTCCGAGAGCGGCTCGATCACCAGCCGCGGGTGGCCCATGTGGATCACCAGGTCGAAGCCGTCGAGCTGGCCGTCCGGCCCGCCCTGGTATGGCCCCTCCGGATCGCTGCGGTCCTCCCACAGCGCCGCGACGTGATCGAACGCGCGCGGCGTGTGGCCACGCAGCGCGCCGCCGTAGTCGATCCGGATCAGATCGCCCTCGCGCACCCCGGTGATCGGGGTCGCCGGCGTGCCGTGGTCGTCGAGCTCGATCGCCTTCGTGATCGGCCGCGCGTACGCCGGCAGCCCGGCGACGTTGGTGTACGCGAGCGTGCGGCCGGTCCGCCGCATCGCCCCGACCAGCACGTCGGCGCAGTCGGCGCCGGTGAAGCGCTCGGTCTGGTGGTTGCGCCCGCTGCCCGCCGAGCCGAACACCTCGGGCACCAGCAGGTAGCTCGAGAGCCGGCCGAGGAAGTCATCGCCGCGCCGGATCGAGACCCGGTGCACGTCCGGCCGCACGCCGAGCGCGTCGACCGAGGCGGCGCCCGGGCTCGCCAGCGTGGCGCCCGCGAGCTCGATCTCGACCTTGTAGCGGATCGTGCCCAGGCCGGGCAGCTGCTGCGCGCCCGGCTCGCCGGAGGTCACGGCCGCCGGGATCCGCGCCGCGGCGCCCCACGGCGCGACGACCCGCTCGAAGTAGTCGATGTGGTCGTGGCCGAGCCACCTGCCGAAGCTCGCCGGCTCGACCGAGACGTTGGTGTAGTAGTCGCTGGTCGCGCCGTTCGTGGCCGGCCTGGTGGTGCGGAACCCGTGTGGCTCCACGGTGGACCACTGGACGCGCGCGTCGAGCGGCTCGGTCGCCACGCTGCGCCCGTCGAGCGTCACGCGATCGATCCCCGGCGGCGCGAGCACGACGCGGGTGCGGCCGCGCTGGCCGATCACCACCGCGGCGAGCTCCGCCTTCTGATCCAGCCGCGCCTCGGTCGGCGCGTCGGTCCACGCGCCCTCGCCGACCCGGCCCACCACGATCGCGCGCTGGGGGACCACGTCCGGCCCGGCCGCGGCCCACGGTGGCGCCGCGGCGATCCCCGCGAGCACGCCGCCGATCCAGAGGCGCCTGTGCATCGAGGGGCAACGCGCGAGCGGGGCGCGCTATTTCCGGCTCACAGCTCCACGACGCCGCGCCCGAGCTCGATCACCGCGCCGCGCACGTAGATCGCGTCGTCGCGATCGACGAACAGCCCGAGCCGCGACGGCCGGGCGACCGCGTCGCCCTGGCGCAGCACGAGCTCGATCGGCCGCGGCTGGCCGGTCGCGATCATCCAGCCGCCGAGGTTCGCGCACGCCGAGCCGGTCGCCGGATCCTCGACCACCGCGCCGTGCGAGGTGAAGAAGAACCGCACCGTGAGCTCGTTGCCGCCCGGCCGATCGCGCGCCCACAGGTACGCCATCGCCTCGTCGCGCGCCGCCGAGAAGCCCCATCGTGTCATCAGCTCGGGGACCGGCCGCGCCGCGCGCACCAGCTCGGCGCTCGCGATCGGGATCACCAGCTGCTCGACGCCCACCGAGACCCACAGCGGCTCGCCCGCGATCGC
>JBQCJR010000695.1:0-8204 GCA_051952595.1 Kofleriaceae bacterium
TAGAGGTCCTCGCGGAACTGGCCGGCGCGGACCATCGCGCGCAGGTCGCGGTGGGTCGCCGCGATCACGCGGATGTCGACGTCGACCGACTGGGTCTCGCCGACGCGCCGCACCTGGCGGCGGTCGAGCACGCGGAGCAGCTGCGGCTGGAGGTCGAGCGCGAGCTCGCCGATCTCGTCGAGGAACAGCGTGCCCTTGTTCGCGGCCTCGATCAGGCCCTGCTTGTCCGCGCCGGCGCCGGTGAAGCTGCCCTTGGCGTGGCCGAACAGCTCCGACGCGATCAGCTCGTGCGGGATCGAGCCGCAGTCGACGACGACGAACGGCCCGCGCGACCGCCGGCTGTTCTGGTGGACCGCCTCGGCGATCGCCTCCTTGCCGGTGCCGGTCTCGCCCAGCAGCATGATCGTCGCCTCGGTCGGCGCCGCCTTGCCGAGCAGCGCGAACAGCCGCTTCATCGGGGCCGTCGCGCCGAGCACGTCGCCGAACCGATCGCCCGGCCAGTCCTCGAGCGCGAGGCTGGTGTCGACCGGCTCGACGTCGACCTCGGTGTGCTTGCCGAGCCGCAGCCGCGCGGGCCCGGTCAGCACGACCTGCCCGATCTTCGCGCCGCCGTGCTTGGTGCCGTTCGTCGTGTCGAGATCGCGGACCTCGATGCCGTCGCGGCGCACGCGGATCTCGAGGTGGTAGCGCGACACGGTCGCGTCGGTCAGCACGAGATCGTTGTCGGCGTGCGTGCCAACCATCGTCGTGCCCTCGTCCAGCATGTGGTCCTTGCCCTGATCGGGGCCGGACACGACGCGCAGCCGGAACGTTCGCTCGACGAGCAGGCCGCTGGCGTCGTTGGTCAGGAGCTGCGTGTGGACCTGGCTCACCCTAGCCAGTTGTACCGCGGCGGCGCAGGACCCGGAAGCCCACCGCGCCAGCCAACACGAGCGCGCCGAAGGGTAGGTGCGAGGACGACCGCGTCGTGTTGCAGCAACCCGGGCTGTCCATCGCCGGCGCGCCGCCGTCGGGCATCATCCCGCCATCGGTGAGCTCGGCCGCGTCGACGGTGACCATCGCATCGGGAACACCCGCATCCGGTGGCGGATCGGTGCCCGCCTCGAGCGTCATCGAGTTGAACGTCGGAGGCGAGCCCGGCGACACCACCTTGCACGCCGTCTTGGTCCGGTACCCGGTCTTGCGGGCGGTGACACACGCGAGCCGCGGCGTCACGTTCGGGAAGCTGTACAGCGCGTCGGTGCCGGTCACGTCGATGCGGCCGTCGTCGAGCGTGACCTGCACGCCGGTCAGCTTCAGCGCGTCGTTCGTGCCGCACTCGAAGATGTCGCCCTTGCACACCAGGCCCACCAGCTGGCCGGCGGGCAGCGCGCCGTACTTGACCGCGAGGTGGTTGGCCACCGTGCGCTCGACGCCATCCGACGGCGAGCTCGCGATCGCGCCATCGATCACCAGCGTCGAGGAGCTGCCGCCGTCGAGGTGGATCGCCGCGTGCGCGCCGCGCGCCCGCAGGAACGTCGCCAGCTCGAGCGCCGTCATGCCGAGCGAGCCCTGCTGCCAGCCATCGACCGCCACCAGCCACATCTGGTTGCCGTCGGCCGACAGCGCCACCGCGCTGCGCGGCGCGCGGCTGCACGCCAGCGTGCTCGGGTCGTTGCAGTCGAACCGGGTCTCGACCACGCCGTTGCGGACCAGCAGCGGACGCCCGGAGATCGCGCCCTCGGTGCCCACCGGCAGGTCGCCCGGCTGGACGACCACCTCCGGCGTGATGATCGCGGCGTTCGTCCGCTCGCCGACCCGGCGCAGGTGGAACAGGCTCGTCGCCTCGTCGTCGTGGGTGTTCGACCACACCGCCGAGTCGCCGATCGCCAGGCCACGCGGCAGGTACCCCGCGACCGCGAACGGCCCGCCGTTGATCGCGACCTGCGCCGCCTTGCGCGACGCATAGGTCGTCGTGCGGATCCCGCGGTCGGCTTCCTTGGTCGCGTACAGCGCGATCTCGGCCGAGGTCAGATCGATCCGCACCAGGTGCAGGCGCGCCGGGATCGCCGCGTCCGTCCACAGCTCGCGGTGGATCCCGGGGTGCGGATCGCTCTGCGACGTGCGCACCGGCTCGGCGGCGGCCGCCGAGGCCAGCGTGGTCAGCGCGATCGAGACGAGAGCGGCCCGCATGTCCGGGCCGCGAGCATACAGAGAACCGCGCGTCAGCGCTCGAAGAACGAGACCTGCTGGAACCGCAGGCCGGCCAGGATCTGGTCGACCCGCGCGTCGGATAGCGACCCGATCCACGCGCCGAGGCGGGCCTTGTGCACCGAGCAGATCTGCGACACGACCACCACGCTCTGGCGGGGCAGGTTGGCCTCGCCGACCTCGAGCAAGAGGTTCCCGGGCTCGCTCGCGCGGTGCAGGTTCGAGGTCAGCGCACACACGATCACGGTCTCGAGCCGCGAGTGGTTGAACACGTCGTCCTGGACCACCACGTGTGGATGCGCGTAGCTCGGCGCGGGGCCCCGCGCGTCGTCCGGACCGATCCAGTACACGTCGCCGCGATGGATCTTCGTCGGAGTTTCGGGGGATGTCGACATGGCGCTCGCGAGCTCGCCGGCAGGATAGCAGCGCGCCGGGGGCCGCGCCGCGATCACCGGGTCGCGCCCGGCGGCGCGGGGAACGTCGCGGTGCCCGACAGCGACGCCGGGCCGTTCGGATACACCGGCGAGCCGGTCGTCGTCGGGGCGGTCGTGGTGGTCGACGGCGCCGAGAGCCCGCTGACCGGGCCGATCGTCGTCGAGATCGCGGTCGCCCGGGTCGCGGTGGTGGGCGTCTGCAGCGGCAGCGATGGCAGCAGCGCGAGCCGCACCCGCGCGACCTGGACGTCGCGCGCGGCGGACGCCTCGTCGACCAGCGCGCGATCGAGCGCGAGCCGCGCGTCCGAGAGCTCGAGGTACGTCGACACGCCCTGGCGATAGCGGAGGTCCGCGATCTGGTACGCGCGGCGCGCCAGGTCGGCGCTGCGCGCGCTCGAGGCCAGCGTCGCGCTCGACGTCTCGACGTCGGTCCGCGACTGGATGTCGGCGACCGCGGTCTGCTCCTGCGCCTCGGCCAGCAGCTGCTCGGCCGCGCGGCGATCCGCCTGGGTCGCGCGGTACTGGCCGAGGTTGCGGAACCCGGTGAAGATCGGCACCGCCACGTTGACCCCGAGCGTCCAGTTGGTGAGCCAGTCGCTGTCGGGCCAGAACCGGGTCGGGTAGTCGACGACGTTGTAGTTCATGAACGCCGAGATCTGCGGCATGAACTGCGCGCGCGCGAGCCGCACCTGGGCGCGGCGGTTGTCGAGCGTCGCGCGCGCCTGGGCGATCGGCAGGAACTCGGGACCGGCGGGCACGTCGGCCGCTTGCTGCGCGGCCGCCGCGCTGTCGCCCGCGAGCCGCGAGGTGAGCACGAGCGGGATATCGACCGGCAGGCCGAGCAGCTGGCGCAGCCGCACGTACGCGATCTCGCGATCCGCCAGCGCGCGGATCAGCGCCGTGCGGTTGGTGTCGCGCGAGACCTCGGAGCGAACCATGTCGAACTCCGAGCCGGAGCCCTTCTCGTAGCCGAGCTTGGCGTAGTCGTAGGTCTGCTGCGCCAGCGCGAGGCTGCCCTCGCTGATCACCACCAGCTGGTCGGCGAGCACCGCGTTGAAGTACGCCTGGGTCACATCGAGCACCGACTGCGCGACCTGGCCGCGCTCGTCGAGGCGTGCGAGGGCGAGCGTGCTCTTGGCGATCGCGACGGTCGATGGGGTCCGGTCGCCATCCCAGACGTACTGATTGACCTGCACGCCGCCGCTCCAGGTGTGCTTGAGCGCGAACGGCACCGTCGCGCCGGGCGCCATCGCCGAGAGCTCCTTGATCAGCCCCTCGAACTCGGTCTTGAAGGTCCGTACGTACGAGCCGGTCGCGTTGATCTGCGGCAGGTATCCCGAGCGCGCCACCGTGACGTTGGCGTCTGCGCGCTCGGTGGTCGCGCGCGCGGCCGCCACGGGATGGGACACCCGGACGACCCGGTTCATCGCGTCCTCGATCGAGAGCCTGAGCGGCGGCGGGGGCTGCGCGGCCACTCGCCCAGCAGAGAGGCCGATCGCGAGGATGACCACGAGCCATCGCACGGCCGAGGCTCGTGCACGCCGCGGGCCGCGATCTACGGATCCTGCTCGGTCACGGGAGCGTGGTCGGGAGCTTCGCGGGCGGAGTGGCCGGCGGACTGCCCGTCGGAGTACCGGTCGGAGTGGCCGTGGGCGTGGCCGGGATCTCGGTCGTCGCGCCGGCCTTGACGGTCACCGCGATCGTCGACTTGTTCGCGCCGTCGCTGATCGCGATCTGGCGCGTCCCGGCCTCGAACGCGGCGCGGCGGGCGCCCGCGCCACGACCGAGCGCGATCGTCTTGCCGGCGGGCGCCTCCACGAACCCGAGCTCGAACGCCACGTCGGTCGCGCGGTCGATCTGGACGCTGCGCGCGATCCGCGGGTGCGCGACGCCGGTCACCGCGAGCTCGACGACGTAGCTACCAGGCGCGACGACGCAGCGGCCGGGCAGCTCGATGGCGCGGCAGTGCGGCGCGCCGGCCACCGTCGCGGTCGCCGGCAGGTTCGCGGCGAGCGCGATCGCCGCGCCGTCCACCAGCTTGGCGCTGCGCACCACGCCATCCGCGCCGCGGCCCGGCGTGAACGGCCCGACCACCGCCGGCACCTTGTCGGGGAGCGCGAGCACGAACTCGACCGGCTTGTCGCCCTCGACCAGCACCTGGGCCGGCGTCACCACGCCCGCGAGCAGCTGGCCATTCTGGATCACCTGCGCGCCCGGCGGCTCGGACACCAGCTTGATCCGCGCGAGATCCGGCGCCACCACGAGCGGCTGGATCAGCCGGGTCTCCTTGCCCGGGCGCGGCACCTCGAGCCGGGTGGTCGCGTCCTGGTAGCCCGGCTTCTTGAACGCGATCGCGACGGCGCTGCCGGGCGCCAGGTCGGTCAGGGTCAGCGGCGTGGTGCCGGCCGGCTGGCCGTCCAGCTCCACCGCCGCGCCGGTCGGCGTGGAGTCGAGGGTGACCACCGCGGCCAGCGACGCGAGCTCGACGGTGACCTCGTTGCCGGGCGCACCGCCGCTGCGCGGCTGGACCACGAGCTGCTTCGGCTCGTGGCCATCGAGCCGCGCGACGACGGGGTAGGCGCGCCCGACCACCAGCTCGAGCACGAGCGGGCCGGCGCCGGTCGTGCCGGCGGGCTTGCCATCCACCTCGATCGCCGCGCCCGGGGGCACGGTCTGGATCGCGACCGAGGTCCGCGCGGTCCGGCCGAACAGCCGCGGCCACGCCGCGTAGCCGACCAGCGCGAGGGTGACCACGATCGCCGCGACCAGCAGCGAGATCAGCCACCGCGACTGCGCGGCGACGATCGGCGCGGCGCGCGCCCGGCGCTCGACCGGGTACGGCGCGCCCGTCGGCAGCCGGCGCGACGGCCCCGAGGCCAGCCGCCCCGCGGCGTCGATCCGCTCGGTGAAGTAGCCGAAGCTCGCGAGCTGGAGCTTGGGCGCCTCGAGGTCGAACGTGCACACCGCCTCGGTCGCGACGCCCGGCAGCACGTTGAACATCACGTCGGTCGACGAGCTGGTCATCAGGTACAGCCCGAGCCCCGCGCCGCCCGCCTTGCGATCGATCTGCTGCTCGTCGTGCAGGCACTTGTGCAGGTAGCGCAGCACCGTCGCGCGCTCGAGCGCGCCGAACGCGTCGCGCACCGACACCGCGAACTGCTTGCCGTCGCACGCGTACTGGACGACCACGCGCTGCTCGACCCGCAGCGAGATCCGGGTGCGGGTCGGGATCTCGGAGAAGATCTGGCGCCCGTGCTCGTCGACCGGCGCGTCGTACAGCGCGTTCATCAGCATCTCGTCGAGGCACTGCTCGATCGATTCGCGGTACTTGCGGCGCACCCCCATCTGCTCGGCGAACTCCGAGACCTGCGAGATGCAGCGCGCCTTCTCCTGGTAGTCGCCGACCAGCGCGCTGTGGATCTGGGCGCCCCACCGCACGATCTTGTCGAGCCCGAAGATGTCGCCGGCGATCACCCGGGTCGCCATCGCCGACAGGTCGCGCAGGTCGAGCTCGTCGGCGATCAGCATCCCGGCGACCCGGTCCGAGCCCTGGAGGATCGCGACGACCGCCGCGAGGTTGGTCCGCGGCAGCACCGCGATCACCCGGGTGTCGCCGGTCAGCCGGGCGATCCGCTCCGGCGCCGCGCGGGCGACGTCGCCCTCGAAGTGGACCACCAGCAGCGCGAGCTCGGGGCCGCCGGGCGCCAGCTCGTCGAGCGAGCCGTGTAGATCGACCGCCCCGCCGGCCGCCTTGAGGGCGGTCGCGAGCTGTTTTCCGAACGCCTTGTCCGGCGATACCACGACGATGCGTCGAGCGAACACCCCGGCCGAGGGTACCCCAAGCGGGCCACCGGACAGAAGTGGGTCCGCCGCCGGCGGTGCAGTCGAACAGGTCCGACCGCGGGCTCGCGCCGCGCCCCCTGTCGCGCGAGCGCGGGTCGGCGCATGATGCGCGGTGGGAATGTCTCGGTGGTCGCGCTCGCTGGCGGTGATCGCGCCGGTGCTCCTCGGGGCCTGCGGCCGGCTGGGCTTCGACGCGCAGCCGTCGGGCGACGGCGGGCCGGGCGACGCGCGCGATGCGGTCGATGGCCGGCCGGAGACCACGGCGTACGCCGGTGCGTGCAACGAGCCGCTGCTGCTCGACACGTGGACCGACAACCTCTCGGCGAGCGACGGCCGCGCCACCGCGACCTACGACGGCCTGGTGTTCGGTGCACTCGACGCGCCGCCGCTCCGGGCGTGGCAGTTCGGCGACGGCGCGATCGCCCAGCAGGTCTCGATCGACACCGGTCCGGTCCAGGCGGTCGGCGCCAGCCGCGATGGCGATCTCGTGGCGATCTCCCGGCGCGGCACCGGCGGGAGCGTGCAGCTCACCGCGATGGGCCCGCTGCTCGACCAGCCGCGGTGGACGTTCGATGTCTCCGGCCCGGGCACGCTGGACGTGCGCGCGATCACGGGCGCGCCGGACGGCGACGGCGTGCTGTTCGCGCGGCTGTCCACCGCGAGCGCGGGGCTCCAGATCGTGAGCAAGTCCGCGACCGGCGCGCCGCGCGGCGAGACGTTCTCGCTGGCGATGGGCGTGCCGGTGCTCGGCCAGGATCGCGCCGGCGGCAGCGCGCTCGTGTCGTTCGTGATGGCCGCCGTCTGCCACACCGTTCGCGTCGACTCGACCGGCGAGCTCGCGCCAGGTGGCCTGGGCCGCGCCGCGTGCGCGCGCGCGATGGTCGCGAGTGGGCCGCGGGGCTACGCGCAGGCGTGGAGCAGCGGCGGCACGGTCGTGATCCAGGCGCTCAGCGCCGGTCTCGAGCCGCGCGGCGGCGTGTCGTCGCTGGGCACCGCCTCCGCGTTCGATCTCACCGAGGCGTTCGACGGGTTCTGGGCGGCGCGGTTCGAGGGCGGCGCGTTCTACACGTTCTCGTTCGACGAGAGCACCGGCGCGATGAGCGGCCCGTCGAGGCAGGACAGCAAGCTGGGCGACTTCGCGCAGCTGCTCACCGTGGGGCGCTACGCCTACCTGGTGTACACGACCGAGCAGACGCTCGGGACCCACGCGCTGTGGCTGATGCGGCTCTGCCGGTGAGCGGTCCACGCTAAGCTGCGGCGGTGCCCAGCCGCGTGATCCACCACGGCGACGGCCTCGCGTTCCTCGCGCGTGGCCCGCTGCCCGCCGACCACGCGATCGCCACGTCGCTCCCGGACCACAGCGAGCTGCCGGCGCTCGGCGTCGAGGGCTGGCGGCGCTGGTTCGTCGACACCGTCGCGCTCGCGTGCCGCGCGGTCGCCGACGACGCGGTCGCGGTGTTCTATCAGACCGACGTCAAACACGACGGCCGGTGGATCGACAAGGGCCACCTCGTGATGTGCGGCGCCGACGCGGCCGGCAGTCACCTGCTGTGGCACAAGATCGTGTGCCGCGTGTCGCCGGGCACCACCACGTTCGGCCGGCCGGCCTACGCCCACCTGGTGTGCGTCAGCCGGGCTCGCCGGCTCGCCCCCGGTGACTCGACGCCGGACGTGCTGCCCGCGCTCGGCGAGATGAGCTGGTCGCGCGCGATGGGCAGCGCGGCGTGCGACGCGATC
>JBQCJR010000696.1:0-9392 GCA_051952595.1 Kofleriaceae bacterium
AGCAGCTTCTTCACGGCGGGCAGCGGGCCGATGCCCATGATCTCGGGATCGACGCCGACCGTGACGAACGAGCGGAACACGCCGAGCGGCTTGATGCCGAGCTCGTTCGCCTTGTCGCGCGTCATCACGAGCGCGGCCGCGGCGCCGTCGGAGATCGGCGAGCTGTTGCCGGCGGTGACCGACCCGCCCTGCGCGAACGCGGGCGGCAGCTTCGCGAGCCCTTCCATCGTGGTGTCTGCGCGCGGCATCTCGTCGACGGTGAAGTCGGAGTAGACGCGCTCGCCGTTCTTGAAGCTGATCGCGCGCACCGGCACGATCTCGTCCTTGAACACGCCCTTCTCGAGCGCGGCCTTCGCCTTCATCTGCGACTTGTAGGCGAACTCGTCCTGCACCTGGCGCGAGATGTTGAAGCGGTTGGCGACGTTCTCGGCCGTGATGCCCATCGGCGTGTTCGCGCCCGGCATCGAGTGCATGAGGTCGGGCGACGCCGACAGGTGGAAGCCGGTCATCGGCACGTAGGTCATCGACTCGACGCCGCCGGCGAGCACGACGTCGTTGGAGCCGATCGCGATCGAGCCGGCTGCGGTCGCGATGGCCTGGAGGCCCGACGAGCAGAACCGGTTGATCGTCTGGCCCGGCGTCTCGATGCCGAGGTCGGCGGCGAGTGCGATCAGGCGCGCGACGTTGAGGCCTTGTTCGCCCTCGGGCATCGCGCAGCCGAGCATGACGTCGTCGATCTTGCCCTTGGCCTGGGGGACGCGCGCGAGCAGGCCGCGGATGACATCGACGGCGAGCTCGTCGGGGCGCTTGGTCGCGAGCGTGCCCTTGTGACCACGGCCCACGGCGGAACGAACTGCTTCAGCGATTACGATTTCCATGGTCCTAGTTCCTCAGGGGCTTGTTGTTCTGGAGCATGTACTGCATGCGCGCCTGCGAGAGCGGCTCACCGCACAGCGACAGGAACGCTTCGCGCTCGAGCTCGAGCATCTCGTCCTCGGTGACCGGGTGGGTGTGACCGCTGATGCCGCCGCACAGGACGGTGCCGAGCTTCATCGCGATCTTCGCATCGTGCTCGCTGGCGTACTTGCCGTGCACGAGCGTGTTGATGAGCATCTGCAGCGTCGCGATGCCGCTGTCGCCGGGCAGCTTGTACGCGCGCGGCACCGGCGGGTGATAGCCGGCGTTCGCGAGCCCGAGCGCGCGGGCCTTGGTCTCGCTCAGCTGGCGGGCGCGGTCGAACGACACGCCGTCGCTGTTGCGGAAGTACCCGAACGCCTTGCCCTCCTCGGCGGAGGTGGCGACCTTGGCGAGCGCGATGTTCTTGAACGTCTGGGTGACGAACGCGTAGGTGTCGATGTCGACGCCCTCGGGCACGCCCTCGAGCGAGCGCCACAGCATGTTGAGCGTGCCGGCGCCGCCCGGGATCAGGCCGACGCCGACCTCGACGAGGCCGGAGTAGGTCTCGGCCGCGGCCTGGACCGCGTCAGCGCCCATGCACAGCTCGAGGCCACCGCCGAGCGTCATGTTGTACGGCGCGGCGACCACCGGGATCGTCGAGTACTTCATGCGCTGGGTGGCGTACTGGTAGCCGCGGATCATCTCGCGCAGGCCATCCCACTGCTTCTGGCCGGCGGCCATCACGACGGCGAACAGGTTCGCGCCGACGCAGAAGAACTCGCCCTGGTTCCAGATCATCATCGCGCGGAACTCGCGCTCGGCGCGATCGACCGCGTCGTGGATCATCTTGATCACGTCGGCGTCGATCGAGTTCGCCTTGGTCTTGAACGTCAGGCCGAGCACGCCGTCGCCGAGATCCCACGCCTCGGCGCCCGCGTTCTTGAGCACCGGGCCGGAGCCCTTGCGCAGCACCTCCCAGGTGACCTCGCGCTCGTCGATCCGGCGCGCCGCGTAGTCGCCGCGCTGCGGATCCCAGATCCGGTTGCCGTCGTAGAACCGGGTCGCGTTCGCGGCGCGCATCTTCTCGATCCACGCCGGCAGCGCCACGCCGTCCTGCTTCATCCGATCGGTGGCCTCGGCGAACCCGAGCGCGTCCCACGTCTCGAACGGGCCGAGGTCCCACGCGTAGCCCCACTTCATCGCGTTATCGATCGCCTCGATCGAATCGGTGATCTCGGGGATCCGGCGCGCGGCGTACGCGAGGCTGCGCGACAGCACCGTCCACGCGAACTCGCCGACCGGGCCGGGCGTCGCGACCAGCTTCTTCACGCGCTCGCGCGGATCCTCGATCCGGCCGACCGCCTTGGCCGCCTTGGCGATCTCCGGATCGCCGCCCTTGGCGCGGTACTCGCCGGTCTTCGGATCCAGGGTGAGCAGGTCGCCGCCCTGCTTCTTGTAGAAGCCACCCTTGGTCTTGTCGCCGAGGATGCCCTTCTCGATCATCTGCTGGATGTAGGGCGGCGTCGCGAACACCGCGCGGTCCTCGTCGGCAGTGAGCGTGTTGTAACAGTTCGAGGCCACGTGCCCGACGGTGTCGAGCCCGACCACGTCCGCGGTGCGGAACGTCGCGCTCTTGGGGTGGGCCATCGGGATCCCGGTGATCGCGTCGACGTCCTCGGGAGCGAGGCCCTTCTCGAGCATCAGGTGGATCGTGGTCATCATCGACTGCAGTCCGATCCGGTTGCCGATGAAGTTGGGCGTGTCCTTCGCCCACACGATGCCCTTGCCGAGCGTCTCGCCGAACCGCTCGGCGAGCGCGCGCGCCTCGGCCGAGGTGTCCGGACCCGCCACGAGCTCGAGCAGCTTCATATAGCGCGGCGGGTTGAAGAAGTGGGTGACCATGAAGTTCTTGCGGAACTGCTCGGTGCGGCCGACCAGCATGTCGGCGATCCGCAGGCCCGAGGTGTTCGACGCGATCACCGCGTGCGGCGGGGCGAGCTTCTCGAGCTTCTCGAACAGCGCCTGCTTGAGATCGAGGCGCTCGATGATCGCCTCGATGATCAGATCGCACTCGGCGACTCGCCCGAGGTCATCCTCGAAGTTGCCGGTCGAGATCAGCGCCGTGTTGCGGACGTGCATGAACGCGGCCGGCTTGGCCTTCTTGAGCTTCTCCAGCGCGCCGTTCGCGAACCCATCGCGCGCGGACTTCGATTGCCTCTCCGCTTCGGACAGCTTGGGAGGGACGATATCGAGGAGGACGACCGGGATGCCCGCGTTGGCGCAATGGGCGGCGATGCCGCTTCCCATCACGCCCGCTCCGAGCACCGCGACGCGACGGATCGGATGAGTCATGGCGGGCACCATAGCGCAGCGATCGTGCGGGTGGAGCCCCGGCCTCCGGATCTCTACCGATCCATCTGATCAGTATCGCGGTGCGCTCGAAAACTGGACGGCGATCGATCGCATCGGCAGTGTGAGGGGCCGAATGTTGGACCCCGGGGTACGCGACCAAGCCGTTGCATCCGCCCAGCCGGCGAAGTGCGTGCCCTGCCTACGGGTGTTCGCCGAGACGCTGTTCGTGGATGACGGCAGCCGGCACGGCGACGAGATCCGGACGGCGATGCTGAAGCTCGATTTCGACTATGGCGGGCGCCGGGTCCGGTCGGGCGATCCGCGGGCGGCCGGCCGCGACCGCGACGCCGAGGCGCAGGCGTGCCGGGTGCTCGAGGGGCTCGGCGCGATCGAGCTGTCACATCTAGAGGACTGCGCGGTGGCTCCGGGCACCGGGGTCGACTACGTGGTCGCGGTCGACGGCGACGTGCACGCGCTGTGCGCGTTCAACGCCTACGCGGTCCCGCAGCTGCGCGGGCTCGGCTGGAAGGTGGACATCGATGCGGACCTGCCGTGGCAGGTGGTGGGCGGCGACGCGCCGCTGTACGCCGCCGCGCTCCCCGATGGCGAGCGCCCGGACTGGTTCGGCCTCGAGCTCGGCGTCGAGCTGGAGGGCAAGCGCGTCGATCTGCTGCCGACCCTGCTCGAGATGCTCGATAACTCCGGAGACCTGCCGTCGATCGCGCGGTCGGCGCGGCGGTGCGTGGCGGTGCGGGTCGACGAGAAGCACTGGCTGCCGGTGCCTCCGGCTCGGCTCAAGCTGCTGGCCAAGGTGCTGGTCGAGCTGTACCGCGACAACGGCACCGGCAAGGTCAAGGCGCCGGCGATCAAGGCGCCGATCATCGCCGAGCTGTGCTCGACGATCCACGATGGCGCGCGGCCGATGCGGTGGGTGGGCGACACCAAGATCCGCGAGCAGGCCTACGCGATCGCGCTCGGGCCGCGGCGGACCACCCGGATCACCGCGCCGCAGGGGCTGTGCGCCGAGCTGCGGCCGTACCAGCGCGAGGGCGTGGCGTGGATGCAGCACCTGCGCGAGCACGGCGCGAGCGGCATCCTCGCCGACGACATGGGGCTCGGCAAGACGCTCCAGACCATCTCCCACCTGCTGATCGAGAAGGAGCAGGGGCGGCTCGATCGACCGGCGATGATCGTCACGCTGACCAGCCTGGTCGGCAACTGGCAGCGCGAGATCAAGCGGTTCGCGCCGCAGCTCAAGGTGGCCATCCACCACGGCCCGAACCGCCATGAAGGGTTCGACCAGCTCGTCGAGCACGACGTGATCGTGACCACGTATCCGATGGTCGCCCGCGATCGCGACAAGCTCGCGACGATCCCGCTGCACGTCCTGGTGCTCGACGAGGCCCACGCGATCAAGAACCACGACGCGCAGGCCAGCGAGTCGGTGCGCGCGCTCGATGCGCGGCAGCGGATGTGCCTGTCGGGCACGCCGATCGAGAACCACCTCGGCGAGCTGTGGTCGCTGTTCGACTTCCTGATGCCCGGGCTGCTCGGCGCGCCGGACGAGTTCAAGGTCCAGTTCCGCACGCCGATCGAGGAGCACGCCGACAAGGTCCGGCTCGAGGCGCTGCGCGATCGGGTGCGCCCGTTCATCATGCGGCGGACCAAGGACTCGGTCGCGCCGGAGCTGCCGGCCAAGACCATGCTGGTCCGCGCGGTCGAGCTGTCGGGCGAGCAGCGCGAGCTGTACGAGAGCATCCGGGTCGCCGCGCACGCCGATGTCCGCCAGCACATCAAGTCGCGCGGGCTCGCCGGCTCGACGATCGCGATCCTCGACGCGCTGCTCAAGCTGCGCCAGGTGTGCTGCGATCCGCGGCTGGTCTCGGTCGAGGCGGCGCGCGAGATCACCGGCAGCGCGAAGCTCCAGGTGCTGCTCGAGACGGTCACCTCGCAGCTCGCCGATGGCCGCCGGATCCTCATCTTCTCCCAGTTCGCGCGCATGCTCGCGCTGATCTCCGAGGGCCTGCTCGCGCGCGGCATCGGCCACGTCACGCTGACCGGCCAGACCCCGGATCGCCAGAAGCCGATCGACGCGTTCCAGAACGGCCGCAGCGACGTGTTCCTGATCTCGCTCAAGGCGGGCGGCGCGGGCATCAACCTGACCGGCGCCGACACCGTGATCCACTACGACCCGTGGTGGAACCCGGCGGCGCAGGCCCAGGCGACCGACCGCGCGCACCGGATCGGCCAGACCCGGCCGGTGTTCGTGTACGACCTGATCGCCGCCGGCTCGGTCGAGGAGCGCATGCTGAGCCTGCAGCGCCACAAGCGGCTGCTCGCCGACGCGATCCTCGACAAGGGCAACGCCGCGGCCGGCGTGCTCACCGAGCGCGACGTCGACGACCTGCTGGCGCCGCTGGCCTAGCTCGGCGCTGGCAGCGCGGGCGGCATCGGTTACCATCGACGGATATGCGCTGGTTCGCCATCTTGCTCGCGGTGTGCGCCGCGGTGGCTCCGGCCGCCGCGCTCCGCCCCGATCCGTCCGCGGTCGATCGCCGGATCGACGAGCACTCGTTCTCCGAGCCCGACGTGGTGCGCACCCGCCACCTCGCGCTCGATCTGCGCGCCGACTTCGAGGCCCGCCAGCTCGTCGGCACCGCGACGCTCGACCTCGCGTGGCTCGGCAAGGATCGCCGCAAGCTGGTGCTCGATACCCGCGACCTGGTGATCGAGAAGGTCGAGGGGCGCACCGGCCGCGGGGCGTGGCGCACGCTCCGGTTCGAGCTCGGCGCCGTGGATCCCCACCTCGGCCAGCCGCTGGTGATCGCGCTCGACCAGCCGTGCACGCAGGTCCGGATCGCGTACCGCACCCAGCCGCAGGCGTCCGGGCTGCAGTGGCTGCCGGCGCAGATCACCGCCGACGGCAAGCACCCGTTCCTGTTCACCCAGTCGCAGGCGATCCACGCGCGCAGCTGGGTGCCACTCCAGGACACCTCGCGCGTGCGGTTCACCTACGCGGCGCACATCGCGACGCCGCCGGACCTGATGGCGGTGATGAGCGCGAACAACGATCCGCGCGCGGTGCGCGACGGCGACTACCGGTTCGAGATGCCGCAGCCGATCCCGTCGTACCTGCTCGCGCTCGCGGTCGGCGATCTGGTGTTCAAGCCGATCTCGAAGCGCTCGGGCGTGTGGGCCGAGCCGAGCGTGGTCGACGGCGCGCTCGCCGAGTTCGCCGACACCGAGAAGATGATCCAGGTGGCGGAGAAGCTGTACGGGCCGTATCGGTGGGGGCGCTACGATCTATTGATCCTGCCGGCGAGCTTTCCGTTCGGCGGGATGGAGAACCCGCGGCTCAGCTTCATCACGCCCACGGTGATCGCCGGCGACAAGTCGCTGGTCGGCATGATCGCGCACGAGCTCGCGCACAGCTGGTCCGGCAACCTGGTGACCAGCGCGACGTGGAAGGACCTGTGGCTCAACGAGGGGTTCACGAGCTACGTCGAGAACCGGATCGTCGAGAGCGTGTACGGCCTCGAGCGCGCGGAGATGGAGAAGGTGCTGTCGCAGGGGGAGCTGCGCCGGCGGGTGAAGGACCACCCGGAGCCGCGCCAGCTGCTCCGCCAGCGCGCGATGAAGGGCCTCGATCCCGAGGAGGGATCGAGCGTGGTCGCGTACGAGAAGGGGGCGTGGTTCCTCGCGACGCTCGAGCGGCGGTTCGGCCGCGCCCGGTTCGATGCGTTCCTGCGGCGGTGGTTCGATCGCCACGCGTTCCAGAGCGTGACCACCGAGGACTTCGTCGCGTTCCTGCGCCGGGACCTCATGGCCAACCGGCGCGGCGCGTTCAGCGAGGCGGAGCTCACCGACTGGCTCGATCGCCCGGGCGTGCCGGCGAGCGCGATCCCGACGGTGTCGACGCGGCTGAACGCGGTCGGCGCGGCGCGCAAGCTGTGGCTCCACGGGGCCAAGCGCGCGAGCCAGCTCGGCACCACGGGGTGGAGCACCCAGGAATGGGCGTACTTCCTCGACGGGATGCCCGACCAGCTGACCCATGCTCAGCTGTCCGAGCTCGACAAGGCGTACAAGCTCACCGGCACCCGCAACGCCGAGATCGCCGAGCGCTGGTACCCGCTCGCGATCCGGTCGGGCTATCGCGAGGCGCGGCCGGCGATCGCGGCGTTCGTCGAGAAGATCGGCCGGCGCAAGCTGGTGCTGCCGATCTACCGCGCGCTGGTCGCGTCGCCGGACGGCCTGGTGTTCGCGCGCGAGACGTTCGCGCGGGTGCGCGCGAACTACCATCCGATCACGGCGACCACGGTCGAGGAGATCCTCGCCGCCGCGGCGCCGGCGCAGCGCAAGTAGCGAGGACTAGTTGATGACCGGCGCGTCGGTCGCGACACCGGCGCCGAACCAGCGGATGTCGGCCTGGTTGAGCAGCAGGCCCTCGCCGGTGTTCGGATCGATCTGGATCATGCGGCCGGTGTTGGCGTCGAAGCCGTCGTCGACGAAGCCGTAGATGATGCCGTTCCAGTAGCCGAGGCCGAAGATCTTGTCGAACCCGGTGTTGGTGCCGATCAGCGTCGCCTTCCAGCCGTTCATCGGATCGATCTTGGCGAGGACGTCCATGGTCTCGGTGCCGACGTCGACCGTCGCGTAGACGCCGAAGCCGCGAACGGCGATCAGGTCGCCGCTCGATTTGATCTTGCCGCGCGTCGGGTGGGAACCGTAGTCGCCGATCTGACGGATCTGACCCGTGGTCGGGTCGATTTCGAACACCTTGCCCTGGTTGTTTGCGGTGACCAAGATGTCGGGGCTGTTCGGGTCGTTCCAGTCTTTCGGCGAGAACGTTAGGCTGGTGTACCTGTCCCCGGCTACCGCGAGGCTGCGCAGCAGGGTGGCCGCCCCGGTGGTCGCGTCCAGCGTGAACAGGCTATCGTCGTTGACTCCCACGATGCGATCGTTCTTGTCGACCGCGAGGTCCAGCAGGGAGCGTCCGGCCGGCAACCCCGTGATCGGCCCGATCTTCATGGCGGACAGCGTGAGGTTGTCCATCCGGTACAGCACGGTCCCGCTGTGCGCGTAGACCCGCGATTCATCTTGGACATCCGGCGCGTCCGGCAGAACTGGGGGCGCGTCCGGCTCCACCGGAGGCGCGTCCGCAGTGCCGTGCTCGCGGTCGTCGGGGTTGCACGCGGCCAGGGCCAGGGCCACCAGGAGGATTCGCATCGGGGCGCACTCTACTCATCGGTTGTGACGGAAACATCCGAAATCGATCGCGACCTCGTCCACCGGGATGCAAACATGGGAATCTCGTTGTGTCGTGGCAGGTTGAGCCCCCTGGCGAGATCTGCTTCACGTTCCGTTGCCCCATGGCGCCACCTCCCCAGTCCGACCGAACTGTGACGCTCGTCCCACGGGCGTCGTCGCCGCCGCGCGACGCGGAGGAGCGCGGGGCAGGCTCGATCGACACCGATCCCGACGACCCGGAGCGCTATCACCAGGTCGGCGAGCACGCGCGCGGCGGGCTCGGCCGCATCGTGCGCGCGGTGGATCGGCGGCTCGGCCGCACCGTCGCGGTGAAGGAGCTGCTCCGCCACGACGGCTCCCACGAGGCGCGGTTCCTGCGCGAGGCGATGATCACCGCGCGGCTCGAGCACCCGGGCATCGTGCCGGTGCACGAGGCCGGCCGGTGGCCGAACGGCGATCCGTACTACGTGATGAAGCTCGTCGAGGGCCGCACGCTCAAGGAGCTGATCTGCGAGCGCAGGACCCTGCGCGACCGGCTCGCCCTGCTGCCCCACGTGATCGCGATCGCCGACGCGGTCGGCTACGCCCACAGCGAGGGCGTGATCCACCGCGATCTCAAGCCTTCGAACGTGATCGTCGGCGAGTTCGGCGAGACGATCGTGGTCGACTGGGGGCTCGCGCGCGATCGCCGGCTCGACGCGCCGGAGCCCTCCGGGAGCGGCGCCGTTCCGGCGACGACCGCGCTGTCCGGATCGTGGAGCTCGTCGGCGCCCGGCGCCTCGACGGTCTCGGGCAAGGTGGTCGGCACGCCGTCGTACATGTCGCCGGAGCAGGCGCGCGGCGACCAGGTGGACGAGCGGGCCGACGTCTACGCGATCGGCACCGTGTTGTACGAG
>JBQCJR010000697.1:0-16992 GCA_051952595.1 Kofleriaceae bacterium
TGCCGCCGCTGAAGGCACGAGGCGACCAGACCAAGGGCGACATGCTCGGTGGCTGGGGCTGGGGCACAGATGCTCACCAAGCGATCGATGACGGCGCGTACGACGAAGGCGAGCGCACGAGCAAGCGTCGGCTCCTGCTCGCGGTGGGCGGGGCGGGCGCAGCCGCGCTGCTGATCACCGTGTTGGCGTTCGCTTTCAGCGGAGGCAAATCGGACAAGAAGACCGAGCCGCCGGCCCAGAAGGCCGCGACCTGGGAAACCCCGGCCGCGAGTGCTACATCGCCGGAGGCGCGCAACGAGTCGGGCAGCGTGGCGGCGGCCACCGCCGAACCTGGAGCCGCAGCGCCGAACCAGCCGACGGAATCCGCTCAGGAGACCACTTCCTCGAGCGCAACTCCGCCTATGGTCGCAGCGGCAGAGCCGTCGCTGCCCGAACCAACGTCCGCGCCGGCAGAGATTGCTGCCACCAGTGGCTCCGCGGCCTCCGGACGACCGGACGTTGCGGCTGCGGCGAAGTCACCAACCTCGGACACTGGCGGCGAGTCATCGAGATCTGCGCGAGCAGACATCGCTGCCGTCGAGCCTCCGAAGGCAGCGCCGTCTGAGCCCAAGGTCACGCCGTCCACGGCGGAGCCTCCCAAAGCAGAGCCGCGCAAGTTAGAACCGCCGAAGCCCCCGACCATGGCGCCGAAGAGCGAGCCGGCGAAGATCGCCGCCGCGCCGGTGAAGCCCCAGGCGACGAAAGAGGCGGCGAAAGAGGCGACGAAACCCGCTCCAACCAAGCACGAGGCAAAGAAGGCAGATGCGACCGCATCGACGGCCAAGCCGCAGCCGGCCAAAGAGCCGGCCAAGAAGGCGGACAAGCGCGTCGCCCGCGCCGAGCCCGCCGCGGCGCGCCCGATCGACCCGTATGCGACACCGGAGCCCAAGAAGGTCGACCCCAGCGCGGCGCTGAAGACCGGACTGCAACAGTTCGCGCGTGGCGACAGCAACGGCGCGCTCGCCACGTTCAAGGCGTCGCTCGCCGCGAATCCGAGCTTCGCGCCCACCTGGCGCGGCATCGGGCTCGTCTACGAGAAGCTCGGCAAGAAGTCGCAAGCGCGAATCGCGTTCCAGAAGTACCTGCAACTCTCCCCCACCGCCGGTGACGCGGCACAGATCCGCGAGCGCCTGGAGCGCCTGCCATGATGCACGTGGTCCGCCAAGTCCTCGCGATCGTTGCCGCCACCGGACTACTCGCGGGTCCAGCCCTGGCAGACGTCGCCAAGATCCAGGTCCTCCAGGCCGAGGGGCGCGCAGACGCAAAAGCGCGCGCGAAGATCGACGCCGCGATCCTGAAGCTCGCGAAGTCAGGCGGAGATCAGATCGTGCCGGGCGACATCACCTTCGGCGACGCAGCTGCCGCGGTGGGTTGTCGGTCCGAGGACGCCGCGTGCAAGGACGAGGTGATCGGCATGCTCTCGGTGGACGAGATCGTCATCACCACGGTGACGCCGAAGCCCGGTGGCCTCGAGGTGGCCGTGCGACGGGTCGCCAAGGGTGGCGCATCACGCGACGCCGTCGCCTTGGTCGCCAACGACAAGGTAGATCAACTCGACGCGATCGCGCCGCTGTTCCGCCCGACGACGACCACTCCGGTGTCGCCGACACCAAGCGTATCGACGGCTCCTGGCCCGATGGCGGAACCTGGTGCGATGGGGCCGCCGACAGCGCCGCCATTGCTGACCGCGGAACCGCCCAGCTCGCCGATCGTGACCGCACCGGTCGACGACTCTCGCCCGAGCTCGGGACGGCGACTGCAGATGGTCGGCATGGCAGGCGGGGCCACCCTGGTGCTGGTCGGTCTGGTCCTGTGGGGCTCCGCCGCGAGCGTCCAGGGCGAGATCGACGACGCGCCGACCGGTACGCGGGCAGAGATCGCAGCACTGCGAGATCTCGAGAACAAAGGCGACACCTACGCGAGCGCGGGCAACCTGCTCGTGCTCGGCGGCCTGGTGCTCGGCGGCGTCAGCACCTACTACTTCATCAAGGGGAACCGGTCGCGCGCTCAAACGGCACGGATCGTGCCGGCATTGTTCGACCACGGGGGCGGCATCGCCTTCCAGATCGGAGGAGCACCATGAAGACCAAGCTCGTCCTCGCCTGGCTCGTGCTGCTGATGGCCGCCACGGGAATCGCCACCAGCTGCTCGATCAACCACAAGAGCAATCAATTCGAGTGCACCGTCGCGGCCGAGTGCGAACCGCCGCGCATCTGCGATGACGGCGTGTGCGTGCTTCCTGGTGGAACCGTCGATGCCTCCGACGGGGACGCCTCTTGGCCGGACGCCTCCATCGACGCGAGCGTCGACGCCCCGAGGTGTCCGGCACAATGCAGCTCCTGCGATTACGGGGACCGCACGTGCGTGATCGACTGCGCGGCACCGGGAACGAACTGCAACGCCGCGGTCACGTGTCCACAAGGCTGGAACTGCGATATCAAGTGCTCCACCCCGGACTCGTGTCGCGCCGGGGTCAACTGCCTCAACTCTGCCTCGTGCGAGGTGCAGTGCACCGGCCCGCGCTCCTGCCGCAACTTGATGTGTGGTGAGGGTCGCTGCGACGTGACGTGTAGCGGAAGTCAGTCGTGCCGCGGGGTCACCTGCGGGGACTCGTGCGCTTGTGATGTCGACTGCGTGGCAGGTGCTGCGTGCGAAGGCGTGATGTGCAGCTCGTTCCAGTGCCGCCTCGGCTTCGATTGCTCGTCACAGATCCCGGGCTGCAACACCTGCCAGTAAGTGCGCGAGATCCGCGAGAGATCAACGCAGATGCGCTGACCACAGTCCGCACGTACCCGCGGGCGCGAACACCGTGGATCTTCCGCGGCGTACGCCTCGCGGGCGGCATCGTCGAGACGGACGACGACACCCCGGCAGAGTTGCGACCGTAGCTCACTGCGCCGCGCACAGCGTTGGGTTGGCAATGCCGAGACGACGGCTAAGGCATCGGTCGCTTCTCGGCGACGACCTTGGCGGGCTTCGACGCGACCTTCGACTTCGAGGAGACCTTCGACTTCGAACCGACCTTCGACTTCGAGCGGGCCTTCGACTTCGAGCCGATCTTCGTTTTCGCCGCAGTCGTGGACCTGGGCTTCGACTTCGCTCGCGTCTTTGATGTCGATCGAGATCGCGACCTCGCGTGAATCCTCCAGGGGGACTCGAGCTCGGACGCCGTGCGGATCTCTGCCTCGGTCGAGCTCGACGCGCAGGGCTGCACCAACGTCGTCGCCGCGATGGCTGGGCTCGACGCACCCCCAAGGTGCCCACCCAATGGGTGCTCGCTCGCGAACCCCGACGATGCACCACAAGCGAGTGCCACCACGACCACCGCCACGATCCCCCGATGTGCTCGCCGGACCATCGGCTCGTTGGTAACGCGAGCGCGCCACCAGAACAATTGGCGCGTTCCTGACCATCTCTGCCCGACAACGAACGACGTTGCCATTCGCGACGCGCCGGCAACACGCGATGCCTGACGGGTGGTGAACCAACCTCTCTTCCACCGCGCAGCGGCTCGTGCCGCCACACCCAGTAGGCAGAGGTCAGCGTTCGACTGTGCGTGGCTCACTCGCACATACGTCAGATTCGCTCGGGTCTAACGGAGCAACCTGCTGATCTTGTGAGCCTTTGTCCGGAATGAATGTTGTTTTTCCTAACGGTCGGAGGACCCACATGAAGTCAGCATTTCTCCTGGTGACTGCGCTCGCGTCGGCGACTCCTGCGGCTGCGGGCCGTGCGAGCACTCCCGAGTGCGACCTTCGGTCCGCGATCGAACGCGAGCACGCCGACTCGCAGCGGGTCGCGTATCACGCCCAGCTGGCGATCATTGCTGCGCGCGATCTGGTAACGGCAGAGATCGAGCGGCGGACGGCGCGCGACCGGTGGAACACCGCGATCGAGAACGACAAGCCACGCGATGCGGGCAGGTGGGCCCAGCGCCACCTGGCGGCGATGCAGGACGCGCGCGCGGCGCGTGCGCGGCTCTCGTATCACGCGTACGCCCGCGACATCGCGCGCGAGGACTTCCAGGCCGCGGCCCACGATGTCCGCCGTGCCACGGTCCAGGCGAACCGCGCGCGCGGTTGAACCCGAGCTGGTGCTAGGCTTGCCGGCGATGTTTCGCTGCGTTTCATCGCTGTTGCTCGCGGCGGGCCTCGGGCTCGCCGGCTGTCACAAGGAACCGAAGGTGATGTCGCCCAGCGAGGGCGAGCTGCCACCCCTGCCGCCCGCGTCCGGCACCGCGGTCGGCTACCTGGTCGACAACGCCGGACCGCTCAAGCTGACCGAAGACCAGCTGGCCCAGCTCAAGCGGATCGACACCAGCCTCGCAGCGCGCAACGACACGCTCGACACCCAGATCCGCTCGATCGAGAGGCCGGACGAAGAACCGGCGCAGAAGGGCGAGCCACCGCCGCGCCACAACAACGCGCCCGGGGCACAGATCAAGACGACGCCGGATGCCGCCAAGCTGCACCAGGCACGGGCAGAGAACGATCGCGAGGCGCTGAGCAAGGCGTTCGCGCTGCTCGATGCCGAGCAGCAGGAGCTCGCGCGTCGCCTGCTCGACGATCGCGGAATCTCTGCCCCGGGCTCGACCAAGAAGGAAGCCACCAGAAATCCGGAGGACGGCGTTCCGCTCGAGCCGTGACCCCTTTGTGATCGTGGCGACGTCCGGACGGCGGACGATCACTGGACGATCGAAGAGCGATCGCCGGACAAAGACCAGACGAAGAGCCGCACGAATCTCCGCCGTCTCGAGCCGCGGCGTGCCGTTCCTCGACTCGGCGCGGCCGATCCTAACGGCACCATCTGGATGTAGAGTCGCCGGGTGCAGAAGACGACCCTGCTTCCCCTGATCCTCGCCGCGGCCGCCTGTGGGCCGAAGAAGGCAGATCCGCTACCGCCGCCACCGCCGTCGGATCTCGGCCAGTCCGATAGCCGGACACCAGCCGACCCGCCCCCCTCGAACAACGACGCGCTGGTCAGCCAGGCGAAGCAGTTCGTGGCGCAGATGGACGCCGAGCTGCGCAAGCTCTACGTCGATGCGTCGGTCACGGCGTGGGCCAACGAGACCGACATCACCCCGGAGCACGAGGATGCGGCCGCGAAGGCCGGCGCCGAGCAGGCCAAGGGGATCACGCGGCTGATCAAGGAGTCGCGCAAGTACGACGCGGTGCTCGACAAGCTGGATCCGGCGACGCGCCGGCAGCTCCAGCTGCTCAGGTTCGCTGGACAGCCGGCGCCGAACGACCCGAAGCAGGCGGAAGAGCTCGCGCGGATCGCGACCGAGATGTCGTCGATCTACGGCAAGGGCAAGGTGTGCACCAAGAAGGGTGGCAAGGAGGACTGCAAGGATCTCGACGGGCTGTCGAAGGTGCTGCAGAAGACCCGCCAGCCCTCCGAGGCGCTCGCCGCGTGGCAGGGATGGCACGACAATGTCGGCCGCGCCGAGCGCGAGCTGTTCATCCAGTACGTCGAGCTCGCCAACGCGGGCGCACGCGGCGTCGGGTTCAAGGATGTCGCGTCGATGTGGCGCAGCTCCTACGACATGCCGGAGGACGCGTTCGCGGCAGAGACCGACCGGCTGTTCAACCAGATGAAGCCGCTCTACGAGCAGCTGCACTGTTACACCCGCCGCAAGCTCAACAAGCGCTACGGAGACAAGGTCGTCCCGAAGAACGGCCCGATCCCGGCGCACCTGCTCGGCAACATGTGGGCGCAGAGCTGGGGCTGGCTCTACAAGGATCTCGAGCCGTACCCGGGCCAGGCGCCGATCGACGTCACGCCGACGCTCGCCAAGCCGGGCGCGTACGACGAGAAGAAGATGGTGAAGATCGCCGAGGCGTTCTACACCTCGCTCGGATTCCCCGAGCTGCCAACGACCTTCTGGGACCGCTCGATGTTCCAGAAGCCGAAGGGCAAGGAAGCCGTGTGTCACGCGAGCGCGTGGGATGTCACGTTCGCGAACGACCTGCGGATCAAGATGTGCATCCAGAAGACGCACGAAGAGCTCGACGTCATCCACCACGAGCTCGGGCACAACTACTACTTCACGGCGTACTACCAGCTGCCGATCCTGTTCCAGAACGGCGCGAACGACGGGTTCCACGAGGCGATCGGCGACACCGTCGTGCTCTCGATGACGCCGGAGTACCTGAAGGAGAAGGGGCTGCTCGCGAAGGTGGTCAAGAACGACAAGGTCACGATCAACCGGCAGATGAACACTGCCCTCGAGAAGATCGCGTTCCTGCCGTGGGGCCTGCTCGTCGACAAGTGGCGCTGGGACGTGTTCTCGGGCCAGGTCAAGCCGGAGCAGTACAACGACCACTGGTGGGCGCTGCGCAAGCAGTACCAGGGCGTCGCGCCACCGGTCGCGCGCGCCGCGACCGACTTCGACCCGGGTGCGAAGTACCACGTGCCAGCCAACGTGCCGTACATGCGGTACTTCCTCGCGGCGGTGCTCCAGTTCCAGTTCCAGCGCGCGCTGTGCCAGAAGGCCGGACACACCGGCCCGCTCCACGAGTGCTCGATCTACAACAACAAGGCGGCCGGCGATCTGTTCTGGAAGATGCTGCAGGCGGGCGCGAGCAAGCCGTGGCAGGAGACGCTGTTCGAGCTCACCGGCTCGCGCGAGATGGACGCGACGGCGATCCTCGAGTACTTCGCGCCGCTCAAGACGTATCTCGAGGAGCAGAACAAGGGCCAGACCTGCGGCTGGTGACGCGAACGCGCGCGGGGTGTGATACGCCGTGCGCATGAAGTCTGCCCTGCTCGGCCTCGCCCTCGCTTGCACCCTCGCTCCCGGCCCCGGCTGCTCGAGCCGGTCAGACTCCGTCGGGGGCCACGCCGGCTCCGGATCGGCGACGGCGGCGGCCACGCCCAAGGACCCCGCCGCCGCGAAGCAGGCGATCTCTGCCGGGGCGCTCGTGATCGATGTCCGAACGCCGGACGAGTTCGCCGGCGGACATCTCGAGGGCGCGATCAACATGCCGGTGCAGGAGCTGTCGCGGCAACTGGCAGACATCCAGAAGCTGGCCGGCGAGCGGACCCGGCCGATCGTCCTGTACTGCGGCTCGGGCCGGCGCGCCGGGAACGCCAAGCAAATGCTCGAGGCCGAGGGCTACACCCGCGTGATCAACGGCGGCGGGCTCGCCGACCTGGAGTAGCTCGCGCGTGGTGGACGTGCCGGTGGTGAAGCCGCTGCTGCTGTTCCTCGGCTTCGCGGTGGCGGTGTACCTCGGCGTGATCCGGCCGCGCGGCCACGTCGACCACTACCCACGGCGCGCACAGATGGCGTACTTCTTCGTGAGCCTCGCGCTCGCGGTGGGTGTGGCCGTCGCGGCAGTGATCGCGCTCCAGGATCCGATCCTGTGCCCGCCGGGATATCGCGACCCGGAGGCGTTCGGCACGCGGCGGCTCGGTAAGCCTGGGATCCGGTTCGTGTGTCGCTCGGAGGGCGGTCACACGCGCGACGGCTCGGCGGCCTCGGGGTTGTTCGCGCTGCTCGGCATCGCGGCGACCGTGTTCGCCGGCACCACGGCGGCGTGGCGGAGATGTGGACCACCTCCCCCGCCCGCTTCGCAGACATCTCTGCCGGGCTCGCACGAGGTGCCGAAGGACAAGCAAGCGCGTCGACGCGCGCGCAAGCAAGAGCAGCACCGCCGGCGACAGCGCCCGCCGCGCGCGTGAGCTGGCTGACCGAGCCCGCCGCGTGAGGCGCTCGCGGTCGCGATGTCCGAGATCGTCCATCGTTTTCGACGACGCGTCCGACAGCGTCGATCTGCTCGGCAGAGATCCGCGGACGCGTTCCGGAGCGTCCCCCACCCACTTGGAGACCGCACTCGTCGCCGCGACCTGATCGATCGCGCGGCGATCATCGCCGTGCGCGGCGCACGCGCGACGGGAGCGACGAGCGTCGCGTGGCATGGAGAGTGCTCGCTCACGCAGCGATGTCTCGCACGATACGATGGACGTCCTGGCTTGCTGCGGTCGTTGCCTCGATCGGTTCGACGAGCGGCTGCGTCGTTGGAGGCGAAGCGCCACCGCCGGCCGTGGAACCGTCGACGAGCGCGCGCGGTCTGGTGCGCGAGCCCACACACGGCGGCGTGCTCGCCGGCGAGCCCTCGGTGATCGCGATCCACGTCGCGGGCGACTACGACGTCGCCGGCGCGCAGCTGTCCGTCCAGGTGCTCGCCGACCCGGACGATCTCGCGTCGTGGACGACAATCGCCACCACCACATCCGAGAACGCGGGCGGCGCCAGCGCACGATTCGGCATCACCGTCCGGCCGGTCGCGAACGTACAGGAGGCCCCGCGATGGCCACGCGGCGGCGTGCTGCGCCTGCGCGTGGTCGATCCGGACGGCAACGCCCTGCCCTACGATCCATCGGATCCCGACGACGCGGTGCTCGCGGTCGTGAACCCGGCAGAGATCCCCGAGACCTGGAGCTACCTGCTCGAGAAGCCGGTCTGCTCGCGCGACGAGACCGCCGCTTACTACGCGGCGATCGACGCACCACCGACGCTCGACGCGTTCCAGACCCGCTATGGATTCCCGCGCGACGAGATCGTGGCGCGCTACTACAACGCTGGCGACCTCGGCATCGGTCGCGAGATGCACTGCCGCGCCACGGCGGCGCCGGCCGGCGGCGTCGCGTGCTACGTGCGCAACTTCGGTACCTTCGGCGGCGCTCGAGGCCAGGCGATCTCGGAGCTGATCGCCGGCGGCGTGCCACTCGCCACCGTGGCGATGGTCTATGCACCGCCGATCGATGCGCCGAACGCAGTCAGCTTCGTGGTCTACGGCCCGGACGGTGCGCTGGTCACCGAGGCGCAGCTCGATACCCGCGGCGACAACGCCAGCATCCCGCAGAACTGCCTGAACTGCCACGGCGGTCGTTCGACCTACGATCCGGCGACCCACGCGGCGCGCGGCGCGCGGTTCCTCGCGTTCGATCCGGCGGCGTTCGACTTCGCGCCCGAGGCCAATTTCGCCTCGCAGGACGAGAGCTTCCGCCGGCTCAACCAGCTGGTCGCGGCCACCGAGCCGACGTCCGCCACGCGCGAGCTGATCGATGGGATCTATGCCGCGGGCGCGCCGTACGATCCTGGTTTCGTGCCGCCGGGGTGGGCCGACACCAGCTCCGATCGCCGGGTCTACCGCGAGGTCATCGCCCCGTACTGCCGCGGCTGCCACGTCTCGTTCGGCGGCACCGGAGCGACCGGCGGAGATCCGGTGGCGTTCGCCAGCGCGGCGGATCTACGAGATCGCGCCGCCTCGACGCTCGTGCGGGTGTGTGGCACCGGGCCGAGAGGCATGCCGACCGCAGAGCAGACGGCGCGCCATTTCTTCGGGTCGTCTGCGCGCGCCGTGTTGTTGCCGTGGCTCGGCGTGCCAGGGGCGTGCGCGCCGTGATCTCCGCCGGCCGCGCGCCCGGCAGAGCTCGGGCGCACGTTCACTCGGAGATCCACGCCGCGCGCCGCTCCGCCCAGTCCGCCTCGTCGGAGATCCCGAGGTCGCGCAGCGTCTTGGCGATCTCTGCCTCGCGCGCGGCGGGATCGAAGCGCACCGCGTGCCACAGCTTGCGCAGGCACACCGGACACGGGTGCAGCGGGCTGCGGTCCGCCTCTTCCTGGTGGTTCGAGCCCGCCATGATGCAGGTCCAGTGGACGCAGTGCGAGATCCCAAACATGTGACCGATCTCGTGAACCAGGGTCCACGACGCGCGGCGCAGCAAGAGCTGCTGCCAACCGTCCGGCCACGGCTGCTCGAAGAAGGCTGCGTCGTTGCGCGCAAAGCTCTGCACGCCGACGCGCGCGCGCAGCGACGCCATGCCGAACACGAAGTTCCAGTCCGAGGCAGGATACAGATCTTCCATCGTGATCGCCATCAGGGCGTACGCGTCCGAGGGCACGCGAGCCTCGAGCCAGGTGAGCACGTCGGGGGCCAGGAGCTGCCGCTTGCGGGTGCCGCGATGTGTCCGGCTGCGCGCGGTGACCTCGGACAGCTGGACGGCAGGCAAGGTGCGCACCTCGAGCTGGAAGAACGCGCGCACGATCGCGACCAGCGAGCGGACCGGCGGAGATCGATCCGCGGGGAACTCGCCGAGCGGCAGCAGATAGATCACACGCCGAGTGGCGTCCGGCAGGTTCGGGCGCGACCCCACGTAGTCGTAGAAGGTCTGCGGCCGCTCGTGGTGCTGAGCGAGCCAGTCGTCGGGCCCGGGCGGCTGTGCCGGCAGGTGGTCGCGAGGATCGAACGCGCGCTGGAGCGGCAGAGATAGCTCCGAGGTATCGCCGATCGCGGCGAGCTGGTCCGCGCTGGGGAGCTCCACGACGGACTGGACCGCCCCTGGATCTGTGCCGGGACCGCCGGCCGAGCTCGGCGCGGGTGGCCCGGGGCTCGCAGCTTGTCCGCCCCACACCAGCAGACCGGACACGGCGCCGAACACGGCGACGACGGCGATCCACCAGGTGGCACGCATCGCGCGTGAGACACCGCCGGCGGAGATGCGTTGCGACGACCTACAGCCCGACCCCGAACCCAGGGTGGAAGGTCACGGTACCGGCCGCGCGCGCGGCGCCGAACGGCCGCACGAGAAAGTACATCGCGGGCACGTCGGCATAGATCAACGCGGGATCGTTGGCGAAGCCAAACCGCTGATAATACGCGGGCTCTCCAACAAGAACGCAGCCGTGCGCCCCTCGGCGCGCCAGCTCCTCGAGCCCGGCGCGGATCAGTGCCGAGCCGATGCCCTGGCCCTGGACGGCGGGATCCACTGCCACGGGGCCGAGCCCGAACCAGCCGGGCGAGCGATCCGAGATCTCCACGGGAGAGAACGCGACGTGACCAACGATCCGCGGCTCGGGCGCGGCGCGCTCGGCGACGAGGCTCAACGACAGCGCCCCGGCCTCGCGCAGCGCCGCCACGATCCGGTGCTCGGTGCGGCTGGTGTGGGGGGCCTCGGCGAACGCGGCTTCGACGAGCTCGGCGATCCGCCGATGATCCGCGGCGGTCTCGGGGCGCACTAACATCCGCCGACGATACCAGCCTGCCGGGCGCCCCGACGACCGCTGCGCGAATCGTGTTCCGGTCGGGAGCACGCCCGCGGCGCGGTGGTCGACCGCGCCATCCGCGGTATCGTGCACCGGTGAACGACGCCGAGCTCGTGGCTACCTACTATCAACACTTCAATCGCGGCGACTGGGATGCGATGTGCAGCATGCTGTCCGAGGACGTCGCGCACGACCTCAACCAGGGCGGACGCGAGATCGGCCGGGCGACCTTCCGCACGTTCCTCGACCGGATGAACCGGTGCTACCGCGAGCAGCTGCGCGACATCGTCGTGATGACCGGCGCGAACGGGCGGGTTGCCGCCGAGTACGTCGTCGAGGGCGAGTACCTCGTGACCGACGAGGGGCTGCCGCCGGCGCGCGGCCAGCGCTACACCCTGCCGGGCGGCGCGTTCTTCGAGATCCGAGACGGCCGGATCCGACGGGTCACCAACTACTACAACCTCGCCGACTGGCTGAAGCAGGTGGGCGCCTGACGTGACCCTCCGGATCGAGCGAGTCACCGGGCGGGCGATCGAGCGCCATCTCGATGCGCTCGCCGCCTTGCGGATCGCGGTGTTCCGCGAGTTCCCGTACCTCTACGAGGGCTCGCTGGAATACGAGCAGCGCTACCTCGCGCGCTACGCCCACTCGGACGCGGCGGTGATCGTGCTCGCGCTGGACGACGAGCGCGTGGTCGGTGCCTCGACCGCGATGCCGCTGGTCGATCACTCGGACGACGCGGTGCCGCCTCTCGTCCGTGCCGGGTACGACCCGGCCACGGTCTACTACTTCGGCGAATCGGTGCTCGATCCGGCCTATCGCGGCCGCGGCCTCGGCGTCGCGTTCTTCGAGCAACGCGAGCAACGCGCGCGCGAGCTCGGGTTCCGCACCGCGGCGTTCTGCGCGGTCGAGCGTCCGGCGGACCACCCGCGCCGTCCGGCCAACTATCGTCCGCACGATCGGCTGTGGACCCGTCGTGGCTTCGTCCGCCGGGCAGAGATCACCACGACGTTCTCGTGGCGCGATCTCGACGAGGCGGCGGACAGTCCGAAACAGATGGTGTTCTGGATCAAGGAGCTAGAGTGATGAGCTCGCGCAGGATCCGCGTCGCCGCGTGGCAGTACCCGATCGAGCATCACGCGAGCCTCGATGCCTGGCGCGCCAAGCTGGCGGCAGGGATCGGAGAGGCAGCCGGACGGGGCGCCCAGCTGGTCGTCGTGCCGGAGTACGCGTCGATGGAGCTGACCTCGCTGTTCTCGGAGGCGGTGCAGCGCGACCTCTCGGGCCAGCTGGCCGAGCTCCAGCCGCTGCTGCCGGCGTACCTCGAGACGTACGGCATGCTCGCGCGGCAACATCGGGTCGCGATCATCGGCGGCAGCTTCCCGGAGCGCGTCGCCTCGGGCGAGTACCGGAACCGGCTGCGCGTCCACAGCCCGGACGGCAACGTGGTCGAGATCGAGAAGCTCCAGATGACCCGGTTCGAGCGCGAGCGCTGGGGCATCTCTGCCGGCGCCGGGCAGGTGGTGCTCCAGATCGGCGAGGCACGGGTCGGCGTGGCGATCTGTTACGACGCGGAGTTCCCCATGATCGTCCGGCGGCTGGCCGCGGCGGGCGCGGAGCTGATCGCGGTGCCGAGCTGCACTGATGGGCTCGCCGGCTATCACCGCGTGCGCGTGGCGTGCCAGGCGCGGGCGCTCGAGAATCAGTGCTACATCGCCCAGGCGCCGACGGTGGGGATCGCGCCGTGGTCGATCGCGGTGGACGAAAATGTCGGCGCCGCGGGGGTGTTCGCGCCGCCGGACCGCGGATTTCCCGACGACGGCGTGGTGGCGATCGGCTCGCTCGATGTCCCGAGCTGGGTGGTCGCCGACCTCGATCTCGACGCGCTCGAGCGGGTGCGCCGCGATGGCCAGGTGCTCGGACATCGCGACTGGGACCTCGCCGGACATCTCGGCGGCGAAGTCGCGCAGGTCGTGCTCGCAAAGTGACCGGCCGGCCGGATCCCGGACAGCTACAGCATCTGCAGGAACTCCACCAGGTCGTGCTTCTGCTGGATCGTGAGTGATTCCGCGAATCCCGGGATCTCGCCCTCGTGGATGGGCGGCAGGCCGAGCGGTGGGAACGGCAGGATGAACCGGCTGTAGTTGTCGACCACGTCGACCAGGGTCTCGGCGCTGTTGTCGTGGAAGTACGGCGCGGTGTTCGCGATCCCGCGCAGCTGCGGGATATCGAAGGTCTCGAAGTCCGCCGGGTCACCGGTCACGGCCGCGCGGCCGGGATCGGCCGAGAACCACTGGTTCGCCAGGCCGGGGCCGACGATCGGCGCGCCACGCTCGTCGAGACCGGGGTTGAGATCGAGCGGATCTCCGCTGTCGGGGCGAGGGATCGGCGGCAGATCGGTCACCTGCTGGGTGCGCGTCTCGTCGGCGTAGAAGCGGAGCCGGTAGCGAGGCAACGCGACGGAATCGTTGAACAGCGGAAGGATGCCGAGCTGACCGAACGTGCTGATCATGCCAAACCCGATGTTGAGGAACTCGTTGTGCGGGCGCGGCTTGAGCCGCGGCTGAGGTGGCTGTCCGGGCGCGACGTCATAGATGATGGTGCCGTCCGGGTTGAGCTCGAAGAACAGCGCGTCGTGCACGACGCGGTTGGTGATCTGATTGGTGGTGGGCCCGCCGTGGCAGCCGGCACACGCCAGATCGAACACCTCGAGGCCGCGGCGCTGCGCGGGCGTGAGGGCCATCATCCGCTCCGGGAGCGGGATGTGCTCGCGCGGAACGCCGAGCTCGAGCAACGTGGCGACGAACCGCGCACGCGCCGACGAGAATGACGCCCGTTCGAACGCGGCGATCTGGTCGAGCTTCGCGGCGGGCAGCGTCGGCCCCTCGCTGTGGGCAATGATCGCGGACTGGGCCTGCGACGGCAGAGTTGCTTCACGTCCATCGAGCTGGAACGGCCCGAATCCGCCGGTGTTCTCGATCGAAGGCACGCCGCGCCACACCGAGATCGTGCGATCCGCGGGCGTGATCACGTTCCCGTCGACGTCGATCACGTCCACCCGGGGATGCAGCTTCAGCGTGACGCGCACCAGGCCCTTGGCGAGGTGATCGAACGTGAGCGACGGCGCGTCCGGGTCATCCGCGTCGAGGCGATGGAACAGCGGATCGCCCGGGTTCGTCGCGAGTCGCGTGGCGACGTCTTCGACGTTCAGCGCGGTGTGGCGCGCCAGCGAGTGACAGGTCGCGCACGAGCGACCGTTGCTGCCGGGCAACGCCTGCTCGAACAGCTGCCGGCCGGCGTGGATCTGTCCGGGCGATGGCGGCAGGGTGAGCGCCGCGGTGGTGGTCTCGAGATCGACGAGCTCGAGATCGTCGGGAGCAGGATCGACGCAGCTGGCGCCGAACAACAACAACGCCAGCACTCCAAGAATCGGCTTTGCGTGCATGCCCGCTGTCGCCGCAGGCAGAGATTTCGTTCACGCGCTCAGGTCGCGAGGCCCACGCGGCTCGCGCGACCTGGCCAGCGCAGCGGCCACCGCAGACGCAAGTGGCCGTCATCTCCAAGCGTCGCGATGCGCACATCGTGGCACATGCGCTGCACACGACGTGTACAGCCAGCAACCTCGCCCCACCCCGCCATCCTCGCCACGGAGAGAAGCGCCCATGAAGATCGCCCAGCACTTCAGCATGATCCTCGCCCTCGCGTTGACCGCCGCCGCTGGCGGTTGCGCCACTGACGCCCCGGACGACGGCGGAGATGGTGGCGGCGGAGATGGCGGAGGTGGCGGTGGCGGCGGAACCGAAGAGCCGGTCGATGCGTCCGGCAGCTACAAGCTACGAAGCAAGTTCGACCTCGCGACCAACGCGCCCGGCGCGGTCGGCGACGTGGTCAACGCGATCATTGCCGCGACCGACGATCCGGACGATCCGACGGCGTGGATCCTCGATCAGGCGATCGGCGCGATGCCAAGCGGCACGCTGAAGACCCTGCTCGTCAACGCCAAGCCGTTCGTCGCCGGCTACCTCAACGACCGCCTGCTCGATCTCGCCCCGGACTTCGTCTCCACGATGGTCCAGGTCAGCAACGACTTCGGCCAGCTCGCCAAGAACTTCGGCCTCAACGAGAAGCTCGAGGTCTCGCGCGGCGGGATCGAGGGCGAGTCGTACCTCGCGATCCACACCGTGAACGGCGCGCACTTCAAGATCGACCACATCGAGAGCGATCACGCGTTCGCGGACTACGGCCTCGCCAGCATCGTGGTCGACAACGTCGGCGTGACGCTCGATGACCACGGCAAGCTCGGGATCTCCAGCCACCAGCTCGCGGTGTCGTACGGCAAGGTGCTGCGGATCGGCCTCGACGCAGCGATCATCCCGCTGATCGATCCGGGCGCGTCGAACCTCGCCGAGCTGATGGCGAGCAAGGTCGACTGCGTCGCGGTGGGAGACGCGATCGCCGACGCGATCGGGTTCGGCGGCGCGAGCACGTTCGCCTCGGCGTGCAGCGCCGGCCTGGTCGCCGGCGCGGGCTACATCTACGACAAGATCTCCGCCATCGACAGCACCGCGCTCCAGCTCGGCATCACCGGTGCGGCCAAGGCACTCGACAAGGATGGCAACGGCACGATCGATACGATCCAGACCGGCACCTGGTCGGGCGACGCGACGTACGCGGGCTCGCCGGCACCGCTCTCCGACGCGACGTTCTACGGTTCGCGTCTGTAATCACGGTTCGGCGCATCGCGGGTTGTGAGCCCGCAGCGTCGAGGATGGCTGGCCGGCCGGAGCAATGGTGCTCCGGCCGGCCGTTTTTTCGGCGCCGGATCTGTACGGTGTCGGGTCAGCGGTCTCCACGAGAATCGGCCGGCCCGACCACCGAAGTTGCCGGTCGCTCGCCGGCGTTGCGCAACTCGTTGATCGATCTGTGCCGCGCCACGCGCGCCGCGTGGCACATGCGCTGCACCACCGTTCGACATCCATCCTCGACGGAGAATCGAACATGAAGACGACCCGCCTGCTGTCCTCTGCGCTGTTCCTCACCATCGCCGCCGCGGGTTGCGCCGCGGAGCGGCCGGACGATCACATCGGCCCGCCCGACGACGATGACGTCAACAATCCGCCGGACGACCAGCCGGTACCGACGACGCCCGAGGGCCGATTCGCGGTGCAGAGCAAGTTCGATCTCGCCACCAACCTGCCCGGCACCGCGGGCACGGTGATCGACTACTTCATCTCGGCGACCGACGATCCGGAAGACCCGACCAAGTTCATCGTCGAGCAGGTCGTCGATGCGCTGCCGAACGGCTCGATCAAGGACACGCTGCGCGGCGCGATCCCGTTCGTCGCCGGCTACCTCAACGACCGCCTGCTCGACGTCGCGCCGGACTTCGTCACGAAGATCGTCGACGTCGGCGACGCGTTCGGACAGGTGACCAAGAACTTCGGCCTCAACGAGACGCTCGACATCAAGGCTTCGGGCAGCACGACCAAGACGGTCGAGGGCCTGCACTTCAAGATCGACAACGTCGCGATGGACTTTCCGTTCGCCGACTTCGGCATCGCGGTCACCAAGATCGAGGGCCTGACGGTGGCGCTCGCGCAGACCGGTAAGCTGACGATCAGCCAGCACGCCGTGCCGCTCAAGTACGGCCAGGTGCTGAAGATCGCGATCGACGAGGCGATCATCCCGCTGATCGATCCGAGCGCGTCGAACCTCGGCGACCTGCTGCACAACGTGGTGGATTGCGAGGCGGTCGGCCGCTACGTGTACGAGGCGATCGACATCGGCTCGCCGAGCACGTTCGAGTCGGCGTGCAACAGCGGGCTCACGTTCGCCGCGTCGGCGCTCTACGGCAAGCTCGACAGCATCGATGGCTCGCTCGTCGAGCTCCAGCTCACCGG
>JBQCJR010000698.1:0-7959 GCA_051952595.1 Kofleriaceae bacterium
TAGGACCGGCCTCGGTAGGCTCGAGCTCAGGCGGGCTGGAGCGAGCGCTCAACAAGCTGTACCGCACGGGCCAAGACAGTTCGTGGAAGGGGCGGCTCTCCACAGGTTGTGCACAGGTTCTTGCGACCCGCTGCGCACAGAGCCGGCCCCGGTGCCGGGACGTGCCGCCCGTGGACAACTCCCGAGCGGCGCCAGTTCAGCCGGTGTCGATTGCACGGGACTAGACCGTTGCTACACGCGAGGGCTGTGGAGAACGCATTCCACTGACATCAGCGGGTGCTCATAACCTGGTGCCGCCCAGGTGCGGTGCGTGGGTGCCCGGTGCGCCCGTGCGGACGCCCGGCTGTAATAGCGGGCGCTTCGTTCCACGGTGATCCAGGTCCCGGCGGCGTAGGAGCGCGTACGGCGGCCGACCACGAAGCCGGGTAGTCCAGGGCCGGGAGTGTCGCTGCATCGTTGCGCCGCCTGCTCGCTGGTCTCGGATTCGAGTCGCACCATCTCAGCGGGGCTGGCCGGGTTCATCGCAAGCCGTTCCACGTGAAACGCCCGATGATCTCGACTTCTCCCGCAGATCCAGGCGCCGGGAGTCAGACCAGGCACCTGCAATAGACCCTGACCTCAAGAGGCCCTCGCGACCACGCAGGCCCTTGGATCGATGGGGCACGGCGAGCGCTAGCCCCCCCCCTACTCACCGCTCAAATGACTCCCGCACGACGCGAGCCCAGCCGCCGAGTTCGTCGGTGGCAATCGGCAGCGCAATGAGTAGGCCGCGAGGCGCACCTCCGAGCGTCGCACGCAGGTGCAACAAGGTGTCCGGTCAGGGGACAACCAGCATGTTCCACGTGGAACATGCACGCTCAACCACCCCCAGCAACCGAAGCCTGGATCAAGAAGCGCTGGCTGCCCGGCGGCCGAGTCGGCTCTTGTCTCAGCGATGCGCGGGTGCCGAACAGCGGCTCTGCAGCTCGCACCGTTGTCTCTGGTGGCGCGCGAACGCTCGAGTGTCCGGCAACCGAAGCTTGGGATCAGAGGCGCCGGGTTGCCCGGCGGCCGAGTCGGCTCTTTGGCTCAGCGATGCACGGGGTGCGTGCGAACGCTCGGGCGTCCCGCAAACGAAGCCTCGCCCCCAAAGGCCCGCCAGCTGCCTGGTAGCCTCTCGTCCCGGCGACGCACGGGGTGCCGAGCAGCGGCGCTATGGCTCGCAGCGTTGCTCCGGTGGCGTGCGAACGCTCCGGCGTCCCTCAACCGAAGCCCACGACCCCAAGGCCCGCCAGCTGCTCGGTAGTCGAGGCGCGGCTCTCGTCCCAGCGATGCACGGGTGCCGAACAGCGGGTCCGTAGCTCGCCGCGTTGCTCCGGTGGCGTGCGAACGCTCGAGCGTCCCGCACGCGAATCCTGGACCACGAGGCGGTGCCGGCTACCCGGCAGCCGAGTCGCGGTTCTCGTCCCAGCGATGCACGGGAGCCGGACAGTGGTCCGTAGGCCGCAGCGTTGCTCGGGTGCGCGCGAACGCTCGGGCGTCCCGCAACCGAATCCTGGAGCGAGAGGCGGTGACGACAGTAACGCGACGCTCATAAACCGGAGCACGTTCTCTGCGCCGACCACGTGGAACAAGACGTGAGCGGCTACGAAGTGGAGAAGCGAACCGAAGAAGAAGCGGTAGTGGTAGCTCCGTTCCACGTGGAACAAGACCGGAACTCCTCGGTCAACAGAGGGCCCGGCCGCCGAGCGGGTCACGTAAGGCGTCCAGCACCACGACGACGCCAAGCATCAGTTCGATTCCGGCGAGTTCGGGACCTGGATCTCCATCGCCCAGGAGGTGAGGTTCCTCTCAGGGCCGTTCGTCGCGTGCACTGGGAGTACGGGAGCCGAACAGCGGGTCCGTAGCTCGCCGCGTTGCTCCGGTGGCGTGCGAACGCTCGAGCGTCCCGCAAACGAATCCTGGACCACGAGGAGGTGCCGGTTACCCGGCAGCCGAGACACGGTTCTCGTCCCCGCGATGCACGGGAGCCGGACAGTGGTCCGTTAGGTCGCAGCGTTGCTCGGGTGCGCGCGAACGCTCGGGCGTCCCCGCAACCGAATCCTAGAGCGAGAGGCGGTGGCGACAGTAAACGCGACGCTCATAAACCGGGGCAGGTTCCTTGCGCCGACCAGGTGGAACAAGACGTGAGCAGCTACCAAGTGGAGAAGCGAACCGAAGAAGAAGCGGTCGCGGTAGCTCCGTTCCACGTGGAACAAGACCGGAACTCCTGGGTCAATAGCGGGTCCGACCGCCCGAGCGGGTCACGTAAGGCATCCAGCACCACGACGACGCCAAGCACCAGTTCGATTCCGGCGAGCTCGGGACCTGAATCTCCATCGCCCAGTCGTGATTCCAGATTGTTAGGTGCGCGCGCACGCGAGCGACCTTCGCCGGCATGGGACCTGGGGACCTGCGAGACCCTTCTCTGGGTCCCCGGGCGTGGGCCGTCGGCACCGGGTTCAAGTGGACGATTGCTCGATAGCGAGCAGCCGCGCCGCGCCTGTGTTCCACGTGGAACGCTACGCGAGTAGCTGGCCGGCGACGGCGGAGATGCGGTTCTCGTCGAGGCAGAGCACGGGAGCGGAGCAGCGGGACTGAATCTCGGCCGCGTTGCTCAGGGCGAACTCGGGGTCGTCCGCGGGAGTCACCGAGAGGATGCAGGCGGCGATCGCGCAGCCGTCGCGCTCGATGGCCTCGAGGGTCAGGAGAGCATGGTTGATCGTGCCGAGACCGGCGCGCGCCACGACGAGGACGGGGATGTCGAACCGTCGGGCGAATTGGCCCATAACGAGAGAGGTGGAGATGGGAACGCGCCAGCCGCCGGCGCCCTCGACCAGGGCGAGATCCGCATCGGATGCCCCGAGGCGAAAGGCGGCATCGATCCGGTCGAGGTCGAATTGTACGCCCTCGGCCTCGGCGGCGACCCGCGGAGCGGCGGGCTGAAGGAGCCGATAGACACCGCGGAGGTCGCCGCGCTGCCAGTCGCCGGCGGCGCGAGAGATCTCCTCTTGATCGGCGCCGATCCGGACGCCATCGACGACTGCGCAGCCGGTCTCGATGGGCTTGAAGGCGAACACGCGCTGGCCGCGCGCGGCGGCAAAGCGGGCGAGGGCAGCGGTCACGTACGTCTTGCCGACCCCGGTATCGGTGCCGGTGACGAAGAAGCGCTTCAACCGACTTCCTCGATGGCCGCGACGGTGGCGCGCTCGAGCAGCGCGACTTCCTCGGCGGTGATGCTGAGCGGCGGCATCCACACGATGACATCGCCGAGTGGACGCAGGATCACGCCATGTGCGCGCGCACGGGTGCAGACCTCGGCGCCGAGCAGGCGACCGGCACGCGCGTGCAGCTCGATGCCGACCATGAGGCCACGGTTCCGGGTCTCGCGAACGGCGGGGAGCTGCTGGATGCGGCGCAGGGCAGCTTCGACGAGCGGGAGCTGCTGGACGCCGTTCGCCAACGTCTGCTCGCGGAGCAGGGCGAGCGACTCGAGACCGACGGCGCACGCGAGGGGGTTCGCGGTGAACGTATGGCCGTGGAAGAAGTGCCTGAGGTCGCTGTGGCGGCCGAGGAACGCGCTGTAGATCTCTTCGGTCGAGAGCGTCGCGGCGAGTGGCAAATAGCCGCCGGCAATGCCTTTGGCCATGCACAGGAAGTCCGGCGCGACCTGCTCGCGCTCGCATGCGAACAACGTGCCGGTGCGGCCGAAGCCGGTGGCCACCTCGTCGACGATCAGGTGCACGCCATGGCGCCGGCACAGCTCGGCGGCGCGCGAGAGAAAGCCGGGCGGGTGGACGAGCATGCCGGCGGCGCCCTGGACGAGTGGCTCGAGGACAAATGCGGCGATCTCGTCGGCGTGTGCGCGCAGCTCGCGCTCGAGGATCTCGAGCGACGCGCTTCCATCGGTACCCGCGGGGCTGGGGATCGCGATGGACCGAACGAGCAGTGGACCGAAGATCCGATGGAACAGCTCGATGCCGCCGACGCCGACGGCGCCGAGGGTGTCGCCGTGATACGCGTCGCCGAGGCGCAAGAAGCGCTGCTTCGACGTGCGACCGCGCAGCTGCCAGTACTGGAACGACTGCTTGAGCGCGATCTCGACGGCGGTCGAGCCGGAGTCCGAATAGAACACGCGCGAGAGTCCGGGCGGGGCGACCTCGACGAGCGCCGCGCCGAGCCGGATCCCGGGCTCGTGCGTCAGCCCGAGAAACGTCGAGTGCGCGAGCTTCGCGAGCTGGTCGCGCAGCGCGCGATCGAGGCGCGGATGAGCGTGGCCGTGCAGGTTGCACCACAGCGAGCTCACGGCATCGAGGTAGCGCCGGCCCTCGGTGTCGAACAGGTAGTTGCCCTCGCCGCGGTCGATCACGAGTGGCTCCCACTCCCCCATCTGGGTGAACGGGTGCCACATCCGCTGGCGGTCGAGATCTTCCAATGATGTCATGGACGTAGACTCCTATCGCGTCGCGTCAGACAGCAGCTGTGCCACCCGCTCGACCTGGTGTAGGTCGTGTCCGGCGCCGAGGCTGATCCGCAGCCGCGCGGTGCCGACTGGCACGGTGGGCGGCCGAATGCCCTGCGCGAACACGCGCTGCTCGAACAGCTTCCGGCTCAGCTGCATCACCGCGACGTCCTCTCCGACCTGGACCGGAATGATCGCGCTCGAGGCCGCACCACCGGCGCGGGGGACGATCTCCCGGAAGCGCCGCGCGAGCGAGGCTACGCGACGGCGTCGCTCGTCGCCCTCGCTGCCACGTACGATCGAGAGCGCCGCGCGCGCCGCGGCCGCGATGCTCGGCGGCATTCCCGTCGAGAACACGAACGAGCGCGCGCGATTCCACAGCAGCTCGGCGATCGCCGGCGACGACGCGGTGAACCCGCCGAAACCGCCAAACGCCTTGCCGAACGCGCCCACGAGCACGTCGGGCACGACGCCGGCCTCCGCGGCGAGCCCACGGCCCTCGGGCCCGTGCACGCCGACCGCGTGCGCCTCGTCGAGCACCAGCGCGGCGCAGTGCCTGCGGCGAAGCTCGTCGAGCCCAACGAGATCCGCGAAGTCGCCATCCATCGAGAACAACGATTCCGAGACGATCACGCGCCGCCCAGCCGGATGCCGCGACAGCTCGCGATCGAGCTGGCCCAGATCGCCGTGCGCGAACACCACGATGGTCGCCCTCGACAACCGGCAGCCATCGATGATGCTGGCGTGGTTCAGCTCGTCGGAGAACACGACGTCGCCGGGGCGGAGCAGGGTGGTCATCAGCCCCACGTTCGCCGCGTACCCGGAGTTGAACAGCCGCACGCCCTCGCAGCGCTGCCAGTCGGCCAGCGCCGCCTCGAGTGCGACGTGCTCGCGATGGTTGCCGACGACCAGCCGCGACGCTCCGGCGCCAACTCCGGACCGGTCGAGCGCCGCCGCGGCGGCCTCGGCGAGCCGTGGGTCGCCGGCGAGCCCCAGGTAGTCGTTCGACGAGAAGTTCAGCACCTCGACGCCATCGACGACCGCGACCGGGCCCTGCGCGCCATCGACCACGCGCGGCACCCGGAGGCGGTTCGCCGCCTCGAGCGCGGCGAGCTCCGCGCGCACGTCGTCGTCGAGACTCACGCGCGGACTATAGCGGCAGCCCCCGGCGCGCGCCGCAGCGACGGCTACTTGCCGATGCAGAACCGGGCGAACAGCTCGTCGAGCACGCGCTCGCCGACCTCGACGCCGCGCAGCTGCGCGAGCGCTTGCGCGGTCTGCCGGAGCTCGACCGCGACCAGCTCGGGTGGACGCCGGTTCCGCCACAGCGCGAGCGCCGCCTGGCTGGCATCACGCGCCGCGGCGGCCTGGGACTGCTGCCGCGCCGTGGTCACCGCGGCGTGCTCGCTGCCCTCGAGCTCGGCCACCCCGGCCACCTCGAGCACCTTCCGCCGCAGCGCCTCGAGCCCCTCGCCCGAGGTCGCCGAGGTCGCGAGCCCCTCGCCGAGCGCGCCGCCGAGGTCCGCCTTGCTGCGCACGACCACCGCGCGCCGCCCGTAGCGCGCGCCATCGTTCCACGGCGCCTGGCCATCGTTGACGACCACGACCACATCGGCCGCGGCGACCCGCGCTTCGCCGAGCTCGATCCCGCGCTGTTCGATCGGGTCGCTCGTCTCGCGGTGCCCCGCGGTGTCGATCAAGGTCACCGCCACGCCGTGCCACACCGCCGCGACCTCCAGCCAGTCGCGCGTGGTCCCCGGCGCCCCGGCGACCAGCGCGCGCTCGGCGCCGACCAGCGCGTTGAGTAGCGACGACTTGCCGACGTTGACCGGCCCGACGAGCGCGACCGCGATGCCCTGGCTCACCGCGCGCCCGTGCCGGAACCCATCCGCGAGCGCCGCGCAGCTCCCGTGCACCGCCGCGACCTCGGCGTCGATCCACGCCGCGCTCCGCGTCTCGAGATCCTCCTCGGGAAAATCGATCCAGCCCTCGATCTCCGCGAGCACCTGGTGCGCCCGCCGCTCGATCCCGGCGACATGCTCGCCGAGCCGCCCGGACAGGTTCGCCTGCGCCAGCCGCCACGCGCGATCGCTGCCGGCGTGGATCACCTCGAGCAGCGCCTCCGCGCGCAGGAGATCCAGCTTCCCGTTCTCGACCGCGCGCCGCGTGAACTCGCCCGGCTCGGCGATCCGCGCGCCACGATCGACCACGCTCGCGAGCAGCTTGCCGAGGTTGTGCAACCCGCCGTGCCCGTGGATCTCCGCGACGTCCTCGCCGGTGAACGACCGCGGCGCTCGCATCGCGAACGCGATCACCTGGTCGATCCGCGCGCCGTCCGCGCTGTTCGCCCAGCCGACGTGCACCTCGCGACCGAGCTGCGCCGGCGCGAGCGCGAGTGCCTCCGCGGCGATCTCGATCGCGCGGGGCCCGCTCAGCCGCACGATGCCGACCCCGCCAGGACCTGCGGCCGTGGCGATCGCGGCGATCGTATCGCCGGTCGCCGTCACTCCGCGGCGGCCGGCACGACGAGGATGTGGCGATCCTCGCCCTCGCCCTCGCTGCGGCTCGACAGCCCCGGAATCTCCGCGATCGCCATGTGCACGATCCGCCGATCGTGCGGCGTCATCGGCTGCAGCGGCACGACCTGCTTGGTCTGCAGCGCCTTCTCGCCCATCCGCTGAGCGAGCGAGCGCAAGCGCTCGACCTGCTTGTCGCGGAACCCGCCCGCGTCGACGACGAGCGGCTTGGTACGATCGCCGGTGCGATCGCGATAGACGACCTTGTTGACCAGGTGCTGTAGCGCATCCATGACCACGCCGCGGCGGCCGATCACCACCTCGGTGTCCTTGGTCTGGATCTCGAGCACGGTCTTGTCGCTGTCGTCCTTGATATCGATGTCCGCCGAGATTCCCATGCGCTCGAGCACGCCCAGCAGGAACTCGCTCGCCTTCTCGGCGAGGTCTTCACGATCCGCAGCAGCTGTTTCGGTCACGCGACCCTCCTGAAACTAACGTCGGCGCTTCTTGCGCTTCGCCCGGTTGCCCTGCGGGCGCGGGGTGGACGTCGGCGAACCGGAGGTCGACCCTTCGTCGTCCCCCTCGGTCTCGCTCGACTCGACATCGATGATCGGCTTGGCGGCCGACGGCTTGGTCGGCTTCGCCGCGCCCTTGCCGGCGCTCTTCGCGCCCGCCGCCGCCGCGGCCTCCGCCTCGGCCTTCGCCGCCTTCATCTTCGCGGCGAGCGCCAGGCTCTGCTTGTCGTACTTGTTCATGTAGATCGAGTGCAGCGCCGACAGCACCGTGTTGGTGAAGATGTAGAGCGTCAGGCCCGACGGGAAGAAGAACGACATCACGCCGAACATGAGCGGCATGCCGTACTGCAGGAACTTCTGCTGGCGCGAGTCCCCGGTCGCCGGCGTCATCCGCGCCTGCAGGAACATCGTCACGACGAGGATGACCGGCAGGATGTGATACGGGTCG
>JBQCJR010000699.1:0-7290 GCA_051952595.1 Kofleriaceae bacterium
ATTCCTCTTCGCGGCCGGAGCGGCGACGAGCTGCTCGCCGAGCTCGAGCAGCTCGCGTCGCTCGACACCAACTGGCGCGGTGGCCGGGTGTTCTCGCTCGTCTATCACGCCAACGATCAGCACGAGCACCTGATGCACCGCGCGCACGCGCTGTTCGCGAGCGCGAACCTGCTCAACCCGATGGCGTTCAAGAGCCTCAAGCAGATGGAGGGCGACATCGTCGAGATGGCGGGCCGCCTGTTCCACTGCGCGGGCGCGGTCGGCACGGTGACCTCGGGCGGCACCGAGTCGATCCTGTGCGCGGTCGCGGCATACCGCGATCGGGCGCGCCGCGAGCGGCCGTGGGTGCGGCGGCCGCAGCTGATCGTCCCGACGACGATCCACCCGGCGTTCGACAAGGCGGCGCACTACTTCGGCGTTCAGCTGGTCAAGGTGCCGGTGGGCGCGGATCTGCGCGCCGATGTCCGCGCGATGGCCCGGGCGATCGGCCGCCGCACGATCGGGCTGGTCGGTTCGGCGCCGCAGTATCCACACGGCGTGGTCGATCCGATCGGCGAGCTGGGCGCGCTCGCGCAGCGCCACGGCCTGCCGCTCCACGTCGATGCGTGCGTCGGTGGCTTCGTGCTGCCGTGGCTCGAGAAGCTCGGCCGGCCGATCCCGCGCTGGGACTTCCGGGTCCCCGGGGTGACGTCGATCAGCGCGGACCTGCACAAGTTCGCGTACGCGGCCAAGGGCGCCTCGGTGCTGCTGTGGCGCTCGATCGAGGGCCTGCGCCACCAGATCTTCGTCGCGACCGACTTCCCGGGCGGGATCTATGCGTCGCCGACCTTGATCGGCACGCGGCCGGGCGGCCCGATCGCCGCGGCGTGGACGGCGCTCCAGGCGATGGGCGAGGAGGGCTACAAGGAGCTGGCCGGTGCCGCCGCGGCCGCCGCGGATCGGCTGCGCGCGGGGATCTCGAAGATCCCGGGGCTCGCGCTGCTCGGCGCGGGCGACGCGACGATCGTCAGCTACGCGGCGGTGGGCTTCGACATCTACGCGATCGCGGACCGGCTCGAGGCGCGCGGCTGGACGGTGGATCGCCAGCACCGCCCGGCGTCGATCCACCTGACGGTCACCGCGAACCACGCCCAGATCGTCGATGACTACCTCACGGATCTCGCGGCGGCGCTCGACGAGGTGCGCCGCGATCCGTCGCTGTCGAAGTCGGGCACCGCGCCGATGTACGGCATGGCCGGCAAGCTGCCGGTGCGCCGGCTGGTCGCGTCGCGGGTGCGCAAGGTGATCGCGGACCTCTACGTGGCGAGGAGCCAGCCATGAAGCGGATCGCGTTCGCGCGGATCGCGCAGGAGACCAACGCGCTGTCGCCGGTGCCGACCACGCTGGCCGACTTCGAGGGCAGCCACTACCTCGAGGGCGAGGCGCTGCTCCACGCGGCGACCCGCGGTCCGGAGGTCGCGGGCTTCTTCAAGCGCGCCGAGCTGGGTGGGTTCATGGAGGCGGCGCGCGAGCGCAAGGCGGAGATCGAGCCGGTGCCGATCCTGTCGGCGTGGGCGTCGTCGGGCGGGCCGCTCGCGACCGAGTGCTTCGAGACGCTCGAGCAGCGGCTGATCGAGGGGCTGCGCGCGGCGGGCCGGCTCGACGGCGTGTACCTGTGCCTGCACAGCGCGATGGGCGCGCTCGGGATCGCGGATCCGGAGAGCCGCCTGCTGCGCAGCGTGCGCGAGGTGATCGGCGGCGTGCCGCTCGTGGTGTCGCACGACCTGCACGCGAACCTGACGCGCGCGCGGGTGGAGACGGCGGACGCGATCGTCGCGTACCAGACCAACCCGCACCGCGATCACGCGCGGATCGGCGCGAAGGCGGGCCGGATCGTGATCGGCAGCGTGCTCGGCGAGCTGCGGCCGGTGATGGCGTGGCGCACGATGCCGATGATCCTCGGCGGCGGCAAGACGATCGACTTCCTCGCGCCGATGCGCGCGGTGTTCCGCCGCATGCACCGCGCCGAGAAGCGCGGCGAGGCGCTCGCGGCGTCGACGCTGATGGTCCATCCGTGGAACGATGATCCGTCGCTCGGGTGGTCGACGGCGGTGGTCACCAACGGCGATCGCGCGGCCGCCGAGCGGCTCGCCGACGAGCTGGCGGAGCTGTGCTGGGAGCGCCGCCACCTCCAGCCGCCGGCATTCCCGACGGCGAGCGAGGGGATCGCCGCGGCGCGCGCGGCGCGGTTCCGCCGCAAGCTCGGCTGCGTGACGATGTCCGACGCCTCGGACGTGGTCACGGCGGGCGCGCCCGGCGACTCGACGCACCTGCTGCGCGCGCTGCTCCACGAGGCCACTGGCCTGCTGACCTACTGCGCGGTGCGCGATCCGTCTGCGATCGAGACGCTGTGGCCGCGCGCCGAGGGCGATCGGGTATCGCTATCGATCGGCGGCACGCTGGATCCGGCGCGCTCGCAGCCGCTGCCGGTCGACGGCACGGTGGTGAGCAAGCACGCGCAGCACGGGTTCGGCAGGACGATCGTGCTCGCGGTGGAGCACCTGCGGATCGTGATCACCGAGGGGCCCTCGATGGTGATGCGGCCGTCGTTCTACAAGGACGTCGGGCTGTCGCTGTGGAAGGCGGACATCGTGATGGTGAAGAACTTCTTCCCGTTCCTGATGTTCTTCCTGCCGTACAACCGCAAGACGGTGTTCGTGCGCACCCATGGCACGACGGACTTCGACGCCGCGTTCCAGCTCCGGTTCGACGGACCGATGCACCCGCGCGACGTGGTGGATGACTGGCGCGCGCGCGATCGCCAGCGCCGCGGCGTCGATCAGGCGGGGCCGGAGCTGGGGCCGCGATCGCCGAGTCAGCCGATCGCGGTGGTGCCGGCGTAGCGATCGCCGACCACTCCAAGATCCTATCGCAGTCGCCGCGGATTCGATAGCTTGTCAGTCGACGTGGTCTGGGCAGACTGCCCCGGGTGACCTCCGACGACGTCTTCGCCCGGATCGAGCGCCAGATCTCGAACGTTCCAGCGGCCCTGGGCTACCTGCGGGTGGCCACGGATCGCGGTGCGCGCACGTTCCTGCTCGGTCCTCGCACCCAGCTGGAGGGAGACGTCCCGATGCTCGACTGGCGCACCGCGCCGCTCGCCGAGGCGTTCTTCCGCCACGCGCCGGGCGAGCCGTACGAGATCGAAGCAGGGGACAACGTGGTCGAGGGGCGGGTGCAGGAGCGCTGGGTGCTCCACGGCCGCGGCCAGCTCGACGCGCTGATCGGCGATGATCGCGCGATCACGCGCGAGGGCGAGCGGCGGATCGCGCGGCCGGCGCCGGTCGCCGCACCGCCGGTCGATCGCAGCGCGCTGCCGGTGCTCGATCCGGAGCAGCAGCGCGCGGTGGATCTCGGCGCCGAGGTCTCGCTGGTGCTCGACGGCGAAGCGGGCGTGGGCAAGACGCTGGTGGCGCTCTATCGCGTGGCCTCGCTCGAGCGGCGCACCCGGGAGCGCGGGCGCCGGTTCCGGCCGCTCGTGCTTGTGCCGACGGAGGGCCTGCGCCGGCTGGTTCGATTGCTGGCCGAGCGGCTCGCGATCCGCGGGCTCGAGATCGCGGTGCTCGACGACTGGATGGTCGATCGCGCGCGCACCGCGTTCCCGGGGCTGCCGAAGCGGCTGAGCGAGGGCGCGGCGGCCCAGGTGATCGCGCTCAAGCGCCACCCGGCGGTGCGCGCGGTGCTGGATGACTTCGTGGGCTGGCGGCCGCCGCGCGGGGTCGAGCAGGACGACAAGCTGAGCAAGTCGCGGATGCGCCTGCTGCACCTGTTCGGGGATCGCGATCGGCTGCAGCGGGTGATCGATGCCTCGGGGGGCGGGCTACCGCCGCGTGCGATCGCGGCGCTGATGGCGCACACCCGGCAGCAGTTCGAGACCACCTCGGAGAAGGTGTTTCGCCACGTGGACGCGGATCGGCTGGTCACGCTCGATGGTCGATCGATGGACGCGGGCACGCCGATGCAGAACGCGCACACGATCGACGCCGAGGACGTGCCGGTGCTGTTCGAGCTGGCGCGGCGGGGCGCGCTCTCGGCGAGCGAGCTGCCGCGCTACGACCACATCGTGGTCGACGAGGCGCAGCTGCGCGCGCCGATGGAGCTGGCGGCGATCGGCGACGCGCTGGCGCCGCACGGCACGATCACGTTGGCGGGCGACCACCGCCAGGCCACCGACGAGACGGCGTGGTTCGCGGGCTGGGTCGCGGCGCGCAGCGAGCTGCGCCGCCAGCGCTGGACGGAGGTCACGCTGGCGGTGACCTATCGCTCGGTGCCGGCGATCAGCGCGTTCGCGCGCGGAGTGGTGGAGCGCGGGACGCGGGTGCCGCTGCCGGCGGAGCCGCCGTCGGATCCGTCGGTGTGGGCGAGCGCGTGCCCGGGGCCGCTGGCCCAGGCGGCGGCGCTGGTGTGGCACCTCGATGCGCTGGTGGCGCGCGATCCGTGGCGGCAGATCTGCGTGGTCGGCCGCACGCCGGAGCACGCGCGGCGGCTGCACGGCGAGCTGTCGCGCGGGCTCGATCCGGTGCTCGTGCTCGACGGCGACTTCCGGTTCGAGCCGGGGGTGATCGTCACGACGGCCGCGGCGGTGTCGGGCCTGGAGTTCGACGCGGTGGTGATCCCGGACCTGACGCCGGGGTTCTATCCGGAGACCCCGGAGCTGGGGCGCGCGCTGTACGTCGCGTCGACGCGCGCGCGCGACTGGCTGTGGCTGCTCACGCCCGAGCAGTGGTCGCCGCTGGTGTAGCGCGGCGGCGGCGCAGCAGGATCAGCGCGAGCGCGGCGAGCCAGGCGCCGCCGGCGGCGGAGGAGGAGGTCGCGGCGCAGCCGACGGACACGTCGCCACCGTCGCCGGCGCCGGGATCGTTGGAGCCGCCGGGGTCACCGGGGCCGCCGGAGCCGGGATCGTTGGGGTCGCTGGGATCGCTGGGGTCGCCGCCTTGCGCGGGGGCGCACGGCGCGCCGAGGGCGGCGAGCGTCTTCGCGATCGCCACGGGATCCGAGATGATCCCGCCGTGGTCGGCGCCGCCGACCAGGAAGATGTTCTCGACGTTGGGCGCGGGGTCCTGGAACCCGGCGGACGGCCCGGTGATCAGGTCGCCGTTCGAGACGAAGTTCGTGTAGCAGATCGTGGGGGCGGCATCGCGGGTGGGCAGGCCGTGGCCGTCGGAGAGCAGGCGCAGGATGGTGCCCTCGGGCTCGGACAGCGAGCCGTGGAGCGCGCGCCAGTAGTTGGGCTCGAACAGATCGGCGGCGAACGCGGAGGTGGCGAGCTGGCGATCGATGCCGGCGAGCTGACCGCCGGCGGCGGCGTAGAGGTCGAGCGCGGAGATGACGACCTGTTGGGCGGTGATCCCGGGCACGACCTTGCGCGCCTCGACGAACACGTTGGGCAGGAACACGTCGGAGTCGGCGAACCCGGCGGCGCTGGCGTGGGCATACGGGTGGTGGAGGCCGCCGTACGAGATCGCGCGGTGCACGCGCGACGCGCCGCCGCGCGCGAGCACGTAGTTCGCGATCACGCCGGTGCCCTCGGAGTAGCCGATCGCGTCGACTTGTTGCGCCCCGGTCTTCGCGAGCACGTGATCGATGAACGCGGCGAGCTGGGCGCCGGAGACATCGAGGTGATCGAGCCCGGTGCGGCCGTTCACGATGCCGTAGTCGGCGCCCCACACGCAGTAGCCGGCGGCCTCGAGCGCGATCGTGATCGCGCGCAGATCGGTGTAGTGGCCGCCCTGGCCGTGGACCAGCACGACTGGGCGTGGTTGGCGTTGCGAGAGGCGGCAGGCGGGGTCGTTCACCGCGGCCGCGGCAGGGCCGGCCGAGGCGAGGGCGGAGGCGACGGCCACGGCGAGAACGGCGGGAAGGCGCGATGTCTGACGCATGGTAGACGTGATGTATACGTTTGGCCGCGCGGGGCCGGATCTCGCGGGTGCAAACAGCCGCTGACACGGGAGCGCGGAACGGCCGCGGGAGTGGCGCGCGGGCCGCGAGAAGTTGATTGTGGTGTGAGGAATACATCGTGTATACGTCTGTCATGGCAACGGCTCTCTCGGCGCGACGAGTCCTGATCACGGGTGCGGCACGCGGGATCGGCGCCGCGCTGGCCACCCGGCTACATTCCCGCGGCGCTTCGGTCGCGCTGCTCGGCCTCGAGCCGGAGCACCTGGGGCCGCTCGCGCGTCGGCTCGGCGGCGCGCCGTGGCGCGTGTGCGATGTGTCGTCGCGCGATCAGGTCGAGTCGGCGGTCGGCGAGCTCGCGGGGCAGCTCGGCGGGCTCGACGTGGTGGTCGCGAACGCGGGGATCGCCGCGCAGCTACCACTGCTCGGCGGCGATCCATCGATCTTCGAGTCGATCGTGGCGGTCAACGTGCTCGGCGCGTACTACACGCTGCGCGCGGCCGGGCCGCACATCAGCCACGCCCGCGGCTACGCGCTGCCGATCGCCTCGGTCGGCGCCGCGATCCACCTGCCGCTGATGGGCGCCTACGGTGCGTCGAAGGCGGCAGTCGAGGCGCTCGGCAACTCGGCGCGGATCGAGCTCGCTCCGTCGGGCGCGCGGGTCGGGGTCGCGTACTTCGGCGAGATCGAGACCGAGATGACGACGCGTGGGTTCGGCACGCGCGCCGCGGCGGCGATCCCGCGGTTCGGGCCGTTCACCCGCCCGGCGCCGCTGGCCGAGGCGATCGATGCGCTCGAGCGCGGCATCGCGCGCCGCGCGCGGACGATCGGCGCGCCGTGGTTCGTGCGCCCGATGCTGCCGGTCCGCGCGGCCGCCCAGCGATTCGTGGATGTGTGGATGCGGCGCAACCTCGGCGAGGCCCTCGCGATCGCGCGCGAGGAGTCGGTCGAGCTCACCACGCCGCAGCGCGCGGCGTCGGGCGCGCGATGAGTCAGGCGGTGGGAGGGGCGGAGGCGCAGGGCGGGGCCATGAGCGGGGCGCCGGTAGGCGGTGCTGCGCCACGCGCGCCGCGGATCGCGCCCGGACGGATCCGCGAGCTCGGTGCGGTGAACTGGCTGATCTGCCGCGCGTTGTCGCGGCTCGCCGGCGTGCGCGAGGCCCAGCTGTTCACCACGCTCGGCCGGCATCGATCGCTGTTCCGCGCGTGGCTCGCGTTCGCGGGGCACCTGATGCCCGGCGGGGCGCTGTCTCGTCGCGATAGCGAGCTCGCGATCCTGCGGGTCGCGCACCTGCGCGGATGCGCGTACGAGCTCGCCCACCATCGCCGGCTCGGCCGCCGCGTCGGGCTCGATGAC
>JBQCJR010000700.1:0-8360 GCA_051952595.1 Kofleriaceae bacterium
CCCCCGCGTTCACCCCGCCAACCCCGGTCGCTACCACTACCACTGCCCCGACCCCGGTCGCTACCGCGACCACCGCGCCGAGCCCGGTCGCGACCGCGACCACCGCGCCGAGCCCGGTCGCGACCACGACCACCGCGCTGCGCCGGCACCGCCGCGCGATCGCGATCGCGGTCGGCTGCCTGGTCATCGGCGCCGCCGCGACCGCCGGGATCATCGCGCTGGTCGAGCGCCCCGCAGATCCGTGGAGGGCCGAGAGCAAGGCGCAAGAGGTGGCGGCGCGGCCCGCGATGGACGACCGCGATCGCCAGCTGTTCCACGACTTCGTCGGGCTGTTCGGCGTGCTCGCCGAGCGCACCCAGCCCGGCGCGAGCAACGGCGGGCCCTCGACCCTCAGTGGCAGCCCGCCGACCACGGCGCGCGGCTGGCTCGAGCTCTCGGAGCGCCAGCCACCGGTCGAGGCGATCGCGAGCCTCCGCCAGGCGCTCGCGCTCAGCCCGGGCTGGCCCGAGGCCGAGAATGCGCTGTGCATCGCGCTCTCCAACGCCGAGGACGACGGCGCGGTCCCGGTGTGTGATGCGGCGCTGCGCCGCCAGCCGTACACGATCGCGCTGCTCGCCGCGCGCGCCACCGCCCAGCTGCGCGCCGGCCAGCCTGCCTCGGCGATCGCCGACCTCGACCGGGTGATCGCCGGCGATCCTGCGCCCAAGTGGCGGAGGTTGCGGGCCCAGGCGCGCACCGCGGCCGGCGACCAGGAGGGCGCCCGCCGCGATCTCGAGCAGGCCTGCCAGCTCGGCGACGCGCCGTCGTGCCGCGCGCCTTAGCGGGACGACCGAACAAGCCCGACGGCGACGCCAAGGCGGCGGCGGATCAGCGGAGCGAGGGCCGGACGAAACAAAAGGACGAGGGGCGCCCCTGAACAGGGACCACCCTGACCGGGGCCCCACGCGGCGAACCACACACCCGCCAGACTTTGCCGAAACCGATCGCACGCGCCGGTTGTCCAGCGATCCGTGATCCGACGCCACGTGCTCGCCGCGCTGCACGCTGGGATCGACACCGCGGACGAGGACGCAGCGCGCCGGGTCGCCGGGCGCGCCGACTGGATCCTGCGCGGGCAGATCCGCCGCCGGCTCGAGCACGCGCTGATCGATGCCTCGCTCGCGACCGGCGTACACGGCGACGGCGGCGGAGATCCCGAGGCGACCCGCCACCGGCTGCGCGCCGCGGCGCTGATCGCCGCCGGCCACGCGCTCGATCGCCCGGAGCCCGCGGCAGTCGCCGAGGCCCACGCCCGGCTCGATCGCCGCGCGCCGGCCCGGCTCCCGCTCGCGACGATCGGCGCCGCCGGGCTCGCCCTGCTGTGTGCGACCGGCCTGGTCGCCGCGGCGGTCGGCGTCGTCGCGGCGGATCCCGAGGGCCGATTCGAGCGCCCCACCCCGCCGGCCCCGGTCGGCGCGTACCGCGACGGTGGTGTCCCCGCGCGCGATCCGGCGCTCGAGCTGCTGCTGGCCCGCGAGCTGCCCGGGCTGGTCGCGTCGAAGCAGGTCGGCGTGCTGCGCGATCACCCGGCGATCGCCGCGCACGGCCCCGCGCAAGCCGGGGCGTGGCGCGCGATGATCGGCACGCTCGAGCAGTGGCTAGCCGCCGACCCGGACGCGCCGGGCGTCGAGCGGCGCGCCGACGAGCTGCGCGCCCGCACGTTCGTGGTCTCGGACCAGCTCGCCGCGGCGCAGCTCGGCTACTACGTCGAGGCCGCGCTGCTCGCCACGCACGGCCGCCGGCGCCCCGGGGTCTACACCTACCGCGTCGACGATGTCGCGTTCGTGCGCGCCAGCGACGAGCGGGTCCGCGTGCTCGGGATGCGCCGGCTCGATCCGGCCAACGACGGCATGGCCGCGCTCGGCATGGCCGGCGAGGAGCTCGAGGATCCGGTCGTGTTGCTCGATCAGGTGGACGACAAGGTGACCCGCCAGATCCTGCCGGTGCTGCGCGGCGAGCCCTACGTGCTCGGCGATCCGAGCTGGGCGCGCACTCGCATCGGACGCCAGGCGGGGGCCGCCGCGGGCGACGCGATCCGCCGCGAGTTGCTGACCGCGCTCGGCCCGGACCTCGAGGCGATCGAGCGCGCCACCACGCGCTGCCAGCGGCTGGTCGCGGCGTCGGTCCGCCACCACGAGGCCCAGCACGTGCTCGATCGCACGCGCGCCCTGCCCCACCCCGCGGCGCTCGCGGCGCACGTGCCGAGCAGCGGAGAGTTCGGCCTGCGCACCCGCCTCGAGCTCTCGGCGTACCTCAGCCAGGTCGCGGCGGACATGTGGCTGCCGCAGCTCGTGCTGTGGAACCTCGCCCGCCACGCGTTCCGCCCGACCTACTCGGCGAGCGAGGAGGCGTACGCGGCGGTGGCCGCGATCGAGGGGCTCGCGCGGCGGCTCGCGATCGCCTCGCCTGGCCCGGTGATCCACGACGGCCGGATCGATCGCGACCGGCTCGCCGCGCTGGTCGGCCCGCTCGCCGCCCGGCCGACCCACGAGCTGCGCTCTGCGGCGGCGGCGCTGTGGGGCGAGCTGTTCGGGCGCCGGCTGCCGCGGATCGTCGACGATCGGCGGCCCGGTCAGAACACGTAGCCGGCCGCGGCCGCGCCAGAGAGCGCGCTGGGTCGACGGCGCGCGGTGATCTCCGCGACTCGCCAGCCGCGGCCTCGAGCTTGGTGTGTGCGAGCTCGCCTGGGCGGGGCATCGCGCCCCAGGCAGATCCCGAGCCATGGCCCGCCGGCTCGGTGGATGGCCGGCCCGCGCGCACGGGCGCACACCGAAGATGACGATCGGGTGCAGAACCAGTTGCCGCCGGGGCGAGAGGCCGGTACGGCAAGGTATCGTGGCCAAGCAGAACGTCGAGTCCACCGCGGACACCGCTTCCGAAGCCCCCGCTCCGGTCGCTGCCCAGGGCGGGCTCAAGAAGAAGAACCTGATCGTGATCGCCGTCGTCACCGCGGCGGTGTGGGCATTCACGATCAACACCGGCAGCACGGTGCTGATGATCATCGTCGGCGTGCTGACCCTCGCGCTCGTCGTGGTGCTGCTGTGGGCGCTGCGGATGATGCGCAAGCAGCGCGGCCTGGTCGATCTGCTCCAGGGCGCGACCAGCTCGCCCGAGGCGCGGCGCGGCGCGCTCGAGAAGCTGTCCGAGGGTAAGGACGCCAACTCGCCGGTCAAGCTGTTCGCGCGCGCCCAGCTGCTCGCCGCCGATGATCCGAAGGCCGCGCTCGAGCTGCTGAAGGGCACCGAGCTGCGCACGTTCCCGCCGGCGATGCAGGACGACGTGTCGCTGCTGAAGACCCAGCTCTATCTCGGGTTCGGCCGCACCGCGGACGCGCGCAAGTCGGCCGACTCGATGAACCTCGACAACCCGCAGCGCAAGGAGATCCGCGCGCTCGCCGCGAGCATCGTCGCCGAGGCGTGGGCGCGGACCGGCAAGCCCAAGGAGGCGCTGGCGCTGCTCGAGACGATCGAGGTGCCGAAGCAGAACAAGGATCAGATCGAGATCCAGATCCGCGTCGCGCGGATCTTCGCGCGGTTCGCCGCGAACCAGCGCAACGTCGCGCGGACCGAGCTCACCGCGCTCGCCGACGAGGACATCAACCACCTCAGCCGGTTCGTCGCGCCGCAGTTCCGCGTGCACCCCGAGCTGCAGAAGCTCGCGCGCCAGGTCGTCGAGCACCACCCGTCGTCGCGGCGGGTGATCAAGTCGCAGACCGTGAAGCGTTGAGCCGGCGCTGCGCCACCGCGCTGACCCGGCGCTGTGCCCCGCCGTGAGCGCGGCGTGATGCGCGCGCGCGGGTGTCGAAACCAGCGGATCTGGTGCTAGCCTCGTCGCACCTTGCAGAAGGAGACTGGCATGCGTTTGACTTCCCTGCTGACCATCGCGACGCTCGCGTTCAGCGGCGCCTGTATGGTGTCGACCTCGACGCCGCCGCCGCGCAGCGGGCCCCCTCCGCGCAGCGGTCCGCCGCCGCGCAACGAGCCGCCGCCGCGCAACGAGCCGCCGCCGTCGCGCCCCCGGCCGCCGCACAACCACGACCACGGCCACCAGCAGCCGCCCCCGGCCCCGGCACCGCGCTACCTCGAGGGCACGGTGTTCGACGCCGTCACCAAGAAGCCGCTCGGCCGCGCCGCGGTCGACGTGACCTCGCCCGGCGTCCAGGGCGAGATGACGGTCAACACCGACGAGACCGGCTACTACCGGACCCGCGAGCTGCCCGCCGGTCAGTTCGGCGTGCGCTGCCGCCGCGATGGCTACGAGCCGGTGAACCTCGCCGCCGCCGTGACCAACGGCCCGGCGCGGCTCGACTGCGCGATGCAGCCGAAGCGGCGCTGAGCGTCGGCGGCAGCCGCGGATCGCGGCCTCGGACAGCCAGTCCTGGATCGCGCCGCGGTGATCGCGCCACGGTCTCCTGGATCGCGGAGGCGAGGCCCGCGCGCGGGTGTGCGGTGGCGAAGGGCGCGGTGCTGAAGGGCGCGGCGGCGAAGGGCACGGCGGCGAAGGGCGCCGACGCTCGCTTCCACCTCGGTTCGGCGCCACAGTCGGCCCCATGATCGCAATCCTCGGCACCGGCCTGCTCGGCTCCGGGTTCGCGCGCGCGCTCCGCCGGCGCGGCGAGACCGTCCACGTCTGGAACCGCACTCCGACCAAGGCGCGTGCGCTCGAGCGCGACGGCGCCGTGGCGTACGACGATCCCGCTGCGGCGGTGCGCGGTGCGACCCGCGTCCACATCGTGGTCTCCGACGACGCGGCGGTCGACGCGGTGCTCGCCGCGTCCGCCGCCGGGCTCGCGCCCGGCTCGCTCGTGCTCGATCACACCACCACCTCGACGGCGGGCGCGATCGAGCGCACCGCGCGATGGCGCGCCTCCGGGATCACGTACCTGCACGTGCCGGTGTTCATGGGCCCGCAGAACGCGCTCGACGCGACCGGCCTGATGCTGCTGTCCGGCGATCGCGACGCGATCTCTCGCGCGCGGCCGTTCCTCGCGCCGATGACCGGCAAGCTCGTCGAGCTCGGCCCGCGGATCGACGCCGCCGCGGCGTTCAAGCTGCTCGGCAACCTGCTGCTGATGGCGATCACCACCGGGTTCGCGGATCTGCTCGGGCTCGCCCAGGCGATGGGCGTATCACCCGCGGACGCCACGACATTGCTCGATCACTTCAACCCCGGCACCACGCTGCCGTCGCGGTTCCGCCGGATGGTCGACGCGCCGTACGATCAGCCGTCGTGGGAGCTCGCGATGGCGCGCAAGGACGCGCGGCTGATGCAGGCCGAGGCCGAGCGCGGCGGCGTCGCGCTCGCCATGCTGCCCGCGATCGCCGCGCGCATGGACGCCGTGCTCGCCGAGGGCCACGCCCACGCCGACTGGACGGTGATCGCGAAGGACTTCCTCGGCAAGTAGTGCGGGCTCACAGCACCTCGAGCGTGCGCGACTCGGTCGGCGGCGGGAACGCCTCGTCGAGCTCGGCGAGATCGTGCCGGCTCAGCTGGATCTCGAGCGCGCCGAGGTTCTCGCGCACGTGCGCCGCGGTGCCCGCCTTGGGGATCGCACACACGTCGTCGAGCCGGATCGTCCACGCCAGCGCGACCTGCGCCGGCGTCGCGCCGTGGCGCCGCGCGACCCGCTCGAGCGCGGGCACGCCGAGCAGGCGGCCTTGCTCGATCGGCGAGTACGCCATGATCGGCGTGCGCGCCTGGCGGCACCACGGGACCAGGTCCCACTCGATCCCGCGGCGGCCCAGGTTGTAGAGCACCTGGTCGACCTGCACCGCGCGCCCGCCCGACAGCGCGATCAGCTCCTCGAGGTCGGGCACGTCGAAGTTGCTGACGCCCCACGACCGGATCTTGCCGGCGGCGATCAGGTCCTCGAACCCGGCGAGCGTCTCGTCGAGCGGGGTCTCGCCGCGCCAGTGCAGCAGGTACAGATCGAGGCGATCGGTGCGCAGCCGCCGCAGGCTGCCCTCGCACGCCGCGACCACCGCGCTGCGCGTCGCGTGCGACGGCAGGACTTTGCTGACCAGGAACACCTCGTCGCGCCGCCCGGCGATCGCGTCGGCGACCAGCCGCTCGGTCGAGCCGTCGCCGTACATCTCGGCGGTGTCGATCAGCGACAACCCGAAGTCGAGTCCGGTGCGCAGCGCGAGGATCTCGTCATCGCGGCGCCGCGGATCTTCGCCCATCCGCCAGGTGCCCTGGCCGAGCACCGGGATGGCATCGCCCGCGGGCAACTTGAGCTTCGGGATCATAATGACGATCGTGGCCACCGGCGCGCCGGCGACAAGCGCGCCGCCCGTGAGATCCACGCAACCTCGGCCGGTCGCCGACCCGCGCCCGTGCTAATGCCAGCCGGTGCTCGAGTCCCTGGTGCTTGCCGCGCGCCGCCATCGCTGGATGCACGTCGCGGTCGCCAACCTGCGGATCCTGATCGGCTTCGCGTTCCTGCCGGCGGGGCTCAAGAAGCTGCTCGGTCAGCCGTTCACCGATCCGCACAACACCGGGCCATTCCACGACTTTCTGCACGCGTTCCACGCGACCGGCTGGTTCTACCAGTTCGTCGGGGCGACCCAGCTGGCGGTCGCCGTGCTGCTGATGACCCAGCGCTTCGCGCTCGCCGGCGCCGCGCTGGCGCTGCCGGTGACCACGGCGATCACCGCGTTCTGCTGGAGCACCGCGGTCTACCCCACCGCCGCGATCGCGACCCTGCTGCTGGCCGGAACGCTCGCGCTGGTGCTGTGGGACCTGCCGCGCTGGCGCGGCCTGTTCGTCGCGACGCCCGCGCCGCCGGCGGGCCCGCCGCGGCTCGATGCCCGGCTGTGGCAGCGCTGCGGGCTCGCGATCCTCGGGGTCTACCTGGTCGCGTGCGCGGCGTACGGCGGCGTGTATCGCCCCAAGGGCGTTCGCCCGAACGAGCCCGGCTTCTACGTGTTCCCGGCGATCCTGGTGCTGCCGCTCGCCACGCTCGCGCTCGACCAGGCGCGCTGGCGCCGCCGCGGCGCCGCCGACTGAGCCGGCCGCGCGATCACTTCGGCTTGTGCGCGAGCCGCTTGGTCGTGCCGTCGGTGAGCTGGACGTCGATCGAGTTGCCGCTCGCCGCGGTCACCACCAGATCGCCGAACTTCGGGTGCACCAGCTGCTGGCCCACCACGAAGCTGCCGCTCGCCGAGTACGGCACCGGTCCGGTGCTCACCGGCGCCTCCTCCTTGGGCGCGGGATCGAGCACGCCGCGCAGCACGCCGAGCAACGCGCGGCGCTGCTCCGGTGCACGGTGATACTCGGCGACCAGCTGGACCCGCGCCAGCAGCTCCTGCTCGATCGCGGCGAGCGCGTCCCAGATCGACGCGTTGTCCTTCGCGCCGATCGCCCACGCGATCGCGCGCGCGGCCTCGGGGATCCGGTGATCGCCGCCGAACGTCTCGTTGCGCGCCGCCGTGCACTCCTTGGCCGCCGCCTTGGCCTGCGCCGCCGCCTCGGGCGACTTGGTCGCGATCCACGCCTCGGCCGCCTCGAGCGCCTGCTGCGGCCGCCGATCGGCGGGCCGCTTGGACTCCCATTCGCCCAGGATCAGGGCCCGGGTCGCTTCGATCGCCGCGCGCAGCAGCTGATCGCGGTCGAGGTCGTCGAGGTTCGCGGCCCACGCGGTCGTCGGCAGGCCCTTCACCACGTCGCCGCGGATCGCGGCAAGTCGAGTAAATCGTTCGACTAGCAAGGTCCTCCGAATCTACACGCCCGCCCGATCGACGTCAGCTGGATGGATCTCACGCAACCGCGGACGCGATGTGCCGATGACAGCCCCCATGCTGAAGGCGCGCGACCATTCCTTGCACTCCCTTCACCAGGGGAAACGGGCCCAGGAACAGGAGGAGAAGAAGGCCTGCCTGACCAAGCTCAAGATCGGCAGCATCGACGAGCCCGACCTGTACATCGTCGCGCAGTACAACCCCAAGGAATTGCAGTACGAGCGCCAGGTCCCGTGGGAAAAGGCGGAGCTGCGCGACAACCGGCCGACCTGGCGGCGCACCGGGCGGACGCAGACCCACGACCTCGAGTTCAATGGCGCCGAGGGCCGCACCCTGAGCCTCGAGCTGCTGTTCGATGGCTACGAGCTCGGGGTCAGCGTCGAGGCGATGATCGATGCGCTCGAGGAGATGGCCACGGTGCGCGCCCCCGGGGCGCCCGAGACCGAGCTCCACCGCCCGCACCACTGCGTCGTCGTGTGGGGCGCGGCGCCCGAGTACGGGTGGACGCTCGCGCCGCGTGGGATGCGGCCGTTCCGCTGCGTGATCGAGTCGCTCGCGGTGAAGTACACGATGTTCGACCCG
>JBQCJR010000701.1:0-6017 GCA_051952595.1 Kofleriaceae bacterium
TCTTTGTTAGCTTGTGGGTGTTGAGTTTTGGGTTGGGCCGGATCATTCTGCTGGTGGGCGTGTTCCGCGTGTTGTAGCGTGGTCTGTATCGGGATCGGGTCGGCGAGCGGCGTCGACGGGTTCTGGACCAAGGCGCGCTTGACCGCGTGGCGAACCGACCACCGCGGGTGCGCCGCGATCCGCGCCAGCGCCTCCGGCACCGCCGGCCGCCCCGCTGCGACCCTCACGATGTCCGGCTCGGTGACGTGTGGATTATCGAGCAGGATCGCGACCACGGCCGGGTGCGGATCGCGGAGCAGCAGCAGCAGCTGGTCGCGGCGATGGGTGCGCGCCAGCGCCTTGCGCTCGCCGAGGGTCAGCGGCCGGTCGGTGGGCCGGAGCGGCCGCTCGGGAGCGAGCTGACGCCGGAGCTGGGCCGCCGGCGCGACCATCGGGGAGGCCGCGAGGAACAGCCGGGCGATCGCTCCGAGGTTGCGATCGATCGCCGCCTCGTACAGCTGTTTTCTGGTCTCGTAGGGGAGCGCCGGATCCGCCGCCGCATGAGCGAGGCACTGGACGACCAGCACCGCGTCGGCGTCGTCCGCCACGTGCGAGCGGGCTACCAGCGCGGCGAGCGCCTCGACCCAGGCCGTGGGATCTCCCTCACCAAGCGCACCGATCAGCGCGAGCACGCGCATCCGCGTGTCTCGAATCGCTTTCAGGCGTCCGACGATGTGCTGAGGGCCCACCATCGGCGATTCTACCTCGTCGAGTTGGCCATGCGTGTTGAGCACTTAGCGCGCTGCGTGATAGCTTGTGATCGTTGACCGCGACCGCGGACGGCAGGAGCGAGGCATGCCGGAGACCCGGATCATCAAGCGATACGCGAATCGCAAGCTGTACGACACGGAGCACAGCCGCTACGTCACGCTGGATCAGATCAGCGAGATGATTCGCAATGGCGACGACGTGAAGATCGTCGACAACAAGACCAAGGAGGACCTGACCACGGTCACCCTGGCCCAGATCATCTTCGAGGAGGAGAAGAAGCAACGCAGCTTCCTCCCCCTCGCCGCGATGCGGAACATCATCCAGAGCGGCGGTGAATGGTTCGCCGAGGCGCAGCGCCGGGTCCAGAGCATCCTGCCCGGCAAGCGCAAGGAGGACGGAACCCCCGCCGAGGCGCGCGATGTCCGCGAGGAGCCGGAGGACATCGCGACCGACGGCCCGGCCGACGAGGCGATGGTCAAGAAGCGCAGCCTCGCGTCGCTGCGCGAGTGGGTCGATCAGTCGCGCAGCCGGCTGGACGACTGGCAGAAGCAGGTCGACGGCAAGATCCGCAGCACGATCGACAACATCTCCCAGACGATCTCGCCGTGGGCGAGCATCAACAAGGACGTGAAGACGCTCGCGGATCGGATCGCCGAGCTCGAGGCCAAGCTGCGAGAGCTCGAGGCGCACGACGAAGCCGCCGAGCCGCGGCGCGACTGAGCCGCGCGGCCCGACGGAGGCGAGCCGCCCGACGGAGCGCGCAGCTCGCGACGGAGCGCGCGGCCCGACTGAACCGCGCGGCCCCCAGGGCGGGCGGCCCGACTGAGCACGCGGCCCGACTGCGCGCAGCGGCGGCTCGATCTCGCAGCCGCGGCGACCGCCGCCGACCGTTACTCCAGGTCCTTCGACAGCGTCGCGGTCTCGCCCGCCTTCACCATCACGGTGAAGGTGAACTTGTCACCGCCGATCGTGAACATGACCTTGTGCTTGCCCGGCGGCAGGGTCAGGGCGCGCCCGGAGATCGGCGTCGACAGGCCGGTGTCCACCCCGTCGATCGAGATCCGCGCGCTCGGCTTGCTGAAGACCTGGAGGTAGCCCTTGCCGTCGTCGGCCTTGGACTTCTTCTCGGTCGACGTCGACGCGGGCGTGGACTTCTTCTCGGTCTTGGTGGCCGCGGCGAGCTTCGCCTTGTCCGCTGCCGCAGCCTTGTCCGCCGCGAGCTTCGCGGCCTTGTCCGCCGCAGCCTTGTCCGACGCAGCCTTCTTGTCCGCCGCGACCTTGTCCGCAGCGGCCTTCTTGTCCGCTGACGCTTTGTCCGCGGCGGCCTTGTCCGCCGCGAGCTTCGCGGCCTTGTCCGCCGCCATCTTGTCCGCCGCAGCCGCCTTGTCCGCCGCAGCCTTGTCTGCCGCCAACTTGTCCGCCGCAGCCTTGTCCGCGGCCAACTTGTCCGCCGCAGCTTTGTCCGCGGCCATCTTGTCCGCCGCGGCCTTATCCGCCGCCATCTTGTCCGCGGCCATCTTGTCCGCCGCGGCCTTGTCTTCGGCAGCCTTGTCCGCCGCAGCCTTATCCGCTGCCGCCTTGTCCTCGGCCGCCTTGTCCTCGGTCGGTGCGCCCGAGCCAAGCGCGGTCGCCGATCCCTGCATCGCCGCCGAGCCTTGAGACTCCGAGGCCTGCACGGTCGCCGAGCCCTGGGCGCTGGTCGTCGCGCTGCCGCCGCCGGCCGACATCACGCACTCCACCGTGGTCTTCACGCCCGCGGCGAGCTTGATGCCCTGCTTGCACTGCTGACCGTTCGGTCCGACGATCTTGATCTCGCGGTCGCCCGGGGGCACCGCGACCTCCTGGCCGTTCTCGACCGTGGCCAGCTTCTTGTCGTCGACGAGCAGCTCGGCCGACACACCCGGGGTCAGGTTCAGCTTGAGCGTCGCGTTCGACTCGCTCGCCGAGCCGCCACTGCCGCTGTCGGAGTCGAGCACGAGGAACTTCACGGCGAGGAAGCCGCCGAGCACCATCGCGGCGATCGCGACGCCGATCCCGACGTCGCGGCCGATCGTCGACTTCTTCTTCGGGGGCTCGACCGCGGGTACCGGCTGCTCGGGCGTGCTCGTCTGGCCCGGTCCCGTCGGGAACTGCCCCGACGGCAAACCGTAGGTGTTCTGCGGGTAGGTCGGGTACGGGTGCATGGGCGGCTGCGAGCCCATCGGCCCCGGATGCGACCCCATCGGTGCGGGGTACGGCGCCGGATACGCCGGCTGCTGGCCGGTCACCTGCGGGTAGCCATAGCCCTGCAGGCCGGGCGGGGCCTGTCCGAGCAGCGTCTTGGCCGGGTTCACGTTGCCCTGGGCGAGCCCTCCGGGCATCTGCGCGGGCATCTGGCCGGACATCGGCCCCATCTGCCCCGGCATCTGGCCGGACATCTGGCCCGGCATCTGGCCGCCCATCTGGCCCATCTGCCCCGCTTGCCCGGGCATCTGGCCGCCCATCTGCGGCATCTGGACCGGCATCTGGACCGGCATCTGGCCGGACATCGGCCCCATCTGCCCCGGCATCTGGCCGGACATCGGCCCCATCTGCCCCGGCATCTGGCCCATCTGCCCCGGCATCCCGGGCATCTGGCCCATCTGCCCCGGCATCCCGGGCATCTGGCCCGGCTGTCCCGGCATCTGGCCGGACATCGGCCCCATCTGCCCGGGCATCTGGCCCATCTGCCCTGGCATCTGGCCCGCCTGTCCCGGCCCCATCTGCATCGGCTGGGAGTGCGAGATCGGCATCGCGCCCGGCGTCCCCATCGGCGACACCGGCATCGCCCCGGCGCCGTGCGTGCTCGGCGAAGGCACGCCGGCCGGATAGCCCGCCTGCGGATAGCCCGCCTGCGGGTAGCCCGCCTGCGGGTAGCCCATCGGCGGCATGCCCGGCGCCATCGCGGGCGCCATGCCCGCAGCGGCCATGCCCGGGCCCATCGGCGGCGGCACGGTCGCGGGTCGCGGCGTGCCACCCGGGTGGGCGGCGAGGGGCTGGCTGTGGTCGTTCGGTCGCGCGGTCGGCGCGCGGTTCGGCGGCGGCTTGGGCGGCCGCGAGACCGGCTGCGACGAGGTCGGCGCGCGCGCGGGCGCGGCGGCCGGTGGCGCGGCCGGTGCGGCGCCGTGATCGATCTCGCCGAAGATCTCGGTCGGCGCTTCCTCGCCGAACTCGTTCTCGTCATCCTCGCGGCCGCGCGCCGCGGGCGAGCCGGGCGCCGGGCCGACCTCGGGCGCGGCGCCCGCGGCCACCGCCTTCTCGAGATCGTCGAAGCTCGGCACGCCGAGCATCGTCGGATCGCCCACGACCGGCGGCGCCTCGCCGAGCGTCTCGACCACGTCGAGCTTGGCCTCGGCGGCCGGCACGCCGGCGATCAGGCCGTCGCGGCCGACCCGCTTGTACTGCTCGAGCTGCTGGCGCTCGCGCTCGATCTCCGGGGCGAACACCTCTTTGAGCCAGCTCGACAGCGACTTCGCCGTGAACACGACGTCCTGGCCCATGAGGTACTGCTGGAGATCCGCGAGCATCTCGCTGCACCACTGGTACCGATCCTCGACGTCCTTCGCGAGCGCCTTCAGGATCACGCGCTCGACCGACTCCGGGATGCTCGGATTGATGTCGCGCGGCTTCTGGATGTCGACGTTGCGGACCTTCTCGAGCGTCGAGAAATCGGTCTCGCCCTGGAACAGCCGCTCGCCGGTCAGGCACTCGTAGAGCATCGTGCCGAGCGCGAAGATGTCGCTGCGCCGATCGAGCGGCAGACCGCGCACCTGCTCGGGCGACATGTACCCGAACTTGCCCTTCAGCACGCCGGCCATCGTGCGCGAGTTGCGCGACGTCGCCTTCGCGATGCCGAAGTCGATCACCTTGACCTCGCCCTCGTACGAGACGAGCACGTTCTGCGGCGAGCAATCGCGGTGCACGATCTCGAGCGGGCGGCCCAGCGGATCGCGCTTGCGGTGCGCGTAGTCGAGGCCCTCGAGCACCTTGGCGATCGCGAAGCACGCCATCGGCACCGGCATCGCCTGCTTGATCTTACGCAGCCGGTTCTGGATCTGGAGCAGGTCCTTGCCCCAGATGTACTCCATCGCGATGAAGTGCGAGCCGTCGATCCGGCCGAGCTCGAAGATCTGACAGATGTTCGCGTGCGCGAGCTGACCGGCGATCTTCGCCTCATCGATGAACATCTTGATGAAGTCGCGGTCCTCGCCCATCGTGGGCAGGATGCGCTTGATCGCGATGATCTTCTCGAAGCCCTCGACGCCGTAGCTCTTGGCCTTGAAGACCTCGGCCATGCCCCCGACGCTGATGCGGTCGAGCAGCAGGTATTTCCCAAACGGGACGGGCTGCCTCACTCGGATGGAATCGTATCCGAGTCACTTCTCGATGCACAACGACGAAGGGGGGCATATGCCGGGGGGGCTCGACGACAGTGGTCCAGCCAACGCGGTGTCGCAGGGCTCGTAGCCCAGGGGCTGCGAGCCCCAACCGAGCTCGACGAGCCACGGACCTAGGCGGTGGTCAGAACGAGCCCCAGAGCCCAACGAGCCCTGCCCCGCCACCCTCCGCAGGTGCCACGTACGGCAGCACCGCGGGCGCGCGCCGGTAACCCCGCGCGCCGTCGTAGACGCCGTACACGTACGTCGCGATCAGGCCCACCCCAGCGACCAGGTTGATCGTCCGCAGCATCGCTGCGGTGCTCGCGCGGTCCACCTTGTCGTCGCAGGTGACGCTCTCTCCCCCGGGGCCGGAGACCCGAGTACACCACGAGCGCAGCACGAAGTACGTGGTGAGGTTCGCGGCCGCGAACGTGCCGAGCAACCCGCCGACCACGTACGCCTTGGCGCGCTCGCCGTTCTGGATCTGGCCGCCCGGCGGCACCAGGTTGAGCCACCAGTAGCGGCGCGGTCGCGGCCGGCGGGCGCGCAGCTCGGCGGCGTGCCGCGTGCGCACGTCGTCGAGGAACGTGGTGACCTCCGGCGGATGGAGCGCCGGATCGAGCCGGCCATCGAGATCGATCCGCAGCCACGCGACGAAGTGCGCCTCGGCCGCGGCGCGCCGCTCGAGGAAGAACGCGGCGAGCCCGGCGAGCCGATGGGCCTCGGCGAGATCGGCGACCGCGAGCCGCTGGCCGAGCAGCGGCTCGACCAGCGCGGCCACCCGCGGCCAGTCGCCGGCGCTCGCGGCGAGGTTGGCATCGCGCAGCACATCAGCGGTCGCCTGCGGCGCCGCGGCACCCGGCTGCACGG
>JBQCJR010000702.1:0-7724 GCA_051952595.1 Kofleriaceae bacterium
AGAACTCACTCCGGGTGGTCGGGTCGATCTCCGTAGTCGGTCGCGAAACGGGTTGTTCAAGATCGTGAAGACGAAGCACACCGGAGACACGCACGCGGACGACTGGTTCACGGAGGTGGAGATCAAGCCGGGGAAGTGATTCTCGCGACTCCTGGACTACGGAGTTCGATCGGTCATGGTCTACAAGGATCATGCCGAGTCAGTCGCCGTCATGGGCGGAAGTCCTGTCGGGCGCCATCGATACCGCACTCCAGGAGGTCTTCGTGGCGATGCCGGGTCGCGTCGAGAGCTTCGACGCGGCGACTCAGCGTGCCTCGGTGCAGCCACTTGTGCGGCGCGCGTACTACGACGCCGAGCTCGACGAGACGGTGAACGAACGGCACCCCGTCATCCCGGACGTGCCGATCTGCTTTCCGGGCGCCGGCGACTGGCGACTCACGTTTCCGATCGTCAAGGGCGACACCGTCCTGCTGGTGTTCGCGAGTTGCTCGCTGGACCGTTGGCTGTCTCGGGGAGGGGAGGTCGATCCGGAGGACGATCGACGGCACTCGCTGAGCGACGCAGTCGCGATTCCCGGACTCTACTCGTTCGGCGGAACTAGCAAGCCGAGCACACCGGTGCCGAGCGATGCGATGACGTTCCACGGTACCGCCTTCAAGTTTGGGCCCGACGCCACGGACCGCGTCGCGCGCGAGAGCGATCTGAGGGCGCTCCGCGAGTTGATCCTCGGGGCACCGGACGGGCCGACGTTCGGCACTGAACTCAAGGCCACCATGCGACCGATCTGGCCGAACTGCCAGTCGAAGGTGAGCACCGAGTAGTGGCGACCGTGCTCCTGAACGAGCCGCGGGACCTGCTGCTCGGTGACGACAACGACCTTGTGATCACCACGGACCTCGTCTGGGCCCGTGGGATGGACGCGATCGTTCAGCAGTGCCGCATCGCGCTCCAGATGCTGCGCGACGAGTGGTTCCTGGACCTCGACGAGGGGATTCCGTACTGGGACGGCATCCTCGGTGCGAAGCCCGCGATCGCGGTGGCGCTCGCTCGGGACGAGTTCCGTCGTGCCCTGCTCGCGGTTGACGGAGTTCGCGATGTCACCCGGCTGGACGTCGTGTTCGACCGGCGTACCCGCACGCTGCGGGTGGACTGGCAGGTGCGGACCGTCTTCGGCGAGTCGCCGGTCGACACGCTCGCGCCTGGGGGACTCTCGTGATCTACGGACTCACGCCCGAGGGCTTCGCCACGCCGACGCTGGTGGTGATCCGCGAGGGGCTGGAAGCGTCGCTGCGCAACGTGTTCGGCGCGTCGCTCGCGCTCGGCGACAAGAGCATCCTCGGGCAGATCACGGGGATCCTCGCCGAGCGACTCGCGTCGCTTTGGGAGCAGCTCGAGGCGGTGAACTCGTCGCAGGACCCGGACAAGGCGAGCGGCGCTGGGCTCGAGGCGCTCTGCGCGATGACGGGGACCTTCCGGCCGGCCGCTACGTACTCGATGACGAACCTGGTGCTCACCGGGACTCCGCTCACGCTCGTGCTCGCGGGCAACAAGGCGAAGACGTCGAGCACCGGGCAGAAGTTCTTGACCCGCACGAACGCGACGATCGCCGCACTGACGGCGTGGGCGGGCTCGACGGCCTACGCGCTTGGTGCTCGCGTTGCGAACGGGGGGCGAGCCTACCAGTGCACGACCTCCGGCGTGAGCGCCGCGGCCGGCGGGCCGAGCACCGAGATGGCCGACATCACCGACGGTACCGCGCACTGGACCTACCTGGGGCCTGGCGCTGGCGCGGTCGACGTGAGTGCGCGTGCCGAGGTCACCGGACCAGTGGTGGCGGTCGCGCGTGACATCCGCGAGATCGACACGCCCGTCGGAGGATGGGAGGGCGTCGTCAACCTCCTCGACGCGTCTCCGGGACGAGATGTGGCGCAGGACGGCGAGCTCCGGCTTCTGCGCGAGCAGGAACTCTCGGCAGGGGGCAACGGGACGCTCGACGCGCTACGCGCCGAGCTGCTCCGGCTGCCGGATGTGGTCGCGGTGACGATCTTCCAGAACCCGATGGACGTCACCGACCCGGATGGGGTTCCTCCACACAACGTGGAGGCGATGGTCAGGATGCCCGTTGGGACCGACTACGACCAGCGCGTGTTCGACGCGCTTCTGGCCGGGGTCGCCGCGGGGGTCGGGACGCACGGGACGACCGTCGGGCTCGCGAAGGACTCGGAAGGGACGACCCACGTGGTCAAGTTCTCCCGGCCGGTCGAGGTGCCCATCTACGTTGAGTTGAACGTGATCGTCGATCCCGCGGCGTTCCCGGTCGACGGTGTCGCGCAGATCAAGCAGCTGATCGCCGACTGGGGCAACGCGAAGCCAACGGGCACGGACGCGGTGGCGTCCGCGATCGCGGCGCGGGCGTTCTTCGTGCCTGGCATGCTCGACGTCACCACGACGCTGATCGACGTCGCACCGGGGCCGAGCAGTGGCGCGACCGTCTCCATCAGCAAGCGCCAGCTCGCCACGTACGACACGAGCCGCATCTCCATCATCACGACCCCTGGGGTGCCGTGACCGCTCGCGCTGCGAACCGCTTCCGCTCGAGGACACCGAGCGTCGCAGACGGCACGCAACCCGCGACGACGTGGGGAACGGCGGTCGTCCCCGGAACGTCCAACACGTACGGTACGTACACGCAGGTCCTCTCCGGCGCCGCGCTGACTCAGAGTTGCTTCGCGCTCGAGGTCATCGTCTCGAGCGCGAATACGCCGAACGTAGATCGCGGCATCATGGTGAAGGTCGGGCTCGACTCGGGCAGCGGCTACGTCGACTTCATCCCGGACCTCTTCGCGAGTGGTGCGGGCCAGTGGTACGTGAACAGTTCGGCGCAGGGCGGCCATCGCTTCTGGCTGCCGGTGACGATCGCCGCCGGCACGACGATCGGCGTCCAGGCGCAGACCAACGACACTACCGCGGGATCGATCCGCGTAGGGGTGATCGCCCACGGTGACCCGACGCACCCGGAGTTGGCGCGCACGGGCACGTTCGTGCAGACGTTTGGCGCGAACACGTCCACGACTGACGGAGTAGCCATCACCCCGGGGACGACGAGCGAGGGGGCGTGGGCTGAGATCGGCACGGCTACGGACGACCTGTTCTACATCGACGTCGGCGTAGGCAGCCGGGGCACGCTGAACAACGTACTACTCCACGTGGACATCGCCGTCGGCGACGCGTCCACGAAGCGCGTCGTGGCGGAGGACCTCTACTACCTGATCGACACCACCGAGCGCACCGTCAAGTTCGGAGAGTGGGGCAGGTTCGTCGAGGTCGCCGCGGGGGAGAAGTTCTACGCCCGAGCGCAGGCCGCGACGGCGGGAGGTGTCCTGTCGGTGACCATCCACGGGGTGGGCGGACGCTACGTCCTCCCGAACGTGTCGGCTCTCGAAGGCGTCGTGACCATCGACGGCGACGCCGCGCCCGCCGGAGGTACCGCACTTCGCGCCTACGCGGTGAGATCCGACATGACGGTCGATTTCGTCGGGGCCTACGACATCGTCTCCGGCGACGGAACCTTCTCGATCCCGGTGCCCGACACCGCGCGCACCTACTTCGTCGTCTACGACAACGGCCTGTACCGCGGCGTGAGTGATCTGGGCACGGCAGGTGTCAGCACGTTCCAGATTCCGATCTTCCTCGACAAGGGAGGTCGTCGTGGCTTCACGCTCGACCAGGTGCTCGGGGGGCTCTCGTTCTGATGCGCTACATCCCGGTCAACTCGAATCCGGTGTTTAGGTTCTTCCTCGCCGACCTCGATGACGAGAGCGGACACAAGGGTGTGGAGGGGGTCCCCGCGTCCAACTTCGCGGTGCATCTGTGCTACGCGAGCGACAGCGCCTTCACCTCGCTCACGTCGGTCACCGAGTTCACCGCGCGCGAACTCGGGCGCGGGTGGTACCAGATCGCGACGGTCAGCGGCTCCACCACCGCGGTCGTCGGTCCGGCGGTGCTCTCCGTCGACTACGACGACGGTGTCGATCCTCCGGCTCAGTGCGCCGAGGTGCTGTACGTGGTGGGATCGATCGACCCGAACATCGCGCTCATCAGGGAGAAGACCGACAACCTCCCCGTTGACCCTGCGGACGCGAGCGACGTCGCCGCGGCGTTCGCGATCGTTCCTGGGGCAGTCGACGCGGTCCTCAGCGCGTCCCACGGCGCAGGCGCGTGGACGGGTGGGGCCGCCCCGAGTGCCGACCAGATCGCCGACGAGGTCGCGACCCGCACCTTGAATGCCAGGGTGGTGTCGGTGGCCGACGGCGCGATCGCGGCCGCGGGTGTCGCCGCCGACCTGCTCGAGGCGATTCGCGACACGGTGCTCGACACGGTGCTCGACACCGGGCGCACGTTTCGCGGCTTCCTCCGTCGCATGTACGCGCTCAACTTCGGCAAGGTCACGGGCTTGAGCGGACCGACCTCGACCGTGGTCGCCTACAAGGCCGACGGCATCACACCAGAGTATTCGGTCGCGCTCGACGCCGCGGCTGGCACGCGTCAGAGCGCGGGGAACGAGTAGGTGGCCTACTTCGGTAGCTACTATGGGGTCACGCCGACGGTGACCGTCGTGCGCCCTCCCGACCCCCCGATCCCGGTCGAGTCCCCGGTCCCGCCGAGCTCGCCCGCGTACGTCGACCACGCGCGACTCGCGATCGACCGACTCTGCCAGTACGCGAAGACGAAGCTGATCAGGTAGGGGCGCGATGGACGAAGAGAACAACATCCGAAAGCTCCTGCGCGCGTGGGCGACGGGACTGCAGGACGTGCAGAACGCCCTCGTGCAGCTACTCACGCTGCGCGGGATCGACGTCGCTGTGGGAGCCCAGCTCGACGTCCTCGGAAAGAAGGTCGGGCAGCCGCGCAACGGGCTCTCCGACGACGTCTATCGACGGTACATCCGCGCTCGGATCATCGCGAACAGGTCGCGGGGTTCGATCGGTGACGTGCTCCGGGTCGCAGACTTGGTAATCTACGACGACGTTGCGTACCTGCACCTGAAGCAGTACGGTCACGCGTCCTTCGAACTCATCGTTGAGCGCTTCGTGCTCGACGACCGCGCCCTGTTGATCGCGCTGCTCTCGTTCCTGCGTGCGACCGCGGCCGTAGGCGTGCGTCCCATCGCGCGAACGTGGCCCCTCCCCGAAGATGAGCTGATGGTCTTCGACGGGACCAACGGCACGGGAGTCGGCGCGGTGGGGCTTGGGTTCGGCAACGCGCTCGATCCTACCGAGGGTGGCGCCATCGCGAACGTGATGGACTAGGTAAATCTCTCCACCATTGCCGAGTCCAGGACTCTCGTTGTCATGAGTCCTGGACTGGACCATGGTTTGCAGAAGTGCCGAAGCCGTCGACATTGCCCACCTGGGCCACGACCGACAACTACCCAGTGGGGGTGGAATCGCACTCCGGCACTCCCACCAAGTCAGTACCCGACACCGGGAGATTGGCTGTAGGCATCGAGCCCAAGGAGAAGTTCTACGCGCAGGACTTCAACTGGTTGCTCTACTGGCTATGCCTGTGGGCGAAGTACGTCAACGACGGCCAGATCGAGGGCGACCTCGCGATCGACGGTGACCTCCACGTCACGGGTGACACCACCCTCGACGGCACGCTGGACGCGACGGGTGACACGAGCTTCGCCTCGGACGTCGAGGTCACTGGGACGGTGGTCACAGGCGCAGACTACGCGCACACCGCCGACTTCGCGCGCACGCTCCCCGTCGTCAACTCCTCGGCGAGCCTCGGCATGGGGATGTCCTCCGGGGTGCCCGACAAGATCGCGGCTTCGAGCACCATCTGGCACTACTACAGCCCCTCGTTCGGCGTGGTGGGTATCCGGCAGGGTGACCGCGTCAAAAAGGTGCGCGTCGCGTTCTCTAACAACACGAGCAACGTGTCGGTCAACGTCGAGGTGACGCACCGGAGATTTGACATCGGGCTCGGCGGGACGACGGGGAGCTCGACGGCGACTCAGGGAGTCATCGAGGTCGTCCCGACGAACGCCCGGAACACCATCGAGATCCACGACGGGATGCTCGACGTGATGTGGGTCTACGTGACCGGGTCGGCCGCCGGGATCGTGGTCGAGTCCATCGACGTCTATTGGGATCACCCACTCGCGCCATGACCGCCGAAGAGAAGAACACGGCGTCGAAGTGGCGTCGTCGAGCGGTCATCGCGGGCATCTTGCTCGCGGTCGCGTGTCGCTCGCTGCCACAGGACTACCAAGCCCCGTGCGAGGCGATCGCACATCTCTGCACTGGAGGACTACTGCCATGAAGCGTCTCGCAACCAACCTCTACTTCGTCGCGGGCGCGGTCCTCGCGCTGATCGTGGCGTTCGCAGGCACCGCGGTCGCCGCGGGAGCCATCTCGCCCGAGGACGGATCGCTGCTCGACTACGCGAAGCCGGTGCTCGACGCCATCGTGGGCGGCCAGTGGTGGCTCGCGGCCTCGCTCGCGATCGTGCTGATCGCGCCGGCGGTGTACCGGTACCTGCCGGACAGCCTGGGCGGGAAGCACGCGCGCTCGCCGATCGGCAAGATCGCGATCGTGTTCCTGATGGCGTTCGGTGGCGGTCTCGCGAATGGTGTCGTCGCGAATGGCGCGAGTGGCGCGATGACCAGCGCGATCGCGCTCGCCGCGCTCAAGATCGCGCTCGCCGCAGTCGGTGGCTACAGCGTGATCTACAAGATCGTGACCGAGTTCGTCGCGACCGCGTGGTACGAGGAGCACGCGCCGACGTGGCTGAAGACGGCGGTCTCGACGCTGCTCGGCTGGATCACGGCGGACCCCGTCGCGAAGGCCGAGGCCGCGGGCAAGAAGGCCGTCGCCGTGAACCCGCCGACCGGCGCGAACGGAGTCGCAGGGACTCCGACCGACCTCTGAGGGTGATGTGCCTCGTCGCGCGCTAGCTCTCGCGATCGCGATCGCGGTCGTGCTCCTCGCGCCGTCCTTGGCCAACGGCGACGACTCCCCGACGACACCATCGACCGATGTGCTGCCGATGCCCACGCCGCACCTGCGGCTCACGAGTGGCGAGGGAGTTCTCCGAGGGCCGGACGGCAGGCAGTTCGCGATCCCGGTGGGCGGTCACGTCCTGAGCCACGAGGCCTGGACGAAGATCGACGCGGAGCTGCTCCGTCTCCAGGAACTCGAGACGCGACTGACCGCCGAGAATGCGTCGCTGCGCACGTCGGCGAGCACGTGGCAACCCGGGTGGAAGACGCTCGCGACCGCTCTCGTCCTGGGCTTCGCGAGCGGGTGGTACGCCCACAGCCGGATCTAGGCTGGGCGGAAGCGGCGGCCAATTCGCGAAGTTGTCTCGCCACCGATGGATCGCAAGACGTGTCGAGGCCCCTGCGGTCTCGAGCTGCCGATCGAGAGTTTCCACAGGGACAGCTCGCAGTCAAGCGGGCGGAAGTCCCAGTGCCGGGACTGCTCCAACCCAGGGCGCCAGAAGAGGCGAGGGAAGCTCGCCCTCGACACGGACGAGGCGCTCGTCCGATCGATCGAGAGCGGCGGCGCGGGGATGATCGCGTTCGGGTTGCCGCTCGAGCGCGCGAGCGCCGAGGCGCTGCTGCGTGCCGGCAACATCGTCGACGCCGCCCAGCAGCTTCGGCTCGACCCGCGTGAGCTGCGCGCTCACCTCAGCGAACTCCAGCGCCGCGCCGCGAC